>JAJQBR010000108.1 GCA_021203185.1 Clostridiales bacterium
ACTATTAGAATGTTATATTTTACAAATTCGTATTATAGAACATTTTAGCGTCATTTGGGCGACTTTTGGGGCAACTTTTCAGAATTGCCTGCTTCATCTCTTTATACCGCCGATTCATCATCCCAAAATTGCCGCGTATCAGAAAAGAATTGATTCACCTTTTCAAGAGGCGTGATAAACCTGTCCTCATTTCTGACATAAAACTCTTGCATATCATCCAGCCGCAAACAGGCTAATTGCCCGTTAGGATATGAAGCACCGCAATCAATCCCTATTTTGTCTTTGTACTCCTCATCATACCAGATGGAACCAGGGACTTTATAGACGTGGTTCGTCCAAATATTCAAATCTCTTGTTGTCGTATGGCCGAAAATAACCGTTGTATCTTCGGGGCATCCATGTTTAGCAAGCAGTTCTTTGTCTACCGGCTGCATAAAAAATTCATCTCGCGGATAATACATGGCATCCGGGTTATCTCCTGCGTATAGCCCGCCATGAACCAATAAATAACACTTATCCCCTATCTGCACTTTCGCCGTATAGGGAAGGCCGGATAAGAAGGTTTTAATAGCCCTTCTTTTGCCTACTGGTAAGGATTCATATTCATTTAACGTCTCCCAGTTGTCAAACAAGTATGAATGATTCATTGCCATAACCGAATTTACTTCTTTTTCTATCATCTCATTCGCCGCCTGTGTCGCTTTCAACCGCTGCATAGCATATTGCACCGCTCCCCAGGTCTGCAATAAAGCCCACATTGAATTATTAGCCGCGCTGTCTTTAGCCGCTTTCGCTGTGTCTTCACTTCGTTTTAGGCTCTCCGCTTCTTTTTGGTATTTGTTTCTTTGTTCAATTACGTTTAGAAATTCTGTGTCATTGATATGTAAATCCGTACAAAGAAGGAATAATTTTTCGTGATTTCCTAACAGCATCTTGACGTTGTATTTCTTTTGCAACTCCATAATTCTTTGAAGTACAGCTATACCGCCGCCACGGTCTACGCAATCGCCCAAAATATAAAGTGTATCATCTTCTTTCAGGCTGATTAAATCTAGCATCCGCTCAAATAAATCTAACCGCCCGTGAATATCGCCAATCACATAAATCATTATTCAATCCCTCTTTCTTCAATTTCTTGCTCCGTGATTTCTTTTATCTGGAAATTATTGTCTGCGTAAAGGAACCTCACATTGCCTATATCTGTAAATGGAATATCACAGTCAACCACAAAATCCGATTCTGAAACAGCATAGGAAACATTATAACCTCTTGGCTGAAATTCAAATATTACACCAATGTTATTTTTGTTTAATTTTGTTCCTGTTTGCCTTGAAAAATAGTCGTTTGCCATTACTATTTCATCATTATAATCTAGCAAGGCGGTTCTGAACCCGCCAAAACTAAAAGACAACGGTTTATCAATGGAATCTGATAGGAACACATAACCCGTATGGCCTTTGAAATATTTTTCACGGGTTTTACTCTTTTTGTTTGTATAATCTTCGTAATGTGTGCGCCTGATAAATCCATCTTCCTTAATCTGTAAATAGTTTTCATACGATGTCCCGTGGTAAAAAGTTACATCATCAACGGAATCAAGCGGAATAAATTTCATTATTTTCTTTACCTGTTCACTTGGTAAATCATTATACGCCGCATCTTCATCTATGAATATGGCATTTCTAATTGTTTCGATAGTGCTGCCAGCTTTAGGGTTTTGTGTTTTGATAGCGTTAAATCTATCAATGATTTCCTGTTGTCGTTTGTCTGAAACCCCCGCTTTTTCGCCCATGTTTTTCAAAACAGCATTGATAAAACGTGATTTCCACAAATGAGGGCCAGGAACATTATAGAGCCTGTATATCCTATCGCTGTTTTCTTGCAAGCCTCCATCATTTCCATAATTCAATTCATTTAGCAAGTTCAAAATTTCAATGGAATCCTGTACAGTTGAATCACTCACAGTATTTAATAGACTTTGCGGAATAGGGGAATTAGTATTCTTTGCCGGTTTGCTCTGTGTCTTTGTTACTTGCCGCCGTGTAACCGGCTGATTCTTTCTCTTTGTATTTCTGCGTTTCTTTTTTGTTTTGCTCATTTTTTAACTCCTTTATGGTGTGAATTGTTGATTGAATGGATGAATTGATAACTATTCGAGCGGATTTAGTGAATAGGGAATAATAGGGAAAGAAGATATACAAGGTTATAATAAGTTAGCACCGAAAACAACCGAAAACCGAATATTTCACCAATAAAATAACCAAAATATGGATACTATCGGCATTTTGTTATCCTCTCCGAATATTTAACCGAAAATAATTAAAACCGCTCGTACCCTTTATAAACGTTGTCAGGGTCAATCTGCATCATTTTAAGAGCGTCCCGAATCACCCAATGGCGCTTTGCATTAGTAACTTGCTTAGTAGTCAGGCCACTACCCCGCGCCATTTGATAGTGAGTGAATCTTGTCCCACATTTCAGCGAATTAATATAATTTGCTAATTTTTCACGGTTTGAAATTTCGCCTTTGTACCGATGGAATTTATAGGAATATAGCCTATCCATAATATCGCATTGTTGCTCAATGGTATATCCGTTTTGTTTCTTTTGCCGCATCTAGTCACCTTCTTTCTGTTTTATGGAGCGGTTGAGCGGCTGGAATACTACGCCCCCCAATACCAAACAATTTAATTCTCTCATACCCAGCTTTAATTAAAATATGGAAACGCACGACTAGGCCAGCACCATAAAGTGATGGCCGTATGTCGGGCCAATAAGTTCACATATCCTCTCAATTTCCTTATCTTATAGAACTTATTTTAACATTAAGTGAATAATGCGCGTCTTATTTTGCGACTAAAAAGAGCAAATTAAGTAAGCGCCAATAGTAAGCATATCTATTTAAGTTATAGGGTAAGAGCAAGAAACGACTGCGCCGCATATTTGACAATATTCGGCTTGTCACCGGAGCATAACCCATTAAAGGGTTATGTCCGGTCATTAAACAGCATATATTTGTTCCCTGGTCTACCCAAAAAGAAGTATAGTTGTCCTATCTCTAATAGTAAGCCAACTCTAACAGTAAGCATACCTCAAATAACTTAAATTGGTTCCAAAACGATGGATTACATATATAGTATTATTGTTTCAACCGGAACCACTTTGGAACCACATTTTGGAACCACTGTCAAGCTATGCTCTCTGTGCGCTCTATTGTCCACCATCTTTTACCATGCTTACCGCCTTTCCTCTCTCCCTCTTTCTTGTCGCTGCGTTTAATCACATAGGAATAATTTGCCTGTTGTAGAAGGTCGTTTAACTTGTTTAGTCCCATTGTTGGAGCTTCTAAGCCGCACTCTCTAAAAGCCTCTCTGACTTCCTCTTTCCGCTCATCAAAGATTTTTACTCCCACATTATCAGATAGAAATTGCTCAAACCGCTTTTCTTTCTTTTCGGATATTTCTAGTTTTGCTTCTTTGCTTTTAAGTTCCTCCCCCAAACGAGAATACAATACGGTTTTGTAAGATGTCGCTAGAACACGCTGAATGAAACTCAAATCTTTTCTGTATTTCCGATATGCTACCCCGTATATTTCTGTTTTATATTTCCCACTTTCTTCATCGTATTCCATGTAAAGTATTCTGTTTTCCGCCATTATTTCTGTGATTTTAGGTGCATATACTAAATCAAATTCTTCTCTATCTACACGGAATATTTCGGCTGGTTCTAACTGTTTTTCGCAATTCCTTCTAAATCCGTGAATTGCTTGTTGGGTAGGCTCCAAAAAATAAAGGTTGTAGGTGTCATTTTCGTTTAATGGCCTTTTGCGTCCAATAGCTTGCACAACCGTATCAATTTCAAACAGTTCTACGAAAATATGTTTCAGCCGCTCATCCTTAATATCTATCCCGTTGTCTAAGGCCGTTGTCGTGAATAGCAGCCGCCCTTTCATTTCTTCGTTTCCGGTTATGCAATCTTCATCTCTGTACCCTTGTTTTCTTGTCTTGCTGCAATAATAGGTTGCATTTTTGCCATAAATCTTGTGCATATCATCTAAATCTGATATAGATTTCAGAAATACAAGAATTTTTTCATCTGCACTGTTTTCAAGAATATCATCAATAATTGCTGTCAATACTCTTTGCTTTTTTTCGCCTTTCTTCCTTCTTTTGTCATGATAGAAATAAATTTTGTCAACTTGGCTATGTGCTTTTTTCAGTTGATAAATATTCTCTTTTGGAATATCAAAGTTTTCTATGAGCATACTAAAAAGGTCGCTTGCTGTCGCTGACATAAAAATAATGGTGCTTCCAGTTTGCCGCGTGATATACTCCCAGGCTAATCGTGTATAGCGATTGAATGAAACATCAGCATAAAAATAGTGAACTTCATCAACTACGATATAATCATAATGTTGCGGTTCCTTCTTATATTTTAACATTTCTTGCAGTTCCTGATAAAGCATAACCTTAACGCCTGTGCGGTTGTTGGTTCTCAATTTAAGTTTGTCTTTTAGTTTAATCCGATTGCTTAAATAAAGTAAAGTTTGCTGTTCTTCCTCTAAGTATGGAATTAGCTTGTCATAGACAAATGATGTTTTGCCACAATTTGTATCTGCGTCAAAAATTATCATACTTCCTAATGGCCAATTACGATATTCTTCTTTAACAACTTCTGACATATACTTTTCTTCTTGATACATTTCGATTTCTCCTTATTCTTGACTGTTTTTTGAACTTTCACAATGTTTCTGGTAGTTCTGTATTTCAATCTTTAATCGTGTTCGCGGATTGTAAAAGAAGGTATAAATTTGTTTGCTTGGGTTTTGCGGATTCTTTCTCACCTCTAAAATTGTGTATCCTTTTTCTAACAGTTTTTTCGCAAGAGGAGAAGAATAAACATCTACTTTCTCCCCCTGTAATTGCAACCCATGATAAGTGACCATTTTGCATCCCTCATTTACTTAAAGTATTGAGCCAGTATTTCGGGCTGGTTGCTATTGCCTAGCTTGTAATATTTGGTTTGGTATTCGTCAATGGCATCTAATAACATATCGCTTTCACGGAATAGAAAGACGTTGTAACTTGGGTTTTTTCTATCCGGTGAATTTCTCACCAACCTAAATCCCCTCATCATCAAATATCCCGCTAACTGCATGGAATAGACAATCGTTAGTTTCTTGTTTTTCGTTTCTTGCATTATTACACCCTGCTTTCTGTCTTTGCTGTTTTGCTTGCTCTCTCGCTCTCTGTGCGGCTCTGTGTCGCGTTTCAGGCTGAATAGAATATAGATGTACCCCTTGCCGCAAAATCGCTTGTAGGCCATTCTACGGCTTGTTAGCAAATTAAAAAGGCTTGCGACACATACCCCGAAAAGATATGTACCACAAGCCTATCACTTATAGAGCTTTCACCGCTCGAAACCATACCCATTCATACACAAACCCATACCATTCTTCGCTTCATCTTATCAAAAAAGCTCTCTGATACGTCCTATTCAATTATGGTTAATTATACCACATAATAGAACGTTTGTCAAGTATTTTTCCTGAAAAAGTTTTAATTTTCTTTGAATTTATATGTTTTCCTGAATGTTTTTTCATAAATAAACTTATGAAATTACCCTTTCACCCCGTACGCCGCCGCTTGGAACTTGTTTCGGACAATCGCTACCAACCGATACAGTTCTTCGGTGGTCAGGCCCAGATTGTACCCTTTGGGGATGGTCAACCGTCCATCGGCGGAATCAAAGACCGCATCAAAGAACTTACCGTTGACCGTGCCGCTACAATCCCAAAAGTCAAACACTCCCCAAAATCCCACGGGGAAAACATGGTGCTGCATTTCCTTAATTGTTACTTTCATTGTCTTGCTCCTTTTCTGGTTCTTGTTTCGTAGTTGCTTGTTTGGCGCGTCTATACGCCGCTACTGCGCCGTTTTTCGTCAAGCCGTACCTTAACCCAGCTTCTTTATAGTTACCTTCTCCAGCGTCTATAAAGGCCACAATAGCGGCATCTCTTTCTTCCTGTGTTAATGACAGGTCTTGTACTTGTTCCTCTAGGGCTTTTGCCCTGTTCTCTGCCTGTGCTTTGGATTGCATCAGGGATTGCACCTTGTATTCAAGGTTGCTATTGTCTTGTCTTAGTTGCAGAATTTCAACATCTTGTTTTCTAATTGTGTACAATTCTTGCTTTTGGGCTGCTATGGTTTCGTCCTTCTGCTTGACCTGTGCCTTTAGCTTTTTGACCTGTTGCTTGCTCTTTTTCTGACCCGATAGAAAAGCAAGGAAAAAAATTGCTTTGTATGTGCGCTCTATCTCCACTTCATTACATTCCACACCTAACGCTTGGTGAAGTAACGCTCTTGTTTCTTGCATACCTTGTTTTTCCCAATACTTACTCGCCGCAAATTCGCCGCCATGCTTTAAGTGTGACAACGTAGAATCTACTTCGGGGGATTGCATTACTTGCCAGTTTGATAGCCATGCTTTCCGTTTCCAGACTGCAAGGACGATTAAACCAGCCGCTAACAGCAACAGACAAGCCCTAGCATAGAGGGATAACCACGGGAAAATCACAGCTAACACAGCGACTACAATTCCAACAGAAAGAAACTTCCTTGACTGTGGAGCAAGAAAACCATTTAAGACGGAGAACGGATTACATACGATAACCAGCACCACCAATAGCAGCACCGTCAAGATATAGGCCCATATAGGCGCACTATTCGCACCCAGCACGAACAGGATAAACAGAGGGACACAGCAGACGATTTCAGCGGAATAGGCTTGTAACAAATCGCCTACTGCGTCAATCTTTGCCTGAATTTCATCGTACCCGTTCATAGGCTCACCAATTCCCGAAAATCAGCCCCATTACACCCAACAGGAACAGGACAACGCCGCAAATCAGAACCAGAGGGCCAGAGCAAAAGGCAATCGCCACAGCCCCAACAGAGAGTGAAAAGACAGACAGAATGGATTCAAAAACATTTCGATTGCTAAACATAATGTAAACCTCCCCTCCCCTACTCCGGTTTGTCGATGAAACAGGCCGGAATAGGGGGAAATCACAGTTTTTCGGGTAAATTCTGCTTGAAAATCGCCAGTTGGCAAACAGTTTTCAAGGGATTTTCAACGTTGGAAAACACCCCTCTTAGCCTTGACAAACGATTTTCACACGGTAAAAAACAAAATTTTCAGCCACTTTTTAGGTTGTTTTTCCCGCTTTATGGAAATTATCAAGGGATAATTCCGAGAACAGTTGTTGTCGCGCAAGCCATACACAGGATTAAAACAACGCACTGTAACGGCTCCGCCCATCGTGCAGGAAGGATGATACCCAAAATAGACGCTACAACCACGCCCAAAAAGACAACCGACAGCGAATTGTAATAGTTCGCTGACATTGCCGTGATAGCGTCCCATTTCCAGCAGACAACAGCGCACGAACCGACTAACACGCCGCCACAAATCAAGCGATACAACGCACCATTCAAGCCGATTCACCCCCTTCCCGTTCCGCAACATAGGCCGATACTTGTTCATAGTCTTTCAATCCCATGTTCTGCCATTCCTCTAAAATCTGGTAGGTATAGGAAACAGAACGAGCGTTATACAGCATGGAGCGGTCAAACGCCATGATTACAACATCGAAGGGGAATATGGAACACCACCGTTTCAGTTGCTTTTTCTGCTTATTTGTGAAGGAATAACCAACTTTCTTTGTGGCATAGTTCAAAACATCTTGATAATCCCTCTCGCAACAGTCACGGTCACAGTCAACGGTCTGCCCGTCTTGTTCGTCCTGACTGTCATAGACAGAGACAGGGACAGAGACATTTACAGGAACATTATCATGTTCATTGACATTGACAGGGACATTATCAGGTTTTGAAAAAACCTTTTGCTTTTCGCTGAAAAAATCGCCGCCTTTGGCGGGGGGATATTCGCCGCTCTCTGCGGTCTGGTTCTTTTTGGGTCTGCCGCCCTTTGCTCCTGCAACCTTGCGTTTAGCACACGTTTCCTCATACTTCGCCCGGTCTCTGTCCATCGTGGTTTTGATGAATCCAAACGCCACGCATACAAGCGGGTCTGCAATGTCCGGCTCTTTGCCCTGATTATAGCGAACCATCGCCCGGAACAACTGCCCTAATTGAGCATCGTCCAGCATAGCGGTTTGCTGTTCAATCTCGTTATACACAACAAAACTATTCTTCATATCCTATCTCTTTCTTGACGTATGGAGCGGATAGGCATATAATTAGCTTATCCTTCCTTTGTGGTAGGTGCTGCCCTTTGTGTTTCTGCTTGCCCGCTCACACAAGGGGCTTTTTCACCCGATCTGTGGCCGGGGCTGGAAGTCTTTCAATTCCTCAAAGTCGAAAATCCCGATGTCTGCAATGTCGCTTTTGCGCCGCCTGCTACCTCTGCCGAATTGAACGCCGTTGATATACTGCCGCAAATAGTAGCCATGTGACAGCTTCACAACTTCCCAAACCTTCAAATCGTTGTATCGGTCTTGAAAGAATCTCCGCTCCACGTTGTCTGCCATAGTCTCACCTTCTTTCAAAATGAGTGGGGGTTTACTGTTCCTTGCTCTGCTTGTCCAGCATCTCCAAAAGCGCGGGAACATTGATAAGATAGACCTTGCCGCTTTTGATATGCGGCACCGTCCCGTCTTTGCACCCCTTACGGAGATAGCTCAAACTAAGGCCGGTTGTCTTGCTTGCCTCGTTGATTTTCTGGAATGGAATCATATCTTTTCACCACCTTTTATAATTGATTTTAACTTGTTGTTGTGGTAGAATTGACAAGGGTTAAACCATATCCCCCAGCTTTCGCCGGGGGTATGGTCTGCTCTATCAGTTGATGGTCTTAATGGGCATCCCCTTACGCTGTGCGGTTTCCAGTTCGTAGGGCTTGCAGTCGTTGATGGCACACCACCCATATTTGCCAGTGTAGTAGGTTTCAACTGCCTGCTTGCTCTCTGCCATTGCAACGTTGGCGCAAAAGATACCGCTCTTGGTCTTGAATGTCACCTTGTAGGGTTTCAGGTTGTTTGCCATGTTCTAGTACTTCCTTTCTTCATATGAGATATTATAACTCTATTGTACCCGATATATCTATTGACGGATTCAACAAACTTTTTAGTGTTATTTTGTGCAGTTTATCTATTGTACCCGTTAGAATGTGAGGAATCACTATGCCAGTTTCAAAAGCTCAACAAAAAGCAGTAAAGAAATATATGCAAGCTAACTATGATGAAATTAAAATCAGAGTGTCTAAAGGTCAAAAGGAAGTAATACAAATTCACGCTAAAGAACAGGGACAGAGTACGAACGCTTATATAATACAGGCCATTGATGAACGGATAGAGCGGGAACAGGGAAATAAAGCTACTGCAACAACAGAGAATGGAGCGGATGAACCCGAACCAGGTACAGCAGATAGATAATTGTAATATTCTGTAAATTAAACAGGCACAAAAGAAGGGCCAGCGGATTAAACCCGCCAGCCCTTTTTATTATGCTCTGTTCTGTTCTGCCTGTAATTCCTCTGCGACTTCCCGCTTGTACTTGTAATATGTGTTATTCGCTATTCCAATGACCTTAATTAAATCCTTGTCAGTCATGGAGCCGCCGAAACTCTTAGATTTCTTTTTGATTTCGGCTTTCTTTTCTTCTTTCCCCTTGATATTCAATGTCTTGCTTTTGTGCGCCGCTCCGCCGATAACTCTGCCCTTGTCTCTTGCCGCCCTGATACCTTCACTCGTTCTAACGTGCAAATCGTCAACTTCCTTTTGGGCTTGGTCAAATGCAATCCTTATTTGCTTCTCTGCCAGCCGCCGCAAATAGCGGTTGATAGCATCTAAGAGTATATCTTCGTCAGTCCCTAACAGGTCAATCTTATCTGCTTGCTGTTCGTCATAGGTGGATGTATTGATATAAGGCTCTTTCAAGAACACAAGATTAACGCCCTTGCCGTATAGGTCGAAGTACTGCGCCGTACCTTCATCGGCATTTCGGCTCATACGGGAAACGCTATCAAACACAATCGTATCACCCGGCTTAACGATTTTCAAAAGACGGTTGAACTCTTTGCGCCCTACAATCTTCGTACCCGTATAGGCTTCTTGGAAAAGAATAGCATCAGGGTATGCTTGACTAATATTCTTGACCTGCCTATCAATCTTCTGTGTTTTGGTGGACACTCTGCAATAACCATATGTTGCCATGTTGTAACCTCCTATAATCTATTACAACTGACCATCGTTTCTTTTGATATTGAAATTATAACGCTTTTCACGGGGAATGTCAAGCACTTTTGATAGAATTTTTAATTGATTAGATTTAATAGACTTTTGATAGAGAGGAAAGAAGGGCATGGAGCTGTTTAATTCGCAATTAGAAATATTCAAGAATGAACGACTTGCACCCGCTCCCCCTTACTCCGTCAAGCATAGGGGGGTGCATTACATTTTGTAATTTATTCCCTTTTATCTGGTAGCCCCCATGTGTCCCCCTTCACTATCACGGCAAAAATCCCGCTCCATCAAAAAAACGTCTCTTAAATCAAGCTGTATTCGCCTTTAGCGTGGTAGGTAGGGTATTTGTACATCTGAAATTAGAAACGATTCTAGGCCGCTCTAGGCCGCTTAGAATTGATTCACCAATAAAAGGAAAATTTTATAACCAATATCTTGTTATTTCTTGACTTATGATAAGCATTTTTCATAACTTTTATTATTTTTTCGCCTTTAAGTCTATAATCGCACAAAAAACAGACTTGATTTTTCGCCATTTTGCACAATTTATCATAGTTTAACGGTGTAAATTTGTGCTTGCATTTTATCAAAAGTTATGGTATAATGCAGTCTAGTAACAAAAGCCTGTTTACAGGATGAAAACTCGACAAGAAAAGTAACGGAGAAATAAATATACTAGGTCGAGAATATATAATAAAGAGGTCTGCATATGAACAAAAAGATTGAAGCTCCCGATTTTACCCCTATCAAGCCTTTTCTAACAATCAATGAAGCCGCCGCGTGGTCTGGTCTTGGTCGTGACTATCTGCGTAAAGGTTGCAAGGCCGGAACCATCCCCCACATCAAGAGCGGCACAAAATACCTTATCAACGCATCTAAACTGTTAGCCCTTGAAGATTCACCCGATTAAAACAAAATCCCCCCACCTTGCAACAGGTGAGGGGTAAAATTATCAAAAAATGGAGCGGTAAAAATGGCAACAATTACCAATACCCATGTAAAGACAGAAAATAAAGAGACGATTTACAAAATTTCAGTGAAGTATAAAGGCAAAAGAAAGAGCAAAAACGTCAAAATTCCCGATGTTTGGACAAAAAGAAGTAGAGAAAGAGAACTAAATAGAATCGCTGCGGAACTTACCAGGCAATTAGAAACGGGGGAAATTGAGACAAGGAAAGAGAAATTGGAGCGGGAACAAAAGGAACGAGAACAGGCCGCTAAAATTCTAACGGTCAAACAGTACGCCGATAAAGTCTTTTTACCCAAAAAAGCCCTCTCTCTTGCACCGAAAACCTATGATAGCTATGTATGGACGTTTAACAAGTTCATCAATCCAACCTTTGGGAAAATGAACCTAGAGGACGTTACAAGTGAACAAATTGAAGCGTTCTTGTTAGGGCTTGATGTCAAGTATACCACTATGAAACGTTTTCGTGCTATCTTATCAGGCTTTTTTAAGATGGCATATAAGAAAGGAACAATACAAGTCAACCCTATGGACAAAGTAGAATTACCAAAAGAAAAAAAGGATGAAGGAACGAGTACAGAACCCCACAGCTTGACAGAGGATGAACTGCGCCGCTTGCTGGAATGTATGGAACAAGAGCCGCTAAAATGGCAATGCTATGTTTACTTTTTGGCCGAATCAGGGGCAAGGCGCGGGGAAGTCTGCGCTATCCAGTGGAATGATATAGACTTTGATGGTTCATCGGGGAATGTGCCTGTAACCGTTGGTAAATCGGTTAGCTATTTGCCCGGAAATAAACTGTTTATAGGCAAGCCAAAATCAGGAAAATCTAGGATAGTCTATATTTCAAGGGAAACAGCGAACCTATTAAAGCAATATCGTCTGGAACAGTCAGGGCGGGGAATTTCGCAATGGGTATTTGCCCAGGATAATAACCCAGGCCAACCAATGCACCCGGATTCTGCAAGCAGTTACTTTCAAAAAATCGGAAAGAAGTACGGCTTTGAAGGTCTGCATCCCCACGAACTGCGACACACCTTTGCTAGTTTGGCAATCACCAATGGAGCGGACGTTGTTTCTGTGTCACAAATCCTAGGCCATAAAGATACAAGTATCACCCTTAGAACCTATTCTCACGCCAACGAAAACAGTAAAAAAGTTGCGTTCAATACTTATTTGGAAGCTATTGGAAAGTGATGAAGGGCAACTTTTAGGGCAATTCCTTATAAAACACAAGTTATTTGAATCAATTAACATACACTAAATACACAATAAAAGTTATAAAAATAAAGCAAAACCGCTCGAATCATTAAGAAACGAGCGGTTAAAGTTTGGAGCTTCTGGTCAGAATCGAACTGACAACCTTCTCATTACGAGTGAGATGCTCTGCCATTGAGCCACAGAAGCGTTCCGCGAAGGGTAGTGTACCACAGAATTGTGCAAACGTCAACATTTTTCTGTCGCAGAAATGCAAATCTCCGCCGCCCTTCTGCCCGTCTTTCCGATAGGACATAGGAACGTCCCATCAGGGAAGAATTGGCAGCATCATTTGCAGCTTTTGCAGCAAAAAGCTGGCGGACAGCAGCTGACCGGACAAAATCCCCAGCCGGGAAAGGATGTACAGCGCCGCTGTCTCCAGCACGGCCCCCTTGACCAGACCGAACACCGCTCCGCCCAGCTGACCGAACTTAGTCACAGCGGGGAAATGGCTGTCCAGCTGAAAATAGCAGCAGGCGTAAAGCCACACCACCAGAATCATCAGGAACGCCAGCGTAAACAGCAGGGGCCGCACCACCGTGTTCTGGAGCGCCCCCAGCACAGCCACGGTCAGCGCATCCGCCGCAGCGCTCTCCAGGCTCAGGGTGGACATGATCTGCGCCTCCAGCGATTCCGCCGCCACGCTCTGTAAACACCCCGTCAACCAGGGGGTCAGCGTCCCGGCGCAGAGTATGGCGCCGATCACTGCCGCCAGCACCGCTACGGTACCCGCCGCCGTGCGGGAGAAGCCCCGTATAGCCCCCAAAATCGCCTCCGCCAGCAGTCCCAGCAGCAGGACGTAATCCAACAGGGCAAAACTGTTTGTGACATCCATTGTAAATCTCCTCCTTTTTAAGCTGTTAGCCATTAGCCATTAGCTGTTAGCTGTTAGCTTTGTGGTTCTAAACGATTCGCTCTGCGTTTTTTGGTTAGCAACACTTGACTACAGGGAGAAGCGCAGCTTCGCAGGGAGGGGCAAAGCCCCGGAAGTACCCCTTGAGGGTAGAAGTGCCGCTTGACGGCAACAGCTAAGAGCCAACAGCTAACAGCTCAGCAGCGGCTGTGCCGCTGCTAGGGGACGAACAGCCACGCCTCGTCGGTGCCGATCATCAGGGCGGAGCCGTCATTGCGCATAATGACCCGCCGGGCAGTGGTGTTGACGGTGGAGGCATATTCCTCCAAATCACTGTTGTACACCACCAGAGAGCCGGTGGTCAGTACGGCGATATACCGCCCCGCCGCAGAGATGGACAGTACTTCCTCGCTGACGCTGCGGGACACCTTCTGCTGGCCGCTGCTGTCAATGACCCACAGCTCGCCCATGCTGCCGGACTTGTATTTGCTCATCAGCTCCACGGCGTAGCCGTCCCCGTCCAGGGAATAGCGCTCCAGGTATTTGCTGGCGTCCTCCCAGGTGTCCAGGATGCTGCCGCTGCTGTTTGCCACGGTGACGCCGTACTCCCGCTCCAGCCAGATGCGCCCGTCCTGCCACCGCAGATCCAGTACCAACTGCTCCCCCAGCTGGGTGGTGGAGGTGACGCTGGCGTTGCTGACCTGGTAAATCACCAAATCGCTGCCCAGGGCGGATTCGTCCTGATAAATCTCAATGACCGCTACCGAACGTCCGTCCGGCGACAGCACCGCGTCGGTGATGAAGTTGGTGGATTCGTTGATGGCGATGCGGGGCTGGTAGTCGTTCCCATAAACGGTGACGGTGGCCTTGTAGCCGGAGGTCTGCTCCACCACCACCAGCGCACCGTTTTCGTTGACCCTGGCGGAGAGCAGGGCGTAATCGCCGCCGGTGCTGTAGGAGAACACCTGCTCCGCGCTGTGGAACACATAGAGGTCGCTGCCCCCCACGTCGTAGACCGCAGCGTAGTCCCCGGCAGTGGCAATCACCGGCTGCTTCATGCTCACCTCCATGCTCAGCGCCTCCTCCCCGCTGCGGGAGAGCAGTTGGAGGGTGTTGCTGGAACACAGCAGCAGTCCCCCGTCCAGGGCAGCGAAGGCGTTGCCGCTGCCGCCACTGAACGAAAATCGCTCCGCCTGCCCGTCCTCATCGATGGAGAGAGAGCCATAGGCAACCCACCGTTTCAGCGCGTCCAGGTTCAGCTTATCCCGGTAGACCACGGCCAGCACCGCGCAAATCAGCATCACGGCGGTGACGGCGTAAATGACCAACTGCCTGGTGGCCCCGGCGAACAGCTGCGCGCCGGTTTTCTTCTGTTTTCCCTTTTTTCCGCTCTGTGCGGCCATGTTCAGTCCTCCCCGTCTGTGTCCAGGCCCACCGGCTCCCGGTACCACAGTTTGGTCATGTACAACCCACCAGGGGGAACCGTTGGCCCCGCCTCGGTGCGGTTGCCCCGGGCCAGAATGCCGTCGATGTCCTCCGGGGCGAATTTCCCCTCCGCCGCATAGAGGACAGTCCCCGCCATCACCCGCACCTGGTTGTAAAGGAAGCCGTCGGCGCAGACTTTCATCTCAATCAGGTCGCCGCTGCGCTGAACAGTGAAATAATGGCAGGTGCGCACGGTGGAACGGGTGGGGGTACCCACGTCCCGGACGGCCCGGAAGTCATGGGTACCCACAAACCGCTCCGCTGCCCGGCGCATGATGTTCTCGTCCAGGTGCTTGGGGTAAAAACAGGCCCGATCCACATAAAAGGCGTTGCGGATGCGGGAGTTATACACCCGGTAGGTGTATTCCTTCTTCCGGCAGGAGCCGATGGCGTTGAACTCCGGCGAGACCTCCCGCGCCGATTCCACCACGATGTCCGCAGGCAGACGGGCGTTCACCGCCAGGGGCAGTCGATCCAGAGGGATGCCGCAATCGGATTTGAAGTTGGCAATGTACACTTGGGCGTGGACCCCCGCATCGGTTCGCCCGGCCCCCACGCAGCGAACCGGGTGCTTTAGCACCTTGGACAGGGCGTTTTCCAGCACCTCCTGCACCGTCACGGCGTTCTTCTGGATTTGCCAGCCGTGGTAGGCGGTACCCACATACATCAGTTTTAAGGCAATGTTTTTCATTGTACTCCACTTGCGATTAGCAATTTGCAATTATGGTTGTTCGTTGGGTGTTCCTTTGAATCAGCGTGTGGGGAAACCGACGGAACCCCTCCACCATGCTTCGCATGGTCCCCCTCCCCTTTCAGGGCAGGCAAGAGGGGGCAGTTGTCGAACGGCGTTCTTCGTGGAAAAGTTGTACTGTGCTGGGGCAAAAGCACAACCGTGGAACACCGGCCATTGCACATTGCTAATTGCACATTTGATCAGATGATCAGAACGGCGCAACTCTCCGCAGCACGAACATCAGCACAACCAGCACCCCAAACAGCCCCATCACCAGCCAGTCGTTGCGGGTATAGCGGAGCTGATGGAGCCGGGTGCGGCCCTCGCCGCCGTGGTAGCAGCGGCACTCCATGGCGGTGGCCAGCTCGTCCGCCCGGCGGAAGGCCGAGACGAACAGCGGCACCATCAGCGGCACCATGGCCTTGGCCTTGTCGATGACCGAGCCGCTCTCAAAGTCCGCGCCCCTGGCTTTCTGGGCGGACATGATTTTGTCCGTCTCCTCGATGAGAGTGGGAATGAACCGCAGGGCGATGCTCATCATCATAGCCAGGTCGTGGACGGGGACTTTCAGCTTTTTCAGCGGGTTCAGCAGCATCTCCAGCCCGTCGGTCAGGGAGATGGGGGAGGTGGTGTAGGTCATCAGGAAAGTGCCGGAGATCAGCATCATAATGCGCACCACCATAAAGAAGGCGTTGGCCAGGCCCCCGGTGGTGACCTGCAAAAAGCCCACCTTGAACAGCACCGTACCGGTGGTGGTGTAAAACAGATTCAGGATACCGGTGAAAATCAGGATGAACAGCACCGGCCTCATGCCCCGGAGCAGGGCTTTGGCCCCCACGCCGGAGATCTTCACCGCCGTGGCCAGCGTCAGGAACACCACGCCGTAGGCGATGAACCCTTTTGCGGTGAACAGGGCCACGATATACAAAACGACGCAGATGAGCTTGGTGCGGGGGTCTAAACGATGCACCAGGGAATCGCCGGGAAAATACTGCCCCAGGGTGATGTCTTTCAGCATACCTGTCCCCCCTCCCGGTAAAGCGCGAGAAGGACGGCTTTGGCCTCCTCCATGGTGTAGACGGAATCGTCCACCGGCAGACCCATCTCCCGCAGGCGGTGGAACACCTGGGTCAGCTGAGGGGTGTTCAGCCCCATGTCCCGGAGCCGGTCTCCCTGGGCGAACACCTGCCGGGGCGTCCCCTCCAGGGGGATTTTCCCGTCGTTGATGACCACGATGCGGTCCGCCAGCCGCGCCATGTCCTCCATAGAGTGGGACACAACGATGATGGTGGCGTTTCTCGCATCGTGGAACGCCTGAATGTTGCCCAAAATGGCCTCCCGGCCCTGGGGGTCCAGCCCCGCCGTGGGTTCGTCCAGAATCAGTACCTCCGGCTCCATGGCAATGACCCCGGCGATGGCTACCCGGCGCTTCTGTCCGCCGGACAGCTCGAAGGGGGACTTGTCCAGGATGTCGTCCGTCAGCCCCACGAAGTAGGCGGCCCGGTGAACCCGGCGGTCGATTTCCTCTTGGTTCAGCTTCATGTTTTTGGGTCCGAAGGCGATGTCCTGGTACACCGTCTCCTCAAAGAGCTGGTACTCCGGGTACTGGAACACCAGCCCCACCTTGAACCGGGTCTGACGGGTGGTTTTGGAATCCGCCCAAATGTCCTTGCCATGGAGCAGCACCTGTCCGCCCGTGGGTTTCAGCAGCCCGTTCAGGTGCTGGATGAGGGTGGACTTGCCGGAGCCGGTGTGGCCGATGACACCCAGGTACTCCCCCGGATAGGCTTTAAAGTTGACGTGGTCCAGGGCTACGTGTTCAAAGGGGGTGCCGATGCTGTAGGTGCAGCACAGGTCTTTAGTTTCTAAAATCGGGTCCAATGGTTACTCCTTGTCCCTTTCGGTTATCAGACGGTAGATTTCTTCGGCGCACTCCTCCACAGAGAGGGCGTCCACCGGCAGTTCCAGCCCCGCCTGGTTCAGTTCATATAATAACCCCACCGTGTCCGGCACGGTCAGGCCGATGGCTTTCAGCCTGTCCACATGGCAAAACACCTGCCGTGGGGCGCCGTCGGCCACGATTTTGCCGTGGTCCATAACCACCAGCCGCTGGGCCTGAGACGCCTCATCCATGTGGTGGGTGATTAAAACCACCGTGGTGTGCTGCTCCCGGTTTAAGCGCAGGATGGTCTCCATGACCTCCTCCCGGCCGATGGGGTCCAGCATGGCGGTTGGCTCGTCCAGCACGATGCACTCCGGCTGCATGGCAATGACCCCGGCGATGGCCACCCGCTGCTTCTGCCCGCCGGAGAGCAGGTGCGGCGCGTGACGGGCGTATTTGGTCATGCCCACAATGGCCAGGGCGTTGTCCACCCGCTGGCGAATCTCCGCCGGGGGAACCCCCAGGTTCTCCGGGGCGAAGGCGATGTCCTCCTCCACCACGTTGGCGACGATTTGGTTGTCCGGGTTCTGGAACACCATCCCCACCATGCGGTGGATGTCCAGCCAGCGGTCCTCGTCGGCGGTGTCCACCCCGGAGACGTAGACCTTGCCCCCGGCGGGCAGCAAAATGGCGTTCATGTGCTTGGCAAGGGTGCTTTTACCGCTGCCGTTGTGGCCCAGCACCGCCACGAAGGTACCCTTTTCGATGTCCAGACTGACATCGTCCAGCACCACCGGGGCCACCCCCTCCTCCGTGGTGTAGGAGAAGGTAATATGTTCCATTTGGATAATTGGCTCTGCCATATTCTGTTCCCTTCTGCCCTAACTGGTTATCTCTTTTACTCAGCCTTGAATTAAAAACCCCTCCGCCACCGCCTAAAGGCGGCGGCCCTCCTCCCCTTTGCGACTCACATGGCCTAAAGGCCATAGCTCCGCCGTCAAGCGGCACTTCCGCTGCGCTCCCTGCCTGCATTTGCGCTAAAGAGGAATTGGCCATTGCCGTCAAGGGCACTTCCGGGGCTGCGCCCCTCCCTGTCGGCCAGCGCTTCACAGGGGAGGCAAGAGGGGGGTCGCTTGTTGGTCGGTGATTCTTGCCTTTTCGCTGTTTGTTTTAGATTGGCAGTACCTGACTAACAGCTAACAGCTAATGGCTAATAGCTTATTTGGCATACCACCGGCCTGTGGCCCCGCAGGGCAGCGCCAGGCCGGAGGCCGTCACCGACAGTCCCAGCTCCTGGGCCTCCGTGTGTCCACCGTAGCGTTTGCCCACCAGCGTCTCCAGCAGGTAGGTCAGCACCGAGGGAGCAAGCCCCGTGGTATAGGAGTTCAGAAGGAGGAACAGCGGCTGGTCGCTGAGAACCTGCACCGCCAGCTCCAGGAAGGGATAGAGGTTATCCTCCAGCTTCCACACCTCGCCGGAGGGTCCCCGCCCGTAGGAGGGCGGGTCCATGATGAGGGCGTCGTATTTTCTGCCCCGGCGAATCTCCCGCTCCAGGAACTTGCCGCAGTCGTCCACGATCCAGCGGACAGGGGCCTGCTCCAGCCCGGAGAGGCGGGCGTTGTCTCTGGCCCAGGACACCATGCCTTTGGCCGCGTCCACATGGCAGACGCTGGCTCCCGCTGCGGCACAGGCCACCGTCGCCCCGCCGGTGTAGGCGAAAAGGTTCAGCACGTTCACGGGCCGCCCGGCGGCGCGTATCTGCTGCCGGGCAAAGTCCCAGTTGGCGGCCTGCTCCGGGAAAAGACCGGTGTGCTTGAAGTTCATGGGACCCACCTGGAAGGTCAGGTCTCCATAGGTCACGGTCCACCGCTGGGGCAGCTTCTCCCGCTCCCAGTGTCCGCCGCCGCTCCTGCTGCGGCGATAGCGCCCGTCCGGGTGCTTCCAGCCCCGGTGAGTCCGGGGGGTGTCCCAGATGGCCTGGGGGTCGGGCCGCACCAGCAGCTTGTCCCCCCAGCGCTCCAGTTTTTCTCCCCGGCCGCAGTCCAGCAGCTCATAGTCCTTCCAGCGATTTGCGATCCACATATCGACACTACTCCAGCTTAGTCAAAGTCTAACACCGTATTTTATCATTCTTCCGGGGTTCCGTCAACAAAAAGCAACCAAAATTCACGGAAATCAATTTGGAGGCAGGGTACGGGGTTCCCTTCTGGCAAAAAGCCGCCCCCCGCAGCCTGGGCCGCAGGGGGCAAAGTGTGTTATAGGAGTTACTTATCCGAGCCTCCTGGATAATCGCTCGTTATACCGGTTCCGGCATCCATACTGGACACCTTCCGGTCGTTGTCTGTTTTGATGATACAATTCCCCCGGACGGCGAGACATCATCCCCCGCAGACCAGCCCGCCGTTGACCCCAAACACCTGCCCGGTGAGAAAACTGGCCTCGTCCCCGGCCAGGAAACAGGCCAGGTTCGCCACGTCCTCCGGCGTCCCCAGCCGCCCCAGGGGGGTGTCCGCCGCCAAGCCGTCCAGCGTCTCCCGGGAGAACTCAGCGAGCATATCGGTCTGAATCACGCCGGGGGCGATGCAGTTGGCGGTGATGTGGCTGGGGCCGACCTCCTTCGCCAGGGCTTTGGTGAAGCTGATGACCGCGCCCTTGGCGGCGGAGTAGGGTACCTCGCAGGAGCCGCCCACCTGCCCCCACATGGAGGAGACGGTGATGATACGCCCGGTCTGGCGACGGATCATGTGGGGCAGCACCGCCCGGACGGGGTAAAAGACCCCGTTCACGTCCACGGCGAACACCCGCGCCCAGTCCTCGTCGGTGCAGCCCTGGAGCAGTCCCACTGGCAGGGCAATTCCGGCGCAGCAAACCAGCGCGTCCAGCTGACCGAAAGCGTCCAGCACGGTTTCCACCATGGCGTTCACCTGTTCGGCGCTGGCGACGTCCGCCCGGACGGGGAACGCCGCCGGTCCCAGCGCCCGGCACAGGGCCAGCGCCTTTTCCTCCGAGCGGTGGTAGTGGACGGCCACCCGCCAGCCCTCCCGGACGAAGCGGCGGGCCGTGGCCGCGCCGATGCCCCGGCTGGCCCCGGTAATTAAAACGGTTTTTTGCATCAAAATCCCTCCCATTAAAGCAGAGCGGCGTTCCGGCAATCGACATTCACAAAAGGTTCATATTTTCTTTGCAAACCCTTCAAACATTCCAGGCCGGGCTATGCTAGTATACATATAAGCAATCAATGAATCTCCCTCTTGTTGATTGTGCCTCTCTCT
The DNA here is from genome assembly GCA_021203185.1 of Clostridiales bacterium. GTDB lineage: Bacteria > Bacillota > Clostridia > Oscillospirales > Oscillospiraceae > Onthomonas. The sequence continues at coordinate 20,714 of JAJQBR010000108.1, forward strand.
TTTTCATTATATTCCTTCCTTAAAAACAAGCCCTCTGCCCGGTCAAACGGACGGAGGGTTTGTTTTTCGCCAAACGCGCGCTTATTTCAGCTTGATTTTCACGCCGGGTTTTCCCTGCTGGCGGGCCTTGCGGTTGGCCTCCCGGACGCCCAGCTTCTCCCCGGTTTTGGGATCCACCACATAGGTGTTGTCCAGCTGCCCCCGGAGGGAGGCGCGCACCGCCGCCAGATACTCCTGCCGGAGAGCGGCCTGCTCCGCTTTCTCCTCCTCCGTCAGGGGGCCGGTCTTGCTCTTGCGGGCCAGGGCGTTGATGCGGTCAATTTTTTCCTGTGAGATACCCATGTGACGTTTCTCCTCTTTTGTTGATGCACTGATTCTAGCAGAAAACCGACGAAATGACAACCGGAAATTTAACCGTTAAATTCCATGAAAAATGGCTTTTCCCGTCAATGGGGGCTTGTTTTCCCCCGCCCCGGCGGATATAATGCAAATCATATGACACATCCGCCCCCAGGGCCTCCCGGCCCGCCCGTCACAGAAAGGACTTTCCCTATGGCTGACTCACGCCCCTCCGCCCTTGCGCGCTTTTTGCTGCTGCTGTTCCGCGTGGTCTTTACGTTTTTTGCCATCGGTACAACGGTGTTTATCTTCTCCAATTCCCTGGAAATCGGCGCGGTTTCCTCCCTCCGAAGCCAGGAGGTCACCGCCCTGCTCAACCGCTATCTGTCCCCCGTTGGGCTGTCGCTGACCGAGGCGGTGGTGCGCAAGCTGGCCCACTTCGCGGAATACGCGCTGCTGGCCTTCTGGTTCACTCTCTGCCTCCGGGTCTACACCCGGCACTACATCCGCCACATCAGCTGGCCCCTGTTTCTGGTGCTGCTGGTGGCCAACATGGACGAGACGCTGCAAACCTATGTGGCAAACCGCAGCGGCTCCGTCCGGGACGTTTGGATCGATTTTGGCGGCGGAGTGACCGGCGTTCTGGCCGCGCTGGTACTTATCATGCTGCTGGGCGGCTTCTGGCGGCTGCTGGGGTTCGGGCGACACAGGGAGCAATGAACAATGAGCTATTAGCCGTTAGCTCTTAGCTGTTAGCCAGATAATTGTTTGCTGTTTCTCCAGCATTTTGTTCAGCATAGCACAAACCTTCCGCTAAAAATGGCCTTTTTTGAAACCCACAACCCCTCTCGCCGCCCCTGAAAGGGGAGGTGGCACGGCGTAAGCCGTGACGGAGGGGTTTCTCGCTGGAATTATCAATTAAGACTGATTCAATCGAGAACCCATTAGCAACTACAACTACAAACCCACAGAGCCAAACAAAAGGGGCGGTATCTATTTCAGATACCGCCCAAGCTTCCGTGGGAAGGAAGGGAGTTGGATTTGAGCCGAGGTCAGGCGTTCGCCTTTTCCTTCGACTGCTTGGTCAGGGTCTGAATGCCCTCGACGGCCAGAATCACGGCCAGAACCACCAGCAGACAGGCGATGATGACCTGGGCGTAAGGACCCCAGTCAGCGCCGCCGGCGGTGATGAGACCGAACTGGGTTCTAATGGTCAGCAGCAGGCTGCAAATGGTAACCACCAGCATGAATCCCATGGGGAACAGGAACATCTTGTTGTTCTTGCCGATGTTGCCCAGCCAGGTGGCAACGGCCAGCAGGCCCAGACCGGCCAGCAGCTGGTTGGCAGCGCCGAACAGGCCCCAGATCTTGGCGTAGCCGGTCATGCCCAGGGCGACGCCCAGCACCACGGAGATGATGGTGGCGACATAAGTGTTGGACAGGACAGCCTTGTAGCCGGTAGGCTCCTCACCCTCGTCAGTCCAGAACTCCTGGAACATGAAGCGGGACAGACGGGTGGCAGTGTCCAGTGAGGTCAGGCAGAAGGCGGAATAGGCCAGGCTCAGCAGCTTGTAGAGGACGCCTTCGGCCCCGGCCAGACCGGGGATGGTGGCGACCATCTTGGAGATACCGCCGGCGAAGATGCCAACCGCGCCCAGGCCCTCCAGGGTGCCGCCGTTGACCTTATAGGAGTAAGCGACAGCGCACAGGGTCAGGATAGCCAGCACGCACTCCAGCAGCATACCGCCGTAGGCAATGGGTCTGGCGTCGGTCTCTTTGTCCAGCTGCTTGGAAGTGGTGCCGGAGGAGACCAGGGAGTGGAAGCCGGAAATGGCGCCGCAGGCCACGGTGGTGAACAGAACGGGGAACAGATAGGAACCGTTCACGTTGAAGCCGCCGAACATGGGCATGGCGTCCATGGAGGGGTGCGCGCCGACGACGCCCACCAGAGCCACCGCCAGCATGGCGTACAGCAGGAAGGAGGACAGGTAGTCACGGGGCTGGAGCAGGATCCATACAGGAGCCACAGAGGCGATGGCGATGTAGATGCCGATGATGACCATCCAGGTGGAGTTGGTCAGGTAGATGGGGTGGAAGTTCATGCCCACGCCCATGCAGAGGCAGATGGCGAGGATGCCGACGATGGTGCAGACACCCATGGACATCCCCCGGCGATAGACCAGGAAGCCGAACAGGATGGCGACCACGATGAACATCAGGGAAATCATAGCCACGGAGGCGGCGGAGGCGGAGGCGGCCACGTCAATGGCGCCGGCCTCGTCTACAGTGGCGGCGAAGGTGCCGGCCACGATGGAGGCGAAAGCGGCTACCACCAGGATCAGGGTCAGGTAGGCAAAGATCAGGAACAGGCGCTTGGCACGGCGGCCCATGGTGACGTTGATGATCTCACCGATGGACTGGCCCTTGTGCCGCACGGAGGCGAACAGAGCGCCGAAGTCATGGACGCCGCCGAAGAAGATGCCGCCGATCAGCACCCACAAGGTGACGGGCAGCCAGCCAAAAGCGGCCGCGTTGATGGGGCCGGTGATGGGGCCTGCGCCCGCGATGGAGGAAAAGTGATGGCCCATCAGTACGGGGGCTTTGGCGGGGACATAGTCCACGCCGTCTTCCATGGTGTGCGCGGGGGTTTCCTCGGTGGTTTCACCCACGCCCCACTGCTTGCACAGCCAGCCGCCGTAAAAAATGTAACCACAGGCCAAAACAGCCACACCGATGATCAAAAGTACCAGTGAATTCATGGTTTTTCTACACTCCTTACTTTCTTTCGATAGGGAAATGGTTTGCGCCGCACCTTGGGGTGCAGCACATTTTTCAAAAATTTCGCTGTGTTATGACCGGCGAAGTTGGCCGTGAAGGAATCCTTCCCCAATTCGACCAGGGCCGTGTGAACCTCCATCCAGCCGCGCAGCGAAAATTGAAAACATTTTTGAACCCGGCACTTCCTGAGAGCCTTGACCGCGTCCTCGTCGGCGCTGTCGCAGAGGAACAGCGCCACGATGTTGGTACTCATGTGGCCCGGCGCGGGATCCACCAGCGGCTCGCCCAGTTCGCGGGCCTTGGCCAGACAGGACTGGTACAGTTCCAGGGTCAGGTGGGACACGGAGAACAGGTAGACGTATTCGTGTCTGTCAGCCGTCCACATGGCTGCCCGTTTTGTCAACACATAGCCAGTGTCGTGTTCGTGGAACGCGGCAGTGGCAACAAGAGGGGCCTCCCGCTCGTCCACATACGCGATGTCGTAACAGGGGCTGTACGCCCTGAGAATCAGGGACAGAGCCTTTTCCCGTGTCAGTTCCATGTTGGTTCTCCTTCGTCAAAAGTGCGGTGAAATGTCGCCCCAGGAGGCGAACACGCTTATTTTATCAGATTTATTCAAATTTTCAAGGGGTCAGGCCGGGACAAATTATGGATTTTTAGACAAAAGAATATGTGAATAAACTGTAAACGATGGGCAAAAAGACGAAAAGTGAAAGTTTTGCTTTTTTGTTCCAAATCTGGAAAAACAAGACAGAAATAAGCTGTTGCATTTTATGCACCAGCTTGACAATTTGTCACAGAAGCAACAAAACGCACAAAACCCGACTGTAACCAGTACAGCCGGGTTTCGCGGAGGTGAACCAAGTTAGAACAAAGTTGGATTGGACGGGAAGCGGTCTGTTTATCCGGCCTGGGGTAGCAGCTGGGCCTTTTCCAGCGCGGCGCGCACTGCCTTGCCCAGCCCCGTAGCCACGACCATCTTGGCCAGGTCTGCGGGGATGAAGGGGAACACGCACAGGGTCAGCGCGGACCACAGCGGGGTCTGAGATTGAAACATAAACCAGGCGGTCCCCAGCGCGTAGGCGATGGCGGTGCTGACCACCATGGCCAGGAAGGTCCAAACGGGGTGCGCGTTGGAGCGCTCCAGCACAACGCCGGAAATCAAAGTGATGAAGAGGAACCCCACCAGATAGCCGCCGGTGGGACCGGCCAGCTTCGCCAGGCCTCCGGTGTAGCCGGAGAACACCGGCATCCCCGCCGCACCCAGCAGCATATAGACCAGATAGCTGACGGTGGCCCCCCTGGCCCCAAGCAGGTAGACGGTCAGATAGAGAACCAGATTGGTGAAGGAGATGGGGATCGGCCCGATGGGAATGGACATGGGTCCTAAAATGCACATCAGCGCCGCCATCAGCGCGCAGGTGGTCAGCTGGTAGACCGTGGATTTCTGTTTCATGGTGATAACTCCCTTTTCCGGGCCGCGCCCGTTCTTTTCGTCCCTATCATACAGGACGCCGGGCCATTTGTCAACCATAATTTTAAATTGGTTGACAATTAAGCGTTTCTATTGTTCCAGCATCCGGAAAATCATCCCCTGCTCCGCCCGGCTCTCCTCCGCCAGCGACAGCAGCAGCTCCCGGAGGGCGGGGTCAGAGGCTTTCTCCGCCGCCTGACGGTATTCCCCCTCCGCCCGCCGGCTGCTCCGGTATAACTCCCGCAGCCCGGCGCGCAGGCCGCTCCACCGATGGGGCCGCATCCCTCCCGCCGGGAAGTACCACCCGCCGGAGGCCAGGAACAGCGCCGCCGCCAGCCGTTTGGCCCGGCGGTATGCTTGGGAGGACAACTGTTTCAGTGTGGGGCTGTATCCGTGGGACGAGGCCAGCCCCTGACAGTCTCGCCATCGGCGCAGCTCCGCCTCGATTCGCCGCCGCAGATAAACTCCGCTCTCCCCTGCCGCAGCTTCCTCCGCCGGGCAGACGGACTTTTCCTGCTGCTCGACCACCACCGGGCAGGCGTCCTCAGTGGGAGCCACCCGCTTCCACACCCGCGCAAACCGCGCCGGGTCTAAGGCCCATTCCAACGCTTCGTCCATCATCAGTTCCTCCGTTCTCCCAAATGGGTCGTGTTTCCCCATTTTATGCGCAGAAGGGCGGTGAAGTGATAGGGCCATAGGCGGCGAGGCGGACAAATTCGGCGCAAAACCAAAAGAGATCGGAACATCAATTGAGTATGGAATCAAATCGTGGTATTATAATAAACAGGTGGAGAACCATTCTTTCGCATAACCCTACAGAAGGAGCAAGACCCATATGAAAATCGCAATCGTGACCGGAGCCTCCAGCGGCCTGGGCAGAGAGTTCGTACGCCAAATCGACCGGAGCGAGCAACTGGATGAAATCTGGGTCATCGCCCGGAGAGAGGAGCGGCTGAAAAGCCTGTGCGCCCAGTCTGCCGCCGCCATCCGCCCCGTTCCCCTGGACCTGACGGAAAAAGAATCCTTTCGGACGCTAGAGCGGCTGCTACAGGCGGAGCGGCCCGACGTGCGAATCCTGGTCAACGCGGCGGGCTTCGGGAAAATCGGCGCGTGGAAAGACATCGCCCAGGCGGACGCGGACGCCATGATCGACTTAAACTGCCGGGCGGCGGTGGACATGACCCAGCTGGTGCTGCCGTATATGCAAAAAGGCGCGCGGGTGCTGGAGATCTGCTCCACCGCCGGGTTTCAGCCCTTCCCCTACCTGGGCATTTACGCCGCCTCCAAAGCGTTCCTCTACCGATACAGCCGCGCCCTCCGGGTGGAGCTGTTCGGGGAGGGCATCAGCGTGACGGCGGTCTGCCCCTACTGGATCAAGGATACGGAGTTCATCGGAACGGCGCAAAAGACAAAAAACAGCGCCTATATCCGCCACTTTCCTCTGGCCTCCAAAGAGAAAAACGTGGTGCGGTGGGCGCTGCGGGACGCGAAGCTGCGCCTGCCCGTTTCCACGCCGGGGGTGGTTTGCACTCTGCACCGGGTCGCGGCAAAGTTTATCCCCAGCGAGGCCATGATGGGCCTCTGGGCGCTGATTCGGAGGATTTGAGAATTTAAACTGGGAACACACCGGGAAAACGGGCAAAATACCTCTTTTCCTCCTCTGTCAAATCTGGTAAAATGTCAGGCAGAGATTTTTACCTTTGATAGAAAGGAAGCGTCGCCATGTCACCCTCTCCCACGCTCTGGCAGCCCATGACCGCCAGCCTCCCCGTACTCTCCACCATTCGCAACCTGTCCGCCGCTTTCCGGACAGACTCGCCGGACGCGCTCGGCGTACAGGTGCGGGGCAAGCTGCCCGAAGGCGAGCTGCTGCTGGTGGCCGCCTCCAAGCCCCACAGCCGGTACTGGTACTGCCCCATCGACCCGGCGCCGGAGGGCTTCACCGTCTCGATGGAGAGCTTTGGCGGCGCGCTGTCCTCCTGCGGGGACGTGGACTGGACCCTTTCCCTGGGGCGGCGCACCAAAAACGGCGTGGTGCTTTACCCTCTCAAACAGTCCGGCGACAAGGATTATCTCCGCAAGCTGGACGCCTTTTTCTGTGACGATCGGCGGCGGTATGCGCTGACCGTCGGGGCGTTTGCCCATCGGGGCGTGCGCTATGCGGTTCTTCCCCACTATGTCGGCAAGCAGTATAGCCTCTCCCTGGCAGTGTGTCCGGCGGAGGACCGTTACAACCAGCAGCTGGCCTGCCGCCTGTCCGCGTTTACACGGGAGGACGACGCCCTCTGTCTGGCTGTCTCCTGCCCGGACACCATGGAGCAGCCGGAGGGCTTCTCCTTCCATGACACCGGCTCTGACCGGCCCGCCACGCTGTTCTTCCCCGGCCAGGCCCAGGGGACGTTTTCCGAGACCCACACTATTGAAGGGCGCATCCCCTTCTCCGCTCTGGCGGGGCTATCCGGCCAGGTGGAGCTGACCTGCGTCTTTCGCCGGGAGGGAGATCTGCTGCTGCGCTGCCCGGTGCGGCTGGCGGAACCTGAACTGGCAACGGAGCTTCAATCCCGTTGGGAATCCCGCCCGTTTTTCACGGGAGCGGCCCGGAACTGTTATCTTTCGGTGAACCCCGACCACCGGCTGGTGCTGGACTTCGCCGCCGAGGATCCCGGCGTCCAATATCCAAGCTGCGCCAGTCTGGAGGAGTACCTCTCCGGCCCCCTGCGGCGGGAACAATATTATGTCACCGCCCTCTCCCAGCCCAGTGGGGACTGGCAGTGGAACCTGCTGCTGCCCAGCCTGGATCTGACCGGCGCGGATGAGGCGCTGCTCTGTCTGGAAAAGGTCAAATCCTCCCTCCGGTGCCTGTGTCCGGTCACGTTTCGCCCCGCCCATGGCGGCGGGACGCTGGCCGCTGCCGACCTTTCCGGCCTCCCGGCCCTGCTGGAGAGTTGTCTCTCCGTCAACTGGCTGGTCACGCTGGCCATTCGGCAGGGGGACCGGTTCTGGTATCTCCCGGTGCTGGATCCGCTGCACACAACCTACACTTCGCGTACCTTCCCCACACCGTTTCGCTTTGCCTCCGACCTGGAGCGCAGTCCTGTGGGGGAGACGCTGTTCGCCGGTCAGCCGGTGGAGGGCTGTCCCCACTGGACCCTGCGGTATAACGGGCGGCTGTGCCTGATGGTGGGGGGGAAATGCCTGCGGTATATGTACTCCTTCGCCTGCCGCGCCCAGCAGGGGCGGATTCTCTTTGGCCGCCTGACTTTGAAGATTCAGTGTCCCAAAATCAACGGCGTCTGGGTGGGCGTGGCGCTGACCCACCGCTACAAGCTGGAGGAGGATCGACAGGACTATTTCTTCCCCTGCGCCGCCCCCAAAGACCGGGGGAACTACTACGAGATGTCGGTGAACATCGACGTGCGCCGCCTGACCTTCACTCCCCTTTACTGGGACATCCGGGCCGTCTTTGAGCGGGACGGTGTGCAGTTCTGGTCGCCCATCCACGCCTCCATCCGCTCCGGCGAAACAGCCGACCTGATGAAGGAGTCCGGCCTCCGGCGGCTGTTCGTGGGGGACAGCGTGGTGCTGAACCGGGAGCAGCAACTGTTCCTCTACCGGACGGTGAACAACCGCTTCGCTCTGGTCTGCCAGGAGCGCACCCCTTACAGCGGCTTTTGGTTCCGGCTCAAGGAACGCATTGCCTTTTTGCTCTACCTGGTGTTCCGCAAGCGGCTGCGGAAGAAGAGCATCCTGCTGACCTACGAAAAATACTGCTGCATGGCCCAGGACAACGGCTTCTACTTCTTCCGCCACTGCATGGAACACAACATGGAGGCCCAGCTCAAGCGGAGTATCTATTTCGTTATCGACAAAAAGGCCACCGACTACCGGGAGAACCTGCTGCCCTACAAGAACCACGTCATTCAATTTATGAGCCTGCGGCACATGGTCTATCTGCTGGCGGCCCGGCTGCTGGTCTCCAGCGACTCCAAGGCCCACGCCTACGCCTGGCGGTGCAAGGAAAGCATCATCCAGCCTTATATCGAGAAGAACAAAAAGCTGGTGTTCCTCCAGCACGGGGTCATCGCCCTGAAAAAGGTGGAATTTTTCAGTTCCGGCACCAACGCCGTCAGCCTGTTCGTCACCTCCAACGACATGGAACACGACATCATCATCAACGAGCTGGGCTACCAGCCCCAGGAAGTTATCATCACCGGTCTGGCCCGGTGGGACGTGCTGGAGGACCGCTCCGCCCAGATGAACCGGCGCACCATCCTCATCATGCCCACCTGGCGGAACTGGCTGGAGGAGGTCAGCGACCAGGTGTTCCGCGCCAGCGACTACTACCAGAACTACATGGCGCTGCTCAACTCCTCCCGGCTGGAGGAGTACCTGACGCGGTACGACCTGTACCTGAACTTTTACATTCACCCCAAGTTCCGGGAGTACCTGGGCAGCTTCTCCATCTCCGGCGAGCGGGTGCGGCTGATCCCCTTCGGCTCCGAGCCGCTGAACCGGCTGATGATGGAGTGCAGCCTGCTCATCACCGACTACTCCTCCGTCTGCTGGGATGTGTTCTATCAGGCCAAGCCCGTCATCTTCTACCAGTTCGACGTGGACAAATACAATGAGACCCAGGGAGCCTACATCGACCTGGAACACGACCTGTTTGGCGACCGGGCGGTGGACAACGACCAGTTGTTCGCCCTGATGGAGGAGTACGCTGCGGGCGGTTTCCAACTCAAGCCCCAGTACGCCGAAATGCGCAAGTCCCTGTACAAGTATATCGACAAAAACAACAGCCAGCGGGTCTGTGACGAGATTCAGAAGCGGAACTGGTGACATCTCCCGAACGGACAGGGTCAGGCCCCCAAAGGATGCCTGGCCCTGTTTTTTGTGAAAAAATTTCATTTTTGGACATTTTCAAAGATTGAATCTCCTATATTGCGATAAAATCCTTACTGGTTATCCCTTTTACTCAGCTTTATGAGCAGTTTAGCTATTAGCTTTTAGCTTTTAGCCATTAGCTTTGCGGTTTCAGCATTACGTGCTACGCTTACCGTTTGCATGACTTTAC
>JAJQBR010000038.1 GCA_021203185.1 Clostridiales bacterium
GCCCCGCCCCCACAAAGGGCATATGGAGGATCATGTTAATTTCGTTGAAGGTGATCCAGTACCGAACCTTCCCCTTGAACCGGGTCAGCACCGTCTCGCAGTAGCGGAGAAAGGCGTTGATGGTTCGCCGGTCGGCCCAGCCGCCGTACTTCTGCTCCAGCGTCAGGGGCAGGTCGAAGTGGCAGAGGGTGACAACCGGCTCGATGTGGTGCCGCAGCAGCTCATCCACCACCTGCTCGTAAAAAGCCAGGCCGCTCTCGTTGGGAATTTGCTCCTCCCCGGTGGGGAAAATGCGGGTCCAGGAAAAGGAGAACCGGTAGCATTTCAGTCCCTGCTCCGCCATCAGCGCGATGTCCTCTTTCCAGTGGTGGTAGAAGTCCGTGGCCTCACGGGAGGGGTAGACCGTCCCCTCCGGCAGGGTGTGGTAGTCGTAGCGGCCCCGGCACAGGTCCATCCGCACCCGGCCCAGAGGCAGCACATCGGCGGTGCTCAGCCCCCGGCCATCGTCCAGATAGCCGCCTTCATACTGGGAGGCGGCGGTGGCCGCCCCCCACAGAAATTGTTCTGGCAGTCGTTTCATGTTCCGCTTCCTTTCTCAGCGAGAGAGCTTCAGCAGCTGTCCGCCTGCGGCAATGTCCCCTTCTGTCGCCAACTCCACAGCGGCGAAATCGTCGGAATTGGTCACAACGATGGGGGTGACAATGGGATAGCCTGCCTGCTGAATAGCGTCCATGTCGAACTCCAGCAGCGGAGTACCAACCTCTATCCGGTCTCCGGCCTGGGCCAGAGCCTTGAAGTGCTTGCCGCCCAGCTGGACGGTGTCCATCCCCACATGGATGAGTATCTCCGCCCCGTCGTCGGATTCCAGAGAGAGGGCGTGGAGGGTGTCAAAAATCATGGTCAGGGTTCCTTTCACCGGCGAGGTGACAAGGCCCTTTTCCGGGACGATGGCCGCGCCCTTGCCCAGCAGCTCCTGGGCGAAGGTCTCATCCGGCACCTGGGAGAGGGGGATGGCCTTGCCGGTCAGCGGGGCGCAGACCACGGCGTCCCCAGCGGGCGCTTCCACAGTGGCCACAGGCTCAACAGGGACAGCGGGAGCGGAAGTGGCGGGTTCAGAGGCGGCCTCCGGCTTATCCTCCTTGAAGAAGATAAAGGTCAGCACGAAGCCCAGGGCAGTGGCCAGTGCCGCCATAGCACAGGCCAGGACGAAGTTCATCATGTCCTCGCCCAAAAAGACGGGCAGGGTCAGAATGGAAACAGAGGCGGCGGCGTAGCCCTTGATCTGGAACAGGCCGATGAAAATACCGGTGATACCGGAGGCGGCGCAGGCGGTGAGTAGCGTGCGCTTGAAGGGGATGACACAGCCATAAATGGCAGGCTCGGTGACAGAGAGCAGGGCGGTGACGCCGGTGGAGAGGCCCACGGAGCGGGTGTCCTTGTTCTTGGCCTTGACGCCCACGGCCAGGGCGGTACCCGCCACAGCGAAGTTCACCGCGATGTTGGCGGCAAAGATGGTGGAATAGCCATAGGTGGCCAGTTCGTTGACGATGACCGGGATGAGCATGGTGTGCATACCGGTGATGACCAGCAGGGGCATAAACAGCGCCGCCAGGCCCATTGCCACGCCGCCGAAGCTGCTGAGGGTCACGCAGACGTTGGCCAGGAAGGCGCCAACCCAGGTGCCGATGGGACCCAGCACAAAGAGGGTGATGGGGGTGACGATGACGGTGCAAAGGAAGGGTTTCAGGATAAAAGACGCCTCTTTGGGCAGATGCTTATCCATAAACTTCTCCAGCCAGGCCAGCACCGGCACGAACAGCAGCACCGGCACGATGTTGGAGGAGTAGGTCACGGTGGAGATGGACAGGCCGAACATGGACAGGCCCTCCACTCCGCTGATGGACGAGCTGATGAGCGCCAGGGAGATGAAGGCGGCCATAGCCGGGCTGGAGTTCAGCTTCCGGGCGGCGGAGACAGCAATCAGCGCCGGCAGGAAGTAGAAAGCAGCGTCGGCCACGGCGGACCAGACCGTGTAGGTGCTGCTGTCGCTGCTGAGCAGGCCTGCCTGGGTCAGAATGGCCAGCACCGCGCTGATGAGGCCGGAGGCCACCATCACGGGCATATTGGGGGTGATGGAACCACTGATGTAGTTCAGGATGGTGGAGCCTACGCTCTGTTTGGGGGCGTCCTCCTCGGTGGACGCGGCGGCGGGGGCGGCTCCGCCGCACTCCTGCTGAATGGCGGCGTACATAACATCCACCTTGGGGCCGATGATGACCTGGAAGATGCCGCCCTTGTCCACCACGCCCAGCACCTCTTTGACCTCTTTCAATGCCTCCGGGTTCGCCTTGGACGAGTCTTTCAGCTGGAACCGCAGCCGGGTGGCGCAGTGGGTGTAGGAAATGACGTTTTCCATGCCGCCCACTAGCTCGATGATTTTCTTCGCGCTTTCGTTCATATGGAAAGTTCCTCCTGTTTCGTCAAAAAATAATCCAATCACAGCAATTTTGTGTGGCGCCCGCATTGCCGTTGTGATATACTTATTTTAGAAAAAGTTGCCCCTGTTTACAAGCAACTATCGTTTCAAAATCTGACTGAAAAGGAGGTCGGGATTGGACTTTGTTCCAATCCATTGGATATGTTGGCAAATACCGTCTTAGAGCTGCTGAAAACCAATTACGAACTGGACGTAGAGGAGCATTTCACCGGGGACGACGAGCTATTGTCCTTCCGGGTGTACCAGGAGGGGATGGCGCTGGATCGCCACACCCTTTACCTGTGCCGGGAGACCTGGGAGCGGCTGATGGACGCAGGTTATTACTGCCTGCTTTATAACCGAAAGGCCGCCCTCACCCAGGAGAACACGGTTTCCGTGTACACCCTCGGCGGGAACGGAAGCTGGGAGCAGGTGGTCAACGCCCTCCAGGACATTTGGGACAACAACGCCAAAATCGCCCGGCACTTTCAGCCGCTGTACCGGCTGGCCTGTCAGGGGCTGGACATCAACGTCTTTTTGGAAAAGGTGCGGGATATGATGCACAACGACCTTATGATCATCAGCTCCACTTTTGAGATCGTTGGAACGACTCTGCCCAATGACAGTCAGCGTTCCTTTTTTGTGGAGCGGAACGGCCACACCTACCTCTCCCCCCAGTCCATCCAGTACATCAAAAGCGATGCCCACTTTCGGAACATGGTGACGGGGCGCATTGCCTTTTTCACCGGCGACACCTTTTTTGCGTACCCGGCTATCATCTGCGGCGTTTTGACGGGAGAGCAGTTCGTGGGGTATCTCTGTCTGCTGCAAACGACCACCGCATTCACGCGGGAGGATTACCCGCTGGTCAGCTACCTGTCCGAGCTGGCCGCCCAGCTGGTGTACACCCTGCCGCTGCAAAACAACCTCTTTGCCTACAACGTCAGCGACGACTACTTTCTGCACCACCTGCTGAGCCGGGACGGGCAGAACATCGAAAAGCTCTCCGGCCTGTTTGGTTGGGAGCGGCACCTGAAATACAGCCGCTACCAGGTACTGCTTTGTTCCTGTCCAGATGAAAAGAAGAAGCAGGCTCACTTCCACTTTTATCATCAACTGCAACAGATTTTACCCGACTACCCCATTATGCAGGTGTCCAACACCTGTGTCCTGCTGCTCTGTGGCAACGAACGCGGGGTACTGTCTCCCTTCTCCAAACAGATTTTGACCGACCTGCTGACCCTCCAGCGCCAGCACGCTATCTTGAGCCTGGAGTATACCGACATCGGGCAGACCGCTTTTTACTATAAATACGCCCTGCGGCTGTTAGAGCTATCTCTGGGCGGTCAGGGGCGGGTCATCGACACCATGGAACAAATGTACCTGACCTTCCTTCGGGAAGCCTATTTACAAAAGGAGGACCCCGCCCTGCTGATCCACCCGGACCTGCGGGAACTGGAACAACTCGACCAGCGGTCCGGCAGCGAACTGGCCCGCACTCTGTCCGTCTATCTGGCCTGTAACCGGAACGTGGCGGAGATGGCCAAGGCCCTGCACATCAGCAAGAGCGCAGGGTTCTACCGCATCAACCAAATTAAGGAGATGCTGGGGGACCCGTTCTCCGACCGGGTGCGGATGTTCTGCTATGAGTGCGCGGGGATGCTGGAAAAACCGGAATAAGCGGATAGACACAAATCGCCCCGACTGGCGCAAACCAGCCGGGGCTTAAAGCTGCCAGGGACAGCCCCTCCCGTGGAGGAAGAAGAAAGGCGGGGAGAGCCGTCTCTGCAAATCGAAAGTGCTTAGGCTTTCCGTGAGGCAATCAGTTGGTCTTTTCCTTCTTTTTGCCAAAGCCCTCGGCAAAGATGACTTTGTTGACAAAGAAGAACACCACCATAGACACGCCGCCGTTGAGGACGACGGTGACGATGTTGTAGACCGCAGCTGGGATGAGAACACTGGCCACGCCCACCCACACACTGTTGATGGAGTTGACGATGAGGGTGATGACCACCCAGCCCAGGAAGTAGATGGGGATTTGCAGCGCCAAGGGCCCGTGGCTGCTGAACGTCACGTTCTGCTGGAGCGGGAAGTTGACACACTCTCCCAAAAAGCTGGACACCAGGTAGGCGTACAGGTAGGCCAGGCCACCGTCCTCCACGGCGTAGCCGATGACGTTGAAGGTGAAGCCGATACCGAACAGACTGCACTGGAGGGAGGGCCAACCCCATCCAATATTTGCATAAGCGGCAAACAGCGACGGCAGGAACATCAGCATCAGGTACTTCAGGAGAGTCACCACATAGCTGAAGATGATGTACAGGCCGCCCTCCCGCAGCCATTTGGCCCCGCCGGGATGGGAGGTTTCAAAGGATGCCCAAAACTTTTTCAAAGCGTTCACGGAACAGTTCCCCTTTCGTTCACTTTTGTTTCTTGTCCTTTTTTACACGCCGGGGACCCTTTCTTTTGAAGAACCCCCGGCGGTGAAAAGGAGGTTACTTCATTTACTTCATCTCGCCCGCGTGCTTGGTGACCTTCCGCTGTTTGAAGAAGCCGGAG
>JAJQBR010000053.1:0-19604 GCA_021203185.1 Clostridiales bacterium
GCCGGGGACAGCCGCCAGTCGTTGACCGCCGTCACCTGGCCGGAGCCGTCGATGTCCTTAAAATAGAGGCCGTCCTGCTCGATGACGGCCCGGGAAACCGAGCCGATGGTCGGCCCGTTGGGGTTTTGGTAGCGCTTGACCTGTCCGCTTGCTTTTGCCACTGTGTTGTTCCTCCTTTGGGGCGGCAGTGCCGCCAGGGTGTGAATGTGGTTACAAATCTATGAAATAGTATACCGCAAAAGGTACAAAAATGGCAAGGGATTTTCTTTGTTATTTTGTGTATTTATCTGAATATGCAAAAGGAATGGGAGGCTTGCCTTGGAAGCCTCCCGTCAATATGCAAAGTCGATTAGATGTACAACGTCACTCTTTCCCCACCGGTTCCCGGTTCTCCTCCCGTTCCTCCTTGATTTCCCAGTGGATCAGGAAGGTCAGCGCCGCCCGGAGCGCGATGATTCCGGCGACGGTCAAAATCTCGGTCCACTCCCGCACCACCACGGTGCGGAGGATCTCGCTGCCCAGCTTGAACTCCAAGCCCGTGGCGAAGCCCTGGGCCAGCAGCAGCACCGTCCGGGGGTTCCGGCGGACGTAGTTGACGACGCCCTGCACACCGGAAATGATGATGACCACCACGCCCACGGCCTCAAAAAACACGATGGCCAGCTCTGCAACCTCCTGAAGAACGGTTTCCAGGCAAGTGATTAAAGCATCCATAAAGTTTCTCCTCCTTCTCTGAAAAACGGGGCCGTATCAAAATTCGTTTTGGTACAGCCCCGTTTGCTGCGGTTTCGTGTGATTTTCTGTGTTTCTCTCCATGTTTTTTGCTCAGTCCGTTTTCTTCCCGCTCTGCCGCTTGGGGAAGGCCGCTGATAAAATTTCGGCCAGAGGCTTTTCCAGAAAGGACAGGCCCTCAAACGGCTGGTCTGTCCCACTGAGGGACAGCTGTCCCTCTCCGTCAAAACTCGCCACTACCGCCTCATCGGAGATAATGCTGTCGATTCGCCGGATGTCGCCCCACATCTCGAAAGGGAGCGTACGGTATTTTTGCTCGTTCCGGGCGGTTAGGACGAACTGGTAATCGGCCGCACCTGTTTCCCCCTCGTCCGGCTCCAGGGGCAGGAAAATCGTCACCCCAGGATGCAGGACGCTGACATCCTGAAGGGTGCTGTCACACACCACCTGCGCAGCCTCTGACCGGCGATAAGGGAGATAGGCCCCGTAGAGCATCCGCCGCTGCCGCAGCTGGCGGCAGAACTCCTCCGCCTGCTCGGTATACTTCACCACGAGCATCAGGTTCTTCAGCTCCGCCGCACGGTTTAAAAAGCTGCCGCCCATCTGGTCCGCCTGACCGAACAGCACAAAGGCGCAGTCCGGCTGGCTCTCCACCAGGGGCAGCAGCGCCTCCGGCTTCCCGTTGGGGTGGAGCATCCAGGTATAAATGCCCAGGGCCTTCCCCTGCTCCACCAGGGACTGATACCCTTTCTCCATGGCGGGATACCGGACACTGTCCGTATGCAGCGTCACCGTCCAGGGGACATTGAAGCCCTGGCGCGCCTCTATCTCGCGGATGACCTTAGCCCCGGCGGTGCAGCTGTTGTAGCCGATGTTCATGCCGAAGGTCAGCAAATGCTCCTGGTCGATATGGGTCGCCGCGTCCTGAATCAGGGCATAGTAACTGCTGTCCTCGTTCTCCAGCATGGTCTGGGCCGCAAGAAAGAAATCCTTTTGGAACCGGCCTGTGGAAAAGTGCAGCGCCATATCCACCAGGGTTCGGGTGCAGCGGTCCGGGTCCTCCCGCAGCTCCCGCAGTTTCTGCCGGACAAAGGTTTCAATCAGCGTTCGGTTTACGGTGTGGATCGGGTCATTGCCAGTGATACCCATCCTCTCACCTCCTGGAAAGCGTTAATCTGGTTTTAAGTATATAGTATTATGGCGCTCCTTACAAGAGGCAAATTTGTCAACTTGTCCCAAAGGAGGACAACGCCCCATTTTGCCCTGTTTTTTCCCACGCCACAAGGACTGTCCCATAGCGTTCGCCGCCCTTTTCTGATAAAATAACTACAAGAGGCGCTGTCTGGCGGACACGCGGGAGCAAATTTCGCATAGACGTTCCTTCCGCTCTGTGTTATAATAAGGACAACCGCATGATGGAAGGGTGGGGGTTCCCCATGAAACTGTTCAAAGAAAATATTTACAATCTAATTATGAGCCTGTGCGAGCTGGTCATCGGTATCCTGCTGCTCATCGACCCGGTGGGCTACACCTCCGGCATCATCATCGCCGGGGGTATCGTCCTGACGGCCCTGGGCGTGCTGGGGGCCGTCGCCCACTTCCGGCTGCCGCCGGAGGAGGCGGTGCGCAACCACCAGCTGGCGGTGGGGCTGATTGAAATTTCCATCGGTCTGTTCTGCGTGTTTCGCCCCAGCTGGTTTGTCGAGACCTTCCCGGTGCTGACCCTGCTCTATGGCGTGTTCCTGCTGGCCCTGGGCGTGGTGAAGATCCAATGGACCATCGACCTGCTCCGCCTGCGGCGGAAGCAGTGGTTCCTGGCGCTGCTCAGCGGCTTTATCTCGATTGTCGTGGCCGCCGTCCTGTTCCACAACCCGCTGCAATCCACCGCCCTGCTGTGGAACATCACTGCCATCACCCTCATAGTGAACGCAGTGCTGGACATCATCACCATCTTTTACCGCAGCGAACCGGCAACCGAAGCCGAAGATACGGCTGCGCCAAACAGCGTCCTCGATACCTCCGACACCGTGGAGCTGCTTGTGGAAGGCGACAAGACTGACGAGTGACGGCTGCGCCGAGCTTTTAGCTGTTAGCCGTTAGCTGTTAGCCTGGCACTGCCAATCTAAAGCAACAGCTAAAAAGGAAGCTGAGGGCAAAACCACTCGTTTGTAAAGAAATCCAAACGGTAAACGTAGCGCATAATGCGAAGCACCACAAAACTAATAGCTAATAGCTAAAGGCTAAAAGCTGGCGAAGCCAAAAGAGGAGCCTTTTCCCATGAAAAAGCTGAAAAACGACTACATTCCCCTGATGCTTGCCCTGTTTGGGGCGGCGGCGCTGACGCTGCTGCTGTATTATTTGCTGTTCCACTTCGGCAAGCTCTGGTCCGGGGTACGCGCCCTGATGAAGGTTTGGGCGCCCTTTGTGGTGGGCGGTGTCATCGCTTACATCCTCAAACCCACCTGCAACGCTCTGGAGGAGTGGCTCACCGGTCTGCTCCAAAAGAGGGGCAAGTCTGCCAAAGCGGCCGGTGGGCTGAGCATCGCCCTGACCCTGGTGCTGGCCCTGGCGGTCATCGCCATTCTGCTCATCCTCGTCGTACCCACCCTGCTGGACAGCATCCGCTCGGTGCTGCGGCTGATCCCCAGCAGCGTACAGCAGTTTTCCGACTGGCTGCTGCTCTACGTAGGCGACAACGAGACATTGAGCAACTATATCACGCAGTTTTCTGACGGCGTCTCCACGTCCCTCCCGGAGTGGCTCATCTCCACGGTGCTGCCCAACCTGGAGACGCTGGCGGGCGGCGTTTCCAGCGGTGTGGCCAGTGCGGTCAGTATACTCAGCAATTTGTTCCTGGGCATCGTCTCCGCTATTTACATCCTGGGCTTCCGCAAGACCTTTGCCCGCCAGGCAAAAAAGCTGAACTACAGCGTGTTCGGCCAAAAGTGGTCGGAGATCATCCTGCGGGAGTTCCGCTTCGCGGACCGGGCGTTCAGCGGCTTCATCAGCGGGCGGCTCATCGACTCGCTCATCGTCGGCATCCTCTGCTGTGTCGGTATGCTGCTTTTGCGGATACCCTACGCGGTGCTGGTCAGCGTCATCGTGGGCGTGACCAACATCATCCCCTTCTTCGGCCCCTACATCGGTATGATTCCCTCGTTCCTGCTGATTTTGATGGTCAGCCCGTTCAAATCTATTATTTTTCTGGTGTTCCTGCTGATCCTCCAGCAGTTCGACGGCAACTATCTCGGCCCCCGCATCCTGGGCAACGTGACGGGCCTCTCCAGCTTTTGGGTGCTGTTCGCCATCCTGACCTTTGGCGGGCTGTTCGGCTTTGGCGGCCTGTTGGTGGGGGTTCCGGTGTTCGCCGTGATTTACGACATCCTCCGGCAGCTGGTGAACAAGGGCGTCTCCTATCACCGGGCGAAGGAGGCGGGGAATATTCCGCCGAAAAAATAACGTGTCTCGAAAAAAATACGACTAAAAAACGCCGCAGAGAACCATCTCTGCGGCGTTTTGGTGCCGGTGGCGGGACTCGAACCCGCACACCATCGCTGGTAATGGATTTTGAGTCCACCTCGTCTACCAATTCCAACACACCGGCATCAACTATTATTATAGCGGAAACTTCAGCCGATTGCAACCCCAAATTACCGCCAATGCAAAAAATAAAACGAATCGCTGCTCTGTCTATATCGTTTTTCTTTAACCTTCCACCTGGAATATCTCGGCTGGCAAATGATTGACCGCATCTATAATGTCTTGCTCCAGTTCAGGTGGCTCCCGCAAATCGATATTTACTAGTCCAGATAAATGTCTATACATTTCTACCAGCGGTTGATTGTTACGTATCTGAATCAACTTTACCCTGTGTCTATCTGCCGTTTCGTAGATTCTCGTATTTCCACCTACTTTATCAAACAGTACAACCCCGTTTGTACCCACACGTCCAATTTTATCTTCTACCACTTCTTGATTCCCAGAGGCAATTAATCCAACTTCTACTCGGATTCTTCCCCTTATAGTTCTAATTTCACAGTCTGTTTCTCTGTCAACTTCCGCATCCCTATCTATATTCATCCAAAAGTTTTCATTTTCATGCAAGCCCAAAATGGTGAGCATGGAACGAATTAACACCCCTTCCAATGTCTTTCCAATTTTGGATTTGTCAGAACCTCGCAGATATAACGTGGCCGAACCAGCCATCATCAACAGCCATGTTTTATCAATATATTCATCATGCTGTACCCTGTCTAACAGCTGTCCAATATGCTCTTGCAAACTCACAATGATATCTGCCAAATTATTTCTGGATACGCCCAGATTCGTGGATGTTTTTTTTGGTAAGCCCCGCCAGCCAAAACATTAAATTATCTTGCTCAGGTGTTCTATGTCGAACATTATTTAAATCATCCACTAGCCTGACTTTCCAATCCTGGCCAAACTCGATTTGTGCATTTTTTACAACTTCTGATAGCCACAGATATGTCAACGCTAATTTGCTTTTGGTGTTGTTTTCCGTAATCAGACGGTAATTTTTACCCAATAACAGTTGTATGGCCATCTGTCTCATGGATTCTTCCGAAAAAGCATTTGTAAGTGCAATATTATCATCTAACCAAGAATTATACTGTTCTACTAGATAATCCATCTACTTAATCCTCCTCAAATTCATCGTCCACTAAATAATCAACGCGTACGTTTTCATCATCTACTAAGTTTGATATCATATTTTTCATCAATTCAAAATATTTTGGTTCACGATCTATCAAAAGAAAGCGTCTTCCCATTTGATACGCGACACGTCCAACCGTGCCAGAACCTCCAAACGGATCTAAAACCATATCATCTTTAAACGAATAATATCGGATGATACGTCTAACCAGCTCATCCGGGAATACCGCAGGATGGTACTTATTCGTTCCAGGATGAATTTCCCAAACATTTGTTACATCATAATCCCCTTCGATCTTTGATTCCTTGACCAATTCTGGATTATAATGATTTCTGATGTTCCAATCTATCAGTTTATCAGTACGTTTTCGATATACTAAAACATACTCCGTGACTGTCACCGGTTTATATTGTAACGGTTGGCGATCTGCTTTAAACCTTCTTCCTCTTCCTAGATTCCAACCTGCGCCTTCCGGCTTTTTCCATATAATATCATCGATAAAATCAAACCCTATACCATCTAATATCCTATGTATATCAAAAGGAATGGGTATTCTCTTACTTGAGGTGTTTCTTGAGGTGCGCTTAATGAGGACCGGTGATACATTTATGACAATAAATCTGCCTTCCGATAGTACCTGGTGACACCGTATAAAAACTTTACGCAAAAAGTCCAAATATTCCTGATAATCAACATATTCAGAGTATTCCGTTTTTGCATTATAGTAGGGAGGAGATGTGACGATTAACTGCGCAGTGTCTGGCGGAAATGATTCAAGTGTCTTTATACAATCCCCCAATATAACTTTATTGGGGATCGGGGCTGGTATACAAAGTTTTTTCCTTCTGCTAGTATTGCTATTTCTCCCTTTTGTCTTCTTGAGTCTTTCCAAAATTAACCGCTTATCCGGATAATCAACCACTTCCGTCATATCTGCATTAACATGAATTTCTCCCAATGATATTGTTTCGTTTATAGGTTTGATGGTGATTCTCCAAAGTTTCAGTCGATCATCATATTCAGGCAATCCACAATCAACAAGTTCTGCAATTTCAGGTATGTTTTTTTTCTATCCATTTTTTTACAATTATTCTAACATTTTGAGTTGCACCTTTTTCAAAATTCATCTTCATTTCCCCTATCATAAAACAAGAATCATGCCTATTTATATTGTTTGTCCACTTCAGTGGAAATTTTCTCCTTCTGGTCATTTATTCTTAACTCCTGCGTGTTATTATATATCAAACAATCATGAAATCCAAGTGGTTTTTTTAATTCTTTGACAATAACAACATTGCAGCGTTCATCACGTGGCACCTTCTTTACAGCCCCGCCATTATCCGATATAATGAAGGAAATCCAACGCGGATTCCGCGTTGCACGGCAAAGGAGAACCACAAAATGATGTTCGAGACGATTTTGCGCAGCCCCGATTGGATCATGGTCCAGAGCGAGCGGGGCGAATGGAAAGCGGCTGGGGTTGCTGGCGCGGCCCAGCGGGAGGATGTGACCGTAGAAACGGCCTTGGAGGGGGACCGGCTGGCGGTGTACCTGACCGCAGACGCCACCCCGGTGCGGCTGGTGCGGCTGCGCTGGCAGTTTTCCCGACCTATGCGGGGGATGTCGCCGTCAAGCGGCACTTCCGGGGCTGCGCCCCTCCTGATTCTGGGCGACGCCTGGGAGCGGGGCTATGGCGACATGGGGTGGCAGAACATGGTCCCCTACCGGGCCATGCCCTGGTACTTCCTGGCCCAGCGGGAGGAGGTCACGGCAGGGTATGGCGTCCGGGTACACCCCGGTGCGCTTTGCTTCTGGCAGGCGGATCCGGCGGGGGTGTCCCTCTGGCTGGACGTGCGCAGCGGCGGCGCAGGCGTGGTGCTGGCAGGGCGCAGGCTGCTGGCGGCTCAGGTGGTATTCCACAGCTACGAGGGCGTCAGCACCTACGAAGCCGCCCGGCGGTTCTGTCAGGCGCTGTGCGACGACCCCATCTTCCCGCCCCATCCGGTCTACGGCTCCAACAACTGGTATTACGCCTACAGCCACAGCTCCCGGCAGGAAATTCTGGCGGACACCGATTACCTGGCGAATTTGACCTGCGGGTTGACCAACCGGCCCTATATGGTCATCGACGACTGCTGGCAGAAGTACCGCAGCGACGGTTACATCGGCGGCCCCTGGGTGAGCAACGAAAAATTCCCGGATATGGCGGGGCTGGCGGCGGAAATTTCCGACAAAGGCGCTCGCCCCGGCCTGTGGATGCGGCTTCTGTTGGACCGCAGCGAAACCATCCCGGCCCAGTGGCGGCTGCCAAACGGCAGTCTGGATCCCTCCCACCCTGAAGTGCTGGCCCACGTGCAGGAGGACATCCGACGGGTCTGCGGCTGGGGTTACCGGCTCATCAAACACGACTTCTCCACCTATGACATCTTCGGACGGTGGGGGTTCCAAATGCTCCCCCTGATGGCGGAGGACGGCTGGCGGTTCCACGACAGGAGCCGCACCTCGGCGGAGATTGTCACCGGCTTCTACCGGGCCATTCTGGAGGCCGCCGCCCCCACCGGCGCGTTGATTTTGGGTTGCAACACCGTGGGCCACTTGGGAGCGGGGTTGATGCACCTGAACCGCACCGGCGACGACACCAGCGGCCTGCTGTGGGAGCGTACCGCCCGGATAGGGGTGAACACCTTGGCCTTCCGTATGCCCCACCACCGGACGTTCTATGATGTGGACGCGGACTGCCTGGGCATCACGGAACACATCCCCTGGGAACTGAACCGGCAGTGGGGCCAGCTGCTGGCAAAAAGCGGCACTCCCTTCTTTGTCTCCGCAAAGCCCGGCGTACTGACGGCGGCGCAGCAGCAGGAACTGGCCGGGTTCTTCCGGGAGGCGTCGGAGCAGGCGCACATCGCCCAGCCCCTGGACTGGCAGGAGACCAGCCTGCCTCAGGAGTGGCAGTCCGGGGCGGAACGGCTCTCCTACAACTGGTACGAGGAGACAGGTCTGCGGTCTGTGCGGACTTCCGGTGCCATTTGGGAGCAGATGGACGGGGAACGGTATTTTTAATACTGGTTATCCCTTTTGCTCAGCCTTATGAGCATTTTAGCTATTAGCTCTTAGCTTTTAGCCATTAGCTTTGTGGTTCTTGGCATTACGTGCTGCGCTTACCGTTTGTATGACTTTACAAACGGGTGGTTTCGCTCTCAGCTTCCTTTTTAGCTGTTTGCTTTAAACTGGCAGCACCTGACTAACAGCTAACGGCTAACAGCTTATCGCAACGCGGCTGATTCAAAGGGATAGTCAGATTTTTAATTTGCAATGACCGGGTTTGCAGTCTTTTGGTTTACAAATACGGCGCTGGAAAACCTTGCGCCTGGCAGCTTCCTGCAACATCTCGCCGCAAGACGGCGACAGGACATTCGGTGTTGCCGTAATTGCACATTGCTAATTGCTAATTGCTAATTGTGCTGCGTCTGTAAAAACCGGCATCCCCGCCTCTCTCGCCGCCTCCAGCAGCCGCCCGCCGCACCGGTTAAACGTCCCCACGGGACAACCAGCGTCCAGCACCGCGCCAATGCGCAGCATGGCGGCTCTGGCGGCGGCAAACACTTCCTCAGAAACCGGCTCGAAGGCCGGTGCAGTGAACACCTCCGCCGCCAACGCTCTGGCTACAGGGGTGTCCACGTCGTTTTCAAACAAAATCCCCGCCGCGAAGGGAATCTGCTCTCGCTGGAGGCGGCGGTACACGGGTACGCCGTACCCCGCCCCGCCGACGACGAACACCTGCGGTTCCCCCTCCGGGCGGGGCAGCTCCACGCTGCCAAAGAGGGGGTCATAGCTGCCCCGCTCCATATCGTAGAGCCGCTGAGCGGCGTCCCCCGCCAGCACCTCCTCCGGCGGGCCGTACCGGGAGATGGTGTCCCCCTTGACGCACACAAGCTGGTCAGAGACCTTATAGGCCAGGTCGATTTCGTGGAGGGAGAGCAGGATAGCGGTTCCCTTCTCCCTTGCCAGGCGGCGCAGCACGTCCAGCAGCTCCACCTTATAGCGGATGTCCAGGTAGGCGGTGGGTTCGTCCAGTACGATGATTTCCGTGTCCTGGCAGATGGCACGAGCCAGCAGCATCCGCTGCTTCTGGCCGTCGCTGAGGGTGGAAAACTCCTTCTCCGCCAGCTCCGCCCCGCCCACCAGGGCCAGGGCCTCGTCCACCTTACGGCGGTCCTCCGCCGTCAGCCTGCCCACGGCGTTGGTGTGGGGGTAGCGCCCCAGGGCCACCAGTTCCCGGCAGGTCATCAGCTCCGGATCCACCCGGTCGGTCAGCACCACCGCCAGGTGGCTCGCCTGCTCTTTTGCGCTCCAGCGGTGCATGTCCCGTCCCTGGACGTAGACGCTGCCGCTGATGCTCCGCAGCTGGCGGGTGATAGACTTCAAAATGGTGGACTTTCCCGCCCCGTTGGGGCCAATTAAGGTGAGAATTTGCCCCTTTTGCAGGGTGATATTGATGCCGTGGATGAGAATATTTCCGCAGTAGCCCACGGCCAGATTTTCCGTCTCGAAATAGCTCATTGCTCCCGCCCCCTTCGCTTCACCATCATGTAGATTACTACCGGCGCGCCGAACACCGAGGTCACGGTGCTGATGGCCAGTTCCGTGGGCGCAAAGGCGGTTCGAGCCAGCAGGTCGCAGTAGACGCAGCACACCGCCCCGGTCAGGAAGGACAGGGGGATGACTACCGCCGGACGGGAGGTTTTCAGCAGGCTCCTGGTGATGTGGGGAATAGCGATGCCCACGAAGGAAATCGGCCCGGCAAAGGCGGTGACGCAGGCGGAGAGCAGGCTGGACAGCAGAATCAGGCAGACCCGGAAGGCCCGGACGTGAATCCCCAGGCTCCGGGCGTAGCCCTCCCCCAAAGCGTAGGCCCCGATGGGCTTGGCCAGCAGCCACGCCAGGGCCAGGCAGGGCAGGCAAACGGCGGCGGAGACCCCCACTCCGTTCCAGCTGGCTCCGGAAAAGCTGCCCATGGACCAGCTGGTCAGGCTGGCGACGTTGTGTTCGTCGGCGAAGGTGACGCAGAAGTCCGTCACCGCGCCGCAGAGATAGCTGACCATAATGCCGATGACCAGCAGCATGGACATATTGCGCACCCGCTGGGCGAAGAGCAGCACCACCCCCGTCACCATCAGCGACCCGGCGAAGGCCGAGAACACCATCACGCCGGAGTTCATGGCGGCAATGTCATTCAGCAAAAAAATCATGGTGACGCTCACCAGCATTTTCGCGCCGGAGGAAATACCCAGCACAAACGGCCCGGCAATGGGGTTGCGGAAAAAGGACTGGAGCAGCAGGCCGGACACCGCCAGCGCTCCCCCCAGCAGCGCCGCCAGCAGCAGCCGGGGCAGGCGGATGGAGAACAGCACCCGCGCCTGGGTGGAACCGGTCAGCAACGCCGTCAGCGCTTCGCCGTACCGGTCAGGCTCCAGCAGCGCCAGCGCCCGCAGCCGCAGGCCCCGCCCCAGCAGGGCGAAAATTTCCCCAGCCGGGATGTCCACCGAGCCGGTGTTCACGTTTAAAATCAGCCCCGCCGCCAGCAGCGCGGCCAACAGCGCCGTCACAGCGGCGGTGCGGAATGTCCGTCCGTTCATGCTGGCCCTCTCCCCTTCCTCATCTATTTCCGCCATTGTAGCACATTTGCCGGGCGGTTTCCACCAGCAATGGATGCAAAAGCGGTCAACGGGGGGCAAATTCTGCGCCGCCGCCTTTACAGAATCCCCGTTCTGTGGTAGAATGTGAACCAATCTCAAAAGAAAACGAGGTGGCGTCATGTCTGCCCTCCGTGATTTGGTGCTGGACGCTCTGAAACAGGCCGATCATATCCTCCTCTCCCTCTGTGTCGCCGCCAATTTATTTGGCATCGTACTCATCTACTCCGCGACCCGCTACAGGGCCAGCCTGCACTCCTCCGCCGCCAAGCAGGCCATCGCCATGTGCATCGGCATTGTGCTCTACTTTGTGGTCAGCCAGCTGGATTTGGAGATGATTTGCAGTAAGTGGCAGTGGCTGCTGGCGGGGGCCACCATCTTCCTGCTGCTGCTGATTCCCCTGGGTACTGGCGACGACATGGGCAACCGGGCCTGGATCTCCCTGCCGCTGATTCCCTTTACCCTCCAGCCCGCCGAGATGGACAAAATCGTCTTTACCATCCTCTTCGCCCAGTTGATTACCTATATCAAGGAAAAAAAGCGGATGAATAACATCGTCTCCGTCCTGCTGTTCTGCGCGGCGCTGCTGTACTTCGTGGGGCTGATTTATGTCATCTCCAGCGATGCGGGTACCTGCCTGATTTACGTGGCCATCTTCGCCGTCATGCTGTGGGTGGGGGGACTGCATCCCCTGTGGTTCGCGGCGGGCTTCGCAGTCATTGGCTACGCCGGGTATCGCCTGTGGAACTACCTGCCCGACGAGAATTACCTGAAAAAGCGCATCCTCTGCTGTCTGGATCACGACTACGACCCCCTGGGTGCGGGGTTCCAACAGAGCCGTTCCCTGCTGGCCATCCGCTCCGGCGGGCTGACCGGCCAGGGCTATCTACAGGGGGCCATGACCCAGTCCACCATCAACAACAAACTGTCCCAGCGGTTCAACGACTTCATCTTCTCCTCCTGCTGCGAGGAGTGGGGGCTGCTGGGGGCGTTGCTGGTGATCGGCATCCTGACGGCTATCATCCTCCGGTGCATCTATGTAGGCGTCACCGCGCCGGACAGCATTTCCTCTCTGATGTGCTTCGGCTTTGCCGGAATGTTCATCGCTCAGGTGGGCATTAACATCGGTATGTGTCTCTATATCCTGCCCACCATCGGCCTGACGCTGCCCTTTTTCAGTCTGGGCGGCACCTCCATCATCACCAACTACGTCATTATGGGCCTGATTTCCGGGGTTAAGCACCGCAATAAACCGGATTGGCTCAAGAACACCGCCGCGCCGGAACCCACTGGCGGAGAGGTGCGAAAGAGCGTCCTTTTTGTGCCGGGAGGCAGGTAACTGATAACCTCAATTTACTTTTGAGCGGTGAAACCCCTCCGTCACGGCTTGCGCCGTGCCACCTCCCCTTTCAGGGCAGGGAGCGCAGCGGAAGTGCCGCTTGACGGCGGAGGCAAGAGGGGTGGTTAGTTTCGGAATGGTATCTCTTTTAAGGAAAACATCAGACAGGCTGATTCAACAGAATCACCAAAATTTACTAAACTGTCAGGCAGGAGGACACACCCCATGGAACGAATCGCAACGGTAGCGCGAGACACCAAAGAGACCAAAATCAGCGTGACCCTGAATCTGGACGGCACAGGAAAGAGCGACCTCCACACCAAAATCGGGTTCTTTGACCATATGCTGGACGGCTTCGCCCGCCACGGGCTGTTTGACCTGGCGGTGAACTGCGACGGCGACACCTGGGTGGACTGCCACCACTCCGTCGAGGACACCGGCATCGTGTTGGGAACCGCCATCCGCCAGGCAGCGGGGGATAAAAAGGGCATCCGCCGCTATGGGAGCTGCCTCCTGCCCATGGACGAGGCGCTGGTCCTCTGTGCGGTAGACCTGAGCGGACGGCCCTATCTGGTCTTTGACGGGGACTTCACCAACCAGAGCGTGGGGGCCATGGACACCCAGATGGCGAAAGAGTTTTTCTATGCCGTCAGCTACTCCGCAGCCATGAACCTGCACATCAAGGTGCTTTACGGCGAAAACGACCACCACATCATGGAGGCCATGTTCAAAGCCTTCGCCAAGGCGCTGGATCAGGCCACCCAGTACGACGAGCGGATTCAGGATGTGCTGTCCACCAAAGGCAGTCTGTGAGCGCGGCAAAAACATATGGCCATCCCTTTGAATCATCCTTGTCAGTAATTTCGGTATGAAACCCCTCCACCATGCTCCGCATGGTCCCCCTCCCCTTTCAGGGGCGGCGAGAGGGGTGGTCAGTTACAGAAAGATACTTTTTTATGGGAAAAGTTCTTCTATTGATTAAATTACATAACAAAACCTATCTCGTTTGAGCAAAACACACAAACCAAACGATAAGCGCTCGCCCCCTTGCCTCCGCCGTCAAGCGGCACTTCCGCTGCGCTCCCTGCCCTGAAAGGGGAGGTGGCGCGGCGTCAGCCGTGACGGAGGGGTTTTCAGCAACAGCATACAAAAAAGAAGGCTTTCCCGGTTGGGAGAGCCTTCTCTTTTGCTTATCGCAGGGCATTACCCCACGAACAGATTCGCAAGCAGCACCAGAATGGGAATGGCAATCAGGGTGCGCTCCAGGAAGATGACAAGCAGCTTCCACAGGTTCAGGGGGATCTCGCTCTTGATGATGATGGTACCCACCTCGGTCAGGTAGATGATCTGCACCAGGGACAGAGCGCCGATGATAAACTTGGTTTTGACCGACTCCACTCCGCCAATCAGCAGGGCGGGGATGAACATATCCATAAAGCCCACCAGGGTCGCTGGGGCCACAGCCGCCGCCTCTTCAATGCCGAATACCTGGAGATACAGCCGCATGGGGAAGGACAGCCAGTTGAACACCGGCGTATAAGTTGCGATAATCAGCGCCACGGTACCCCAGGCGATGACGATGGGAATTAAGTCGAAGAGCATCCCCATGACCACCTCAAGGCCGCCTTCCAGAATATTTCTGATGTGGAAGCTCTCCGCCCGCTTGCAGCCCAGCTCCACCGCGTAGGCGAGGCGGCCCTTCTCCGGGGGTACATCCTCCACCAGCTGCTGGCCGACCTGCTCCTGATAGGTGTCCGGCAGGGTGCGGATGGGCGGAATACGGGCAATGATAATCGCCAGCACCACGCCGGTGATGCAGATGCTGAGATAGAACGCGGGGAACAGATTGGAGATTCCCACGGTGGTGGCCACCAGCAGGCAGAAGGGGATGGACACCAGGGAGAAGTTGGTCATGATATACCCCGCCTCCCGCTTGGTGTAGAAGCCCCGCATATACTGCTCCCGGGTCAGGATGGCGGCGGCGTTGGACGCACCGAACCAGGAGGCAATCAGGTCGATGGAAGCGCGGCCCGGCACTCTGAACAGGGGATGAACTACCGGGCGCAGAATCACGCCGAAGAACTCCATAATGCCGCAGTCCGTCAGGAAGGGCATCAGGAAGCTAAAGCTCAACACAATGCAGACCAGCGTACAGCACAGGTCCACCATAGACGCGCCGGTGTCCGCCGAAAGCACCCACTCCGGGCCGAAACCCAGCACCACCATACAGGCGATAACCATACCCAGCTCCTTGGAGACCAGATAGAAGGGGGTGGCGGAAAAGCCTTTTTTCAGGTAGTTGTTGTTTTGAATCCAGTCCGGCTTGCAGATAAAGTTGTACAGGGTCAGCACACCGGAAATAATCATCAGCACCATCAAAACGTAGGGCAGGGACGCACCGAACAGGTTTTTCAGGAAGGATTTGATGTAGTCCAGCAGGGTGGTGAAGCTGTCCCCCTGGGGGATGGGAACCAGAAACATCAGGATGCCGAAGGCAGAGCCGAAAATAAATTTCAGCAGGTTTTGGGTGGTGATCTTCTTCTCTCTCATGTGGTTTCTCTCTCCGTTTCTCTGTTATAATGTTTCGACTAATTCCATTGCGGAATAAATCATCTCCTCGCTCACCGGGTAGGGAATGTGTTCCATGTCCGGCCCGGTCACCGTCTCCCGCAGCACCGGGGCCAAGGTCGCCCGGTCCAGGGGAACGCCCATCTCCGCCAGGGTGGTGCGGATGCCCAGCCCCTGTAACAGGGTTTTCAGCCGGGCGGCCTCCTGCAAATCGCCGTCCACCGCCAGCTGCACCAGCACCCCGTAGGCCACCACGTTGCCGTGAAGGTTTTCCTCCTCAAAGCCCGGCAGCAGCACCAGACCGTAGTAGACGGAGTGGGCAATGGCGCAGTTGTAGTCGTCCAGCACCAGCAGGGAGACCAGCCCGGTGCTGACGATAACGGCCAGCACCGCCTGTTCCAGGGCGTAAGTGACCCGGTGGCTGCGGCAGTCGTTCAGGGCGCGGACGCCGTACTCCATCAGGGGCTGGTAACACAGGTTGCTGATTTCCCGGCCCAGGGCGGAACTGTGGGCCAGTTCGTCGCCTCTGGCCGCGAAGTGACACTCAAAATGCTTGCCGATGGTGTCCCCCATCCCCGCCTGGAGGTACTGCGCCGGGGCGTTGGCAATGACCTCCATCTGGATAAAGCAGTGCCGGGGCGGACGGTCGTAGTAATAAAAGTGGTCAAAGCTGCCGTCATTGCGATACACCACAGAAAGGGCGGTGTAGGCGGCGCAGGTGGCCGCGATGGTGGGGAAGGTAAAGACGGGCAGTCCCGCTTCCCAGGCCGCGCCCTTGGCGGTGTCCAGGGCTTTGCCGCCGCCCATGCCAAAAATCATGTCCGCCGAAAGCGCCTTTGCGTGGGCCGCCCAGCGGTGAATGTTCTCCAGGGTGCAGTCGGTGCCAAAAACGACGGTGTCCACCAACTCCAGCCCGCTGCCCCGGAGGGCGGCGGTCAGCGCGTCCCCGGCGGCGGCCAGCGCCCGCTCTCCGCCGATGAGCAGCACACGGGAGCCGTAGGGCGCGCACACCTCGGCCACTTTGTCGTAGACCTGTTCCCCGACAGAATAATTGCAGAAGAACACCTGGTTCATTTGACCAGCTCCTCCATTTTGCTCAGCCGCCGAATGACCTCCTCCAGGGTGGATTCCTCCCGGGCGAAGTGGAGCCGGATGTAGTTGTTGATGGGTTCCCGGAAGAAGCTGGAGCCGGGTACCGCTGCCACGCCTACGTGCTGAATCATCCACTCGCAGAACTGCAAATCGGTGTAACCGGCGAACATGGGCAGATCCAAAAACTCCTGGATGTCCACCATGACGAAG
Source organism: Clostridiales bacterium (assembly GCA_021203185.1). Lineage (GTDB taxonomy): Bacteria > Bacillota > Clostridia > Oscillospirales > Oscillospiraceae > Onthomonas. The sequence goes on from JAJQBR010000053.1 coordinate 16,313, forward strand.
TAGGTCCCCTGGGGGACGTTGTGTTTCAGCCCCGCCCGGTCCAGCCCCGCCAGGAAGTAATTCCGCTTTTGGGTGTAGGTCTCCCGCAGGGCGTCATAATAGCTCTGGTCGAACCGCAGACCCACCGTGGCCGCCTCCTGGAGCGGCGCGGCCGCGCCTACGGTCAGGAAGTCGTGGACTTTTTTGGCATTTTCCACCACGTCCTTCGGCCCAATCAGATAGCCCAGCCGCCAGCCGGTGATGGAATAGGTCTTGGAGAGGGAGTTGCAGGTGATGGTGTTGTCGAACATCCCCGGCAGGGCGGCCATACAGGTGTGATGGTTGGGGGCGTAGACCATGTGTTCATAGACCTCGTCGGTGATGACATAGGCATCGTACTGCACCGCCAGCCTGCCGATGGCTGTCAGCTCCTCCTCGGTGAACACCTTGCCGCAGGGGTTGGAGGGGTTGCAGACCACAATGGCCTTTGCCCCCTGCCGGAAGCCGTCCTCCACCAGAGAGAGGTCAAAGTCGTACTCAGGCGGCACAAGGGGAACGTAAATCGGCTCCGCACCGGAAAGAATGGCGTCCGCGCCGTAGTTTTCGTAGAAGGGGGAGAACACCAGCACCTTGTCGCCGGGGTTGCACACCGTCATCATGGCGCACATCATGGCCTCGGTGCCGCCGCAGGTCACGACGATCTCCGTCTCCGGGTCGATGGCCCTGCCGATGGTTCTGCCCTGCTTCTCCGCCAGGGCCTGGCGGAAGTTCTCCGCCCCGTAGGTGATGGAATACTGGTGAGGTCCGGCGTAGGCAGCCTTTGCCAGCGCGTCCAGAATGGGCTTGGGCGGGTCGAAGTCCGGGAAGCCCTGGGACAAGTTGATGGCTCCATAGTGGTCGCTGATGCGCGTCATGCGCCGAATCACGGAATCGGTGAAGGTTCCTACTCGTTTGCTCAATTGCGGCATTTGAATCCTCTTCTCTCGTTTTTCAATATTGAAATGGTTGCTCTTGCTTTTTCATCGTAACAATGATAGCATAAACTATCACAGCAAATCAGTCAAGAGCAAACCAATGCGCTCATATGCTCTTTTTCCGGCTTTTACGCGGAACCGGGGCATTGACAACACAGACGGAAGGTGAAACGATGTCACTGAAAAGCACCAGCAAGTATCTCAGCCTGATTTTACGCCACGAGCCGGAAATCATCGGCATCACTCTGGACGAACACGGCTGGGCGGAGGTGGACGAACTGATTGCAGGCGTCAGCCGCACCCATGCTCTGACCATGGAGGTACTGGAGCAAATCGTCCGGGAGGACGAGAAGCAGCGCTACTCCTTCAACGAGGACAAGACCCTCATCCGGGCCAATCAGGGCCACTCTATCCCGGTGGACGTAGAGTTGGAGGAGGTGAAGCCGCCGGAACTCCTCTACCACGGAACCGGCCAGCAATTCACCGCCTCCATTGACGAGCAGGGACTGCTGCGCATGTCCCGGCTGTACGTCCACCTGTCGGCGGACTACGACACGGCGAAGAAGGTGGGGCAGCGCCACGGCAAGCCGGTTGTGTACCGGGTACGCAGCGGCAGAATGTACGCGGACGGGTTCCAGTTTTACCGGAGCGTCAACGGCGTGTGGCTGACGAAGGCGGTTCCGGCCCGCTATCTTGAGAAATAAAACCCCAAAAATCTGCCAAAGGCTCTTGAATTGCGTCTCTTTTTCCGCTACACTAAGAGGCGGCTGAGGTAGCGGCCACTAACCGGGCTGATTTCTCATCCGTTTGCATTGCAATTTGATTGAACCACAAAAGGAGCCACTCTATGCACCACGACAAAACGCCCCTCAAAAAACGATATGACCTTCTCCTGCTGGGCGCGCTGGTGCTGGCGGGACTGGGGCTGACAGCCTTCGTCCTGCTGTCCCGGATGAACAGCTCCAGCGACGGTCTGACCGTCACCATCCGCCAGGACAACGAGGTGATCGCCACCCTCCCCCTGGACGAGGACGCCACCTATGCTGTCCAGGGCGAGGACGGTGTCACCAATTTGGTGGTCATCGAGGACGGCACCGTTCACATGGAGGAGGCCGACTGCCCCGACCAGCTCTGTGTCAAGCAGGGCAAAATTCGCTACGCCGGGGACAGCCTCATCTGCCTGCCCAACCGGGTGGTGGTGGAGATCAGCGGCGAGGACGAGCAGGCACTGGACGCAGTGGCCAAGTGACGGAGGTGAGAGGATGAAAACCAGACGGGTGGCCCAATACGGCCTGCTCATCGCGCTGGCCCTGGTGCTGAGCTACGTGGAGTCGCTGGTACCGGCGTTTTTCGCCGTCCCCGGCGTCAAGCTGGGGTTGACCAATCTGGTGGTGATGGTGGCTCTGTACCGCATGGGCAGTCGGGACGCCATTATCATCAATCTGCTGCGGATTCTGCTGGTGTCCATGACCTTCGGCAACGCCTTTAGCCTGATGTACGCCGCCGCAGGAGGACTGCTCTCCGGCGCGGTGATGATATTGCTGAAACGCACCGGGAAGTTCAAAATGCTGACGGTCAGCATCGCGGGCGGCATCGCCCACAACGTGGGGCAAATTCTCATCGCTATGGTGCTGCTGGGCACCTGGCGGGTGTCCTACTACCTGCTGATTTTGTGGTGGAGCGGCCTGGCGGCGGGGTTTGCGATTGGCATCCTCAGCGCCCAGGTGGTGCGGCGTCTGCCGGAATCGCTGTTCAACGGGGGGCAGCACTGAGCGGCGGCGCCGGTCCTCAAAGTTGGGTTTTGCACTCTGACCGCCCCTGTATCCGGTCTTGCGGCTCCCTCTGCCAGCGTTTCACAGGAAGCAAAAGGGGTTCGCACCTGTCTGCTCCGCTGTTTTTTGGCGTTATGATGAAAACAGGGGTTGACAGGGGCGGCGCTTTGTGCTAGAATTTCTTTGAGGTGGGAAAGGTGCTGCTTTTCCACACCTCCTGTCAGCAGTTTCTTGTGAAATTTTGCTGAAACATTTTATCCCCGTCAGGGGACGGCTACTGTTTAATGGCAATCGTCAGATGCAACATCTGCGGAAACATTTTATCCCCGTCAGGGGACGGCTACGCATCTTAAAGCTTAATGTATAATCATAACTATAGTGAAACATTTTATCCCCGTCAGGGGACGGCTACGCACAATATGTAGCATTGTAGTGATCTTCAACATTCTCGAAACATTTTATCCCCGTCAGGGGACGGAAACACTGGCCAAAATGAATATTATGCTGCGGTTACTCATGAAACATTTTATCCCCGTCAGGGGGCAAGCGCGGGGTTTCCTCCGCGTT
>JAJQBR010000053.1:19704-29825 GCA_021203185.1 Clostridiales bacterium
TTGCTCATTGCAAATTGCTAATTGCTAATTGAAAAATCCCCGTCAGGGGACGGAAACTTTATCCACATTTGTACCTCCTCATTCTTAATTTGAAACATTTTATCCCCGTCAGGGGACGGAAACACAAGCTTTGGCAATCCCTCTTTATCGCTCAATGAGAAACATTTAATCCCCGTAAGGGGTCAGCCACCGCCGCCGAAAGGCGGCGGTTTCCCTTTCCTTTTGCGGTTTGCATGGCAAGGCCATACCGCAGCGACCACGCAAGAGAACATACCAAGTGATGAAAAACAAGACCGCAGGGCGATGGAGTGAGTTCCACCGTCCTGCGGTCTGTTTATATTGTTTGAATTTTTCTCTCAGATACTTCTACCCAAACACGGCGTACACCGCCAGCACCCCGGCGCAGTAAATCAGGCAGGGCAGCAGGTTGATGCGGATGATGTCTCCCTCCTTGCCGATGGCGTTGGTGGTGGAGGCCACGGCCACCACGTTGTTGATACAAATCATGTTGCCGATGGCGCCGCCGGACATCTGCAAGCCGATGATGGAGGCAGTGGAAAGGCCCAGCATTTCAGCGGTCTGGTACTGGAGGGGGCCAAACAGCACACCGGACACGGTGCAGGAGCCGGAGACGAAGGCTCCCAGCACCCCCAGCAGCGGGGAGATAATGGGGAAGTACTTGCCCACGCTGTCCACCAGAAAGCTGCTGATGATGGTCAACATTCCGTCCAGACCGGAGTGGTTGACGCCGGAGTTGATCATAATCTGCACCATCGCCACACCGCTGACCAGCGCCAGCGCGATGGTCAGCAGCTGCTTGCCGGTGGCCTTGAAGATGAGCTTGACGCCGTGCTCCGGCAGATGCTTCCGCTTAAAAAACATAGTCCCCAGAGACACCAGCATAAAGGGAATCAGGCCGGGGTTATAAATCAGGGCAAAGTCGTAATCCAGGCCCTCGATGCCCAGAATATTTCCCCAGTGGATGGAAAAGCTGTTGAGCAGGTCTTTCAGCCCAAAGGCGGGGATACGGGTTAGCAGCAGCAGCACCGCGATAATCAGGTAGGGCAGCCACGCTTTCACCATGTCCAGGACGGTGAGGCTGTTGTCCGGCTCCATGGGTTCCTGCTCCTTGCGGATGTTGTAGCGGAAATGCCACACCATTTTTGGGGTCAGGAAATGCCGCTGGGCGGCGATGACCGTGATAAACAGGCCCACCACCGAACCGATGATGGAGGCGAACTCCGGCCCCAGGTAAGTCCCCAGCAGATAATAGGGAATCAGGAAGGAGGCCGCCGCCAGCAGACAGAAGGGAATCATCTCCACAATGCGGATCAGCTTTTTCCCCGCGCCGAAGCACAGCACCAGAACCGCCACCAGCAGAATGGGCACCATCACCCCCGCCAGCCCCAGATAGAGGCAGGTCTTGCCGGTGACGGCGGTGGTAAATTCGCTGACTGTGGAGCCGGAGGCCGTCACATAGTCGGACAAATTTGTCATGTTGGTCAGGGTGGGGGTGCCTACCGCCGCGAAGGGAACCGGCGTACTGTTGGAAACCAGCGCCACCACGCAGGCCGCCACCGGCGAAAAGCCCAGCCCCACCAGCAGCGGCGCGGCCAGCGCCGCAGGGGTGCCGTACCCGGCCGCGCCCTCGATGAAGGCCCCGAACAGGTAGGCGATGATGATGGCCTGAATGCGGGGATCCGGGGTAATGCGTTTGAAGCCGTTGTTGATGATGACCATGATACCCGTCTGCTTCAGGGTGTTCAGCAGCAGAATGGCCCCGCCGATGATGAGCAGCAGATCCAGCGACTTCAACACTCCGTAGACGAAGTAGCCCGCCACCGTGAGGACATCCATCTGCCACACCGCCAGAACCAGAATACAGGTCAACAGCAGCGAAATGACCAGCGCCTTGCCGGAGGAAAAGTGGAAGCTCATCATCAGAACCAGCGCAGTCAGGAAGGGCAGGGCGGACAGAATCAGATACAACATAAATTTTCTCCTTCTTGTCATATGGAAAATGCGTTTTCGGCGGAGAATGTCAGTCATTCCACACAGAGGGAACGTTCTGCGTTATCCCTTGCGCCGTGAGTGTTTATTATAACACACTTCTCTCCGGTTTGCACCTCTTTTTCCTCCTTTTTTCGGTTTTGACCATGTCGGTTTCCGTCTGACAGAAAACCGCACATTTTTTCCAAAAAAACAAAGGGCAGCCTTAGGAGCCGCCCTTCGTTTGAACTTTTATTTCACATACCGCACCCGGTTTGGGTCAAACCGGTTCTGCTGCGGCCTGGGCGCGGCGGCAGGGTAGCCGCAGGGAACCAGAGCAAAGGCTGTCTCCCCTTCCGGCAGGTGCAGCACCTCCCCCACGGCGGCCATGCGCTCTTGCCGCGGGGCGATGCCCAGCCAAACCGCGCCCAGCCCCAAGGCGTCCGCCTCCAGCAGCAGGTTTTCCACGCTGGCGCTCAGGTCGATTTGCGCAAACTCCGGGTGGCGGCAAATCGCTTCCCGGTAGCAGGGGACGACGACCAGCGGCGCGGCCTTGACGCACCCGGCGTAGGGGCTGCACCCTGCCAACGCTTCCATGACGGCGGGGTCAGTGACCACATAAAAAGACCAGGGCTGCTGGTTCCCGGCGGAAGGGGCGGCCATCGCCGCACGAAGCAGACGCTCCACCTTCTCCTGCTCCACAGGGCGGGGCTGATAATTACGGATACTGGTGCGATGAAAAATACTGTTCATAGCAAAACACCTCTCAAAGATTGGATTCTGGCGCAATTATAGCCCCAGGCGGGAAAAGTTGCAAGGGCAAAGAACAAAAAAGACGGCGCTCACCTGTTTTTACAGGTGGCGCGCCGCCACATTGTGATAAGCTATTAGCTGTGAGCTGTTAGCTGTTAGTCAGATGCTGCCAGTTTAAACCAAACAACGAAAAAGGAAGCTGAGAGCGAACCCACTCGTTTGTAAAGTCATACAAACGGTAAGCACAGCACGTAATGCCAAGAACCACAAAGCTAGTGGCTAAAAGCTAAGAGCTAATAGCTAAAATGCTCATAAGGCTGGGTAAAAGGGATAACCAGTTAATTTAGTTCTCGGTAAAGGTGCCGTCGTCGTTGGCGGTATAGAGGCCGCTGTCCACCATCAGTTCCTGATAGGTCTCGGTGGTGACGGCGGTGTTGTCCAGCAGATATTCCTCATCCACCGTGGCCCCCGCCACGATGATTTCCACCGTCGCCAGGGTCTGCTCCACCACCGGGTCGGTGTCGCAGTAAGACACCATATCCAGCAGGTTGCTGCTCATATACTCCAACGCCTCGGCGGAACAGTCGGAGCCGGTCACCACGGGGTAGATGGTGCCGGTGTAACTGGTGAGGATGGTGTCCACCACTTCCACGGCCTGCCCCTCACCCAGGCACATGATGGCCCGCAGCTCCTGGTCGGCATAGAGGCCGGAGAACATCTCCTCCGCCCAGGCCGCCGCGTCGTCGGTCTGGCAGTCCTCCACCGTGGTGTTGCCGGAGAGGATTTCCACCGTTCCCGCGTCGATATAGGTTTGCAGCACGTCCATAGCCCCTTCAAAGGCTTCCTCGGCGCTGCTGCCCTTCCCTGCCACGATCTCCAGGGTGATGCTGTCGTCCCGGGTCTCCAGCAACAGGCGTTCCACCAGATGCTCGGCCTCCTGCTGGCCCATGGCATAGTAGTCCCGGCCCACATAGGAATTGGCCGCACCGTCTTCCAGCGGGTCCTGATAGGCGATGACCGCCACGTCAGACACGTCCACGGTGATGGAGTTCAGCGTCTCGGAGGCCGCCTCCGGGTCCACCGGGTCCACAATGAGGATGGATGCGCCGTCCTCCACCATGGCGCTGATTTGGCTGGACTGGTCATCAGCGGTTTCGGCGTAGGCCAGCTCCACGGTATAGCCGCTCTCTTCCAATGCGGACTGCATGGCCTCGCCATCCGCGCTGCTGGTCTCCTCGCTGGCCATGGCGATGCCCACCATAATCATACTGGACTCCTGGTTGCATCCGGTCAGCGCCAGGGACAGCGCCAACGACAGGGCCAGTAAAATTGCAATACCTCTTTGTTTCATGGGGAATAACACCTCTGCTCACTCAGTTTCAATCGTAGGTATCATATCATACTCCGGGATGGTTGGCAATGGACAAGTTAAAATAATTTACAAAATAGAAACAAATAGTTACAAATTGATTCCAAATCCAGCCGTCCATCGTGCAGTCTGCATAACTTTTTCCTTCGGACACGAAGGACGCCCACGCGAAACCGGCCCGGCGGACGGTATTTTGTGGGCGTTTCTTCCTCTTTTTGGCCGTTACAACAGGAAACGCACCGGCCAGGTGACAAATTGCAGAATGTGGACGACGGTGGCCTTGCTGCCGGTCACCTCCGGCGCGGAGGCTCCGCCGGTCAGCTGATAAGTCGTCTCGTCCAGGCACAGCAGGGAATCCGCCTGGATATCCGCCATATACCCCCGCAGTTCAGCGTTCAGCCCCTCGCTGTCAATGACCAGCATCAGCTCCGTGTCCAGATAGGCGGAGCGCATATCCCAGTTGAAGCTGCCCACCACGGAGAGGTTGTCGTCGATGACCACGCTCTTGCCGTGGTAACTCTCGCCGCCGTTGTACTCCCACAAGGAGATGCCGGTGTCCAGCAGCTTGTCTTTGTTGCGCAGGTAGTCGGAGGAGGCCAGGTAGTTGCCCCCGTTGGCCACGCTGTTCAGCACCACCCGGAAGTCGGATACGGCCTCCGCCACCTGAGTCAGGCTGTCGTACATGGCCTGGTCACAGACGGCGTAGGGGGTGTGGAGAATAACCGATTCCTCCCCCGCCGCCATCAGTTCGGTCAGGGCGTAGAGCAGCTCCGGCTCCTTGACGCCGGTGTGGGTGGGGTTTGAGATCTGCGGGATTTGGCTTGGTTCATAGGTGCAGGTCTGATAGTCCATTTCCTGGAAGCTGTCATAGTAGTCGATGCGCAGGTCGTGGGCGTGGTTTTCCAGCTCCTCAATTTCCTTTTGGACAGCCTTTTTCTCCAGGTTGGCCTCGTTGTCCCGGTACAGCTTGCAGCAGTCCAGGTTCCACACCTCGTCGAAGTAGTCCAGCAGCTGTTGCAGAGAGCTGTCCGCCACGTCCTCCCCGGTGTTCCACACCAGCACCTCCCGGTCATAGTTGGGCCGGTCGGTGGGGTAGTCCCCCAGGAAGAAGTCGTAGGTGTTGCGCCCGCCCAGGATATACAAATCGTCATCCACGATGAGATATTTGTCGTGGAGCCGCCCGTTGAAGGTTGATGGATTCCACAGGCGGGGGGAATTGTAGAGCTTAATCTCCACGTTGGGGTGGGCGGCCAGGGCCACGAAGCTGGTGCGGCTGCCCATGTGGGTCATGGCGGAAAAGCCGTCCACCAGAATTTTGACCTCCACGCCCTGTTCCGCCGCCTCCCACAGCAGGGCGATCATGTCGGCGCCGCTGTTGTCGTCCCGAAAGTCGAAGGTGGAGAGGATGATGCGCTCCTCCGCCTGGGAAATCATACGAATCCGCTCACTGAGGGCGGTGACGCTGTCCTCCAGCAGCATGACCCGATCCACGCTGGGCGAATCCCCGGTGTACTTCGTCTCCGCCACGGCGGTCTGGTAGTCCTCACTGACCGACGGGTGGGCGGCAAAGGGGATTGTCGCCCCCAACAGCAGATAGAGCAGAAAGAGCAGCACCAAAACCAGAGCCACGCGGGCCGGGACATTGCGCTTGGAACGGCGAGCCTTCATGGAACTTCCTCCTGAATACGCGGCAAAACCACACAAAAAGATAAGGTTAGCATATCAGAGGACAACACCGCTGTCAACCGCTCATTTTTGGCAAAACGGGAAAATCCGGGCTTAGCCGAAGCTGGCCTGCCCCTCCTGGTGGAGGTGGAGGCGCTTCATCACCTGCCGGGCGATGGGCTGGGCAATCAGCAGCTCCACCGCAAAGGACAGAGCGAAGTTTCGAGGCCACTTATAGAAGAACAGCCGGATGGGTTCCCAACTGATGTGGCGGCTGCCGATCCACGTGCCGATGACGGTGAGGAAAATGGACATCAGGAATACCGTGCAGAGGATGTTAGTCAGGATATGCGCGTTGAAGCTGTCCTCTTTGTCCACAATTTTGGCGGTCATCCACTCGGCGGGCCGGTAGGTCAGCAGCACCAGGGCAATGACGCTGAGCCAGATAAGGGGGATCACCGTCAACACATCCGCCCAAACGTACAGGTGGAAGCCAAACTCGAAACAGGTAATCAGCGGCGCAATGATGTTGACGGAAATGATGGAAATGACCGCCATGAACAGCGCAAATTCCCGCTTGTTGTGGGGAAGGTTGGTGATGAATTTCATAAGAACCGCTCCTTTTCAGCAATATGCGCATAAAAAAGCGCAAAATCTCGGTGAGATTTTGCGCTGAACCATTATACGCACAAGTTTGTTTTTTGCAGAAAGTATCCTACCACAGCGAAAAACAAATTTCAAGGCGGTTTTTGCCGTCAAAAGTTCACAAAAAATTGGCGCGGCCAATTTAGCTATTTTTTACGGCTTTGCCACCTGACAGAGCGCGGGGAACAGAAAGCGGGCTGTCGATTAAGTACCCGATATCCGCCAGCAGTGCCTGGCTAACGACTAATAGCTAACAGCTCAAACCGAGCGATAACGGCCCATATCGATGGGGTACTCGTCGGTAAAGCACCCTTTGCAGAAGCCACAGTCCGCATCGGGGGCGATGTCCTCCAGCCGGTCCAGCCCCAAAAAGCCCAGGCTGTCCGCACCGATGATGTCCCGCACCTGCTCCACGTTGTAGTGGCAGGAGATGAGCCGGGTCTTGTCCGGCACGTCGGTGCCGAAGTAGCAGGGGGCGATGAACTCCGGCGCGGAGATGCGTACATGGACCTGGGTGGCCCCGGCCTCCCGCAGCAGCTTGACGATGGCCTTGGAGGTAGTACCCCGGACGATGGAGTCGTCAATCATCACCACCCGCTTGCCCTGGACCTGGCTGCGCAGGGCGCCCAGCTTGATGCGCACCGCCGCCTCCCGGCTCTGCTGGTCGGGGGTAATGAAGGTGCGGCCAATATAGCGGTTCTTGACGAAGCCTTCCCCGTAGGGGATGCCGGATTCCTCCGCGAAGCCCATGGCGGCGTCCAGCCCGGAGTCCGGTACGCCAAAGACCAAATCCGCCTGCACCGGATGCTGGCGGGCCAGCAGCCGTCCGGCGTTCCGCCGGGCCAGGTGAACCGACTGGCCGCAGATGGTGCTGTCAGGCCGGGCGAAGTAAATATACTCGAAAATGCACATATGGCTCATGTTGGAGCAATTGTCCCGGATGGAGCGAATTTCCCCGTTCTGCACCACCACAATCTCCCCCGGCTCCACCTCCCGAATATACTCGGCCTGGACGCTGTCCAGCGCGCAGGATTCGGAGGAGAAGAAGATGGCATCCCCCCGTCTGCCGATGCACAGAGGGCGGAAGCCCCAGGGGTCACGGGCGGCGATGAGCTTCTGGGGGGACATGACGATGATGGAAAAGGCCCCCTTCAGGAAGGGCATGGACTGCTTCACCGCCTCCTCGATGCTGCCGCAGTTCAGCCGCTCCCTGGCGATGGAGTAGGCGATGATCTCCGTGTCGCTGGTGGTCTGGAAGATGGCGCCCTTGTGTTCAAAGTAGTCTCGCAGCTCCTCGGTGTTCACCAGATTGCCGTTGTGGACCACCGCCAGCTGCTGTTTGATGTATTTCAGCACCAAAGGCTGGGCGTTCTCCCGCATCCCCTCGCCGGTGGTGGCGTAGCGGACGTGGCCCACCGCCATGGTACCCCCCAGCCGATCCAGGGTCTCCTCATCGAACACGTCCCCCACCAGGCCCATGTCCTTTTCGTAGGTGATGTCCCGGTTATTGTTTGCGGCGATGCCGCAGGCCTCCTGGCCCCGGTGCTGCAGGGCGTACAGCCCATAATAGGTGGTGCGGGCGCAGTCCCCCTGGGGGTCGTACACGCCAAAAACGCCACATTCCTCGTGAATCGCCATGGTCTTGTCCCTCTCTGTCCGGTCTGTATGGTTTCGCCGGGAAATCCTTTCGCGGCGGTTTATCTGTTCTTTACGTTAAGGATAACACGGCGTTTCCCCCTTGTAAATAGTCCGTTTTTGAAAAATGCGCGGGAAAACCGCCCTGTTTTTGTCGCAAACGGGCAGGGCAGGAAAAAGCTCCCGCGGCAGAGAGAACCGCCGCGGGACAGAGTACGTTATTCGTTGATGGTTTTGAGCAGCTTGGCCATATACTCCGCCTGCCACTGGGCCTTGCGAAGCCGTTCGCCCTCGCTGCCCGTCTCCCGCCAGCGCTCCAGCTGATCCTCATAGAGGCCGATGGCGGTGTGTAAATCCTCCGCCGCGCCATCCTCCAGGCAGCGGCTGATTTCACCCACCGCCACGGGGTAAAGGTAGCTGCCCAGGAAGGAGAAGTCCTTGCACTGGTGGCGCACCAGCTGGAGCATATGGCCCTCCACCCCCGCCCGCATGGTGCGGTAAGCGGCGATCTGACTTTTCAGCTCCGCCGGGTCGGGCTGCCGGGTCAGCTGGGCCACGATGGGCAGCCGGGCCGCCGGGGAGGGATGCTCCAACCGGTCGTTCAACTCCTGGAGCTTCTGGTCGCAGACCTGGTATTCGTCCATTAGCAGCTCCAACTCGCCCATGACGGGGGTCACCTTGTCCATCTGGCGGTTGAGTGCCATCAGCTCGGAACGTTTTACGGTGTCGGAAAGGGCGTCTTTGGCCTTGTTTACCAGCTTGGCTCTCATCTCTTTGCCTGATACTTTTTTCATATAAATTGCCTCCTAAATGAGCTGTTAGCTAATAGCTCTTGGCTGTTAGCTTGGCAGTGCTAGGCAAATGGTTAGTGGTTCATAACCAACGGCTAATAACGCTCGGTTTCCCGATGATTCGCGCATGGTATGAAGTACCTGACTAACAGCTAGCGACTAACAGCTAAAAGCTGCTTATTTCAGTCCTCGGTGACGTGGACGTGGTTGTTGATGTGGTCGATGCAGTAGCAGCGGTAGCCTGCGCACCGGGAGCAATAGCGGAACTCCAAATCGGGATAGTCCTGGTCGGTGCGGCCGCACACGCAGCACTTGTGCAGATAGCCCTTGTGCTGCTGGGTCTGCCTGGCGGCTTTTTTGAAGTGGATGGTCTGGGAACTGGTCTGGTGCTGCACCCGCCGGGTGGTGCGCCGGGCGGCCCCCAGCAGGTCGGCCCCGAAGAAGATGAAATAGTTCAGCAGGGCGATGATGGGCAGCAGCGCATAGACGAACATCCCCGCCAGGCAGTAGCGGATGATTTGAACAGCGAACAGGGCCGCGTCCAGCCAGGCCAGGTATTTGACCTTGATGGGGATGATATAGAACAGCAACACCCGCATATCCGGGTACAAGGTGGCGAAGGAGAAGAACAGGGACATATTCACATAGTAGATGCTGGCCGTCTCGTAGGGGCAGTTGACCCCACCGTTGAAGGCGGCGATGATTAGTCCGGTGATAATAGACAGCAGTACACCGGTGAAGTAGAACACGTTGAAGCGGGCGGTACCCCAGTATTTCTCCAACTGGGTGCCGATAAAGTAGTAAAAATACAGCGTGATGGCAAAAAAGATCACGTTGGACGAGCTTTCCGGCACAAACACAAAGGACACCAGCCGCCAGATCTGCCTCTGGAAGATGGCCGCCGGGATAAAGGTCAGTACGCTGGAAAAGGTGTAGCTGCTGAGCAGATCCATCACGTAGACGATGATGTTGCCCACAATGACCACCAGCATCAGGTTGGGAATGCCGAAGTTGGGGTGATTGTAACAGAAGCGGTCCACCGCCGCGCTGATTTTTTTCAAGAAATCCCCTCCACAAAAGGTTCGGTTTTGGATGTTTACACGGCCCATTGTAGCCCCAAAGCGGGGGAATGTCCAGAATATTTTGTGAATTTTTGCGCAAAAACCGGTTTTTGACCGGTTCCCCGCCCTCTCCCGCCGGAACATCCGGGGAAAATGCGGGCAGGGCAAAAGCATTTAAAATTCTGATGAGATGTGGTAAGATAGTCTTATGAA
>JAJQBR010000194.1 GCA_021203185.1 Clostridiales bacterium
GTAGGATGGTTCCAAGCGTCTAACTATTGCCAATAATTTTGAGAGTTGCTATAGACAAATATTGTGCGTCCGATGTCTTGATCCACGCGAATTTATATCCGCCGCTGATCGGGTACTTCACCTGGGTGTAGCTTCCCTTCGTGCCGATCACCGTAACTTTATCACCCTTGCTGATGTAGCCGTAAGTATTTGCGGTGCTGGCCCGGCGATAGGTTGTAATCTTCTTCCAGGCATATTTCGTTTTTCCCGATGTTGCAACGACAATCTTGCTCTTGGAGATCCAGCCGGTCTTTCTGCCGCTGGAAGTGGGGTAGGAAACCTTCACCTTGCTGCCAGAAGTGGACAAAACATACAGTTCGTCAGAGCCATAAATCGTGCCGGATTTGGTCTTCAGGCTGGAAGAACTGTAGGCGGTGGTGTTGCCGGAGGAAATGGTGTAGCACCGGATGGTGGAGCTTGCGGCGTTCGCCGGAACCACCAGCATGGTGACAAACGTCGCGGCAATCAGACAGAGGGACAGGAGCTTTTTCAGCTTTTTCTTCATGATGTAAACCTCCTTATTTTCTTGGACGTGGGTTGATGGGGTAACAAAAACTGGTTTCCTGCTACTGTCAGTATAGTACATAAATTTACTTCTGTCAATAGTAAATTTATGTACTAAAAAATTTTCTTACGAAGCTGCTGCATAGCACTGTAAACAACCACAGATTTCAAAAAAATGCTCTTTTAATAAAAATCTGTATTAAAAACTTAGTAAACATTTGATTTAGGCTAGACTATTTTCATCCCTTCCCCGATGGAGATGAAAAAATGAAGCCTATGTCCTATGTCCGGCGCATCCGCGACCTGCGGGAAGACCACGACTATACGCAGGAGTACGTTGCCAAAAAGCTGGGCACCTCTCAGACCATGTACGCCAGATATGAGCGGGCTGCCAATGAACTTCCCATTCATCACTTATTGACGTTGTGCGAACTGTATCACGTTTCAGCGGATTATATTTTGGGCCTGACGGACGAACCATGCCCTTCCTCTGCGAAAGACTGCCGCTGAAATGGATTAAAAAGCACGGAAAGGAACACGTTTCCCCTTTCCGCGCTTTTCCGCTTGTTCTCGACACTCCTTCTTTACTGGAATTTGACAACTCCCAGCGTTGACAAAAACAGAGAGATGAGATATAATAGGAACATAGAAACGGGCGCTGTCCGACAACGGTTAGCCCGGAAAAGGTTTTATGTTTCTATAGAGAAACCGTCACCTGCCGGGGTGGCGGTTTCTGCGTTTCACAATGATCGTCACCGTATAGGCTCCGATATGCAAGGTAATCCGCATGGCAACGCCCCCTTTATTGGGGAGTGGCTAACCGCCGCCGTAAAGGACAACGCCCTAACTCCATCAGGAGCTAACCATAGAATACCACAGCTTTTTACAAAAAGCAACAAAAAACGCAGACAGCGAAAACAAACCCCCGGCGCGGCGCGCCGGGGGTCAATTTTGTTCGCTTATGCAGTCAAGTGCAGTTCAGCTTAGAGCTGAGGACCGGCGGCCACCAGGCTCTTGCCCAGGTCGTTGGTCTGATACTTGACGAAGTTGTTGATGAAGCGCTGAGCCAGATCCTTGGCCTTCTCCTCCCACTCGGAAGCGTCGGCATAGGTGTCGCGGGGGTCCAGGATGGCGGGGTCAACGCCGGGCAGCTCAGTGGGGACCTCCAGGTTGAAGTAGGGGATCATCTTGGTGGGAGCGGTCTTGATGGAGCCGTCCAGGATGGCGTCGATGATGCCGCGGGTGTCCTTGATGGAGATGCGCTTGCCGGTGCCGTTCCAGCCGGTGTTGACCAGGTAGGCCTTGGCGCCGCTCTTCTCCATGCGCTTGACCAGCTCCTCACCGTACTTGGTGGGATGCAGCTCCAAGAAGGCCTGGCCGAAGCAGGCGGAGAAGGTGGGGGTAGGCTCGGTGATGCCCCGCTCGGTGCCGGCCAGCTTGGCGGTGAAGCCGGACAGGAAATAATACTGGGTCTGTTCCGGGGTCAGGATGGACACGGGAGGCAGCACGCCGAAGGCGTCGGCGGACAGGAAGATGACGTTCTCAGCGGCGGGGCCGGCGGACACGGGGCGGACAATCTTCTCAATGTGATTGATGGGATAGGAGACGCGGGTGTTCTCGGTAACGCTCTTGTCAGCGAAGTCGATCTTGCCGTTCTCGTCCAGGGTGACGTTTTCCAGCAGGGCGTTGCGCTTGATGGCGTTGTAGATGTCGGGCTCGGAGTCCTTGTCCAGGTTGATGACCTTGGCGTAGCAGCCGCCCTCGAAGTTGAAAACGCCGTTATCGTCCCAGCCGTGTTCATCGTCGCCAATCAGCAGACGCTTGGGGTCGGTGGACAGGGTGGTCTTGCCGGTGCCGGACAGGCCGAAGAAGATGGCGGTGTTCTCGCCGTTCATGTCGGTGTTGGCGGAGCAGTGCATGGCGGCAATGCCCTTCAGCGGCAGGTAGTAGTTCATCATGGAGAACATACCCTTCTTCATCTCGCCGCCATACCAGGTGTTGATGATGACGGACTCCCGGCTGGTGATGTTGAAAACAACGGCGGTCTCGGAGCGGAGACCCAGCTCCTTGTAGTTCTCCACCTTGGCCTTGGAGGCGTTGTAGATCACGAAGTCCGGCTCGAAGTCCTCCAGTTCCTCAGCGGTGGGCTGGATGAACATATTCTTGATGAAATGAGCCTGCCAGGCCACTTCCACGATGAAGCGGATGGCCATGCGGGTGTCCTTGTTGGTGCCGCAGAAGGCGTCCACCACGAACAGGCGCTTGTTGCACAGCTCGTCCTGAGCGATCTTCTTGACGGCGGCCCAAGTCTCCTCGGAGGCCGGGTGGTTGTCGTTGGGATAGCCCTCGGTCGTCCACCAGACGGTGTCCTTGGAGTTCTCGTCCATGACGATGTACTTATCTTTGGGAGAACGCCCCGTGTAGATGCCGGTCATGACGTTGACAGCGCCCAGCTCGCTGACCTGGCCCTTTTCATAGCCCTCCAGCTCGGGCTTGGTCTCTTCCTCAAAGAGCATTTCATAGGAGGGGTTGCGGACGATTTCTGTGGTTCCGGTGATGCCATACTTGGTCAAATCAATTTTTGCCATATTGCGTCTCTACCTCAGCTTTCTAGTAATTTTAGGCGGGCCACGTTAGCCCTGCTTATAGTTATATAACAGAAAGCGTCCCCCTGTCAAGAAGAATGTGGATTTCAGTCTAATTTTTTGCGGTTTTCTTTCGGCTGTCGATAAAAATGAAGGGAAAACTTCATTCATTTCTATGGTTTGCAGAAAAATTGCAATTTTTCAACGATATTAAAAAAGTGAAAATACACAAAAAGTTCAAAAAACCGCCTGACTTTTTTGGTGAAAAATCAGGCGGTTTTGTTAAACAGGAAAATAGCTATGCGATGAGAATTATTTCAGATTGAAGAAGGCTTTTTTGCCGGGGTACTGGCTCACGCCGCCCAGCTCCTCCTCGATGCGCAGCAGCTGGTTGTACTTGGCTACCCGGTCGGTGCGGCTGGGCGCGCCGGTCTTGATCTGCCCGGCGTTCAGGGCCACGGCCAGATCCGCGATGGTGGTGTCCTCGGTCTCGCCGCTGCGGTGGCTGACGATGGCGGTGTAGCCCGCCCGGTTCGCCATTTGGATGGCGTCCAGGGTCTCGGTCAGGGTGCCGATCTGGTTGACCTTGATGAGGATGGCGTTGCCCACCCCTTTGTTGATGCCCATAGACAGGCGGGTGGTGTTGGTGACAAACAGGTCGTCGCCCACCAGCTGCACCCGGTCGCCGATGGCGTCGGTCAGCAGCTTCCAGCCGTCCCAGTCGTTTTCGCCCATGCCGTCCTCCAGGGAGATGATGGGGTACTTGTCGGCGAAGTCGGTCCACATGGCCACCAGATCCTGTTTGGTCAGGGTCTTGCCCGCCTTGGGCAGGTCATACTTGCCGGTCTTGTTGTTGTACCACTCGGAGGAGGCGGCGTCGATGGCGATTTTGAAGTCGTCGCCGGGCTTGAAGCCGGCGGCTTCGATGGCCTGTACGATGCACTTCAGCGCGTCCTCGTCGGTGTTCAGGTTGGGAGCGTAGCCGCCCTCGTCGCCCACACCGGCGGCGGGGGTGCCGTTGTCCTTCAGGACAGTTTTCAGGGTGTGGAACACCTGGGCGCACCAGCGCAGAGCCTCCCGGAAGTTGGGCGCGCCCACAGGCATAATCATAAACTCCTGGATGTCCACATTGTTGGTGGCGTGAGCGCCGCCGTTGAGAATGTTCATCATGGGGACCGGCAGGGTCTTGGCGTTGACGCCGCCCACGTACTGGTACAGGGGCAGACCCAGCGCGTTGGCTGCGCCCTTAGCGCAGGCCAGGGACGCGCCCAAAATGGCGTTGGCGCCCAGCTTGGTCTTGCTGGCGGTGCCGTCCAGCTGAATCAGGGTCATGTCGATGGCGGTCTGGTCCAGGGCGTTCATGCCCCGCAGTTCCTCGGCGATTTCGTTGTTCACGTGGTCCACGGCATCCAACACGCCCTTGCCGCCGTAACGGTTCTTGTCGCCGTCCCGTAACTCACAGGCTTCGTACACGCCTGTGGAGGCCCCGGAGGGAACCGCCGCCCGGCCCACGCTGCCATCGGCCAGATAGACCTCCACCTCGACAGTGGGGTTGCCGCGGCTGTCCATGACCTCGCGGCCAATGACATCTAAGATTTGGATGATTTGTTTCATGGGGTAAGTCTCCTTCTTCCTATAATATTAATATAATGTGATGGTTACATCTGTAGTTTGTGTTTCCCGATAGGAGAATATGATATTCGCTTTTAGCTCTTAGTGCCTGATTTTAAGTTGGCAGTACCTGACTAACAGCTAATGGCTAATAGCTCAATTTATAATTGAGCCGGGGGCCGCTATGGCCCAGCCCCCGGCACAAGCTCCAAAAGAAGGGAGAAGTGAGAGATCTTCGTTTTGGAGAACTGTCAGCGGCCAACCGCCCCGTGTTGAATGAGGAAGGAGGAGGAAACGGAGTGGTTAGTTTTTGCTAACTGCCGTAAGTATACGCCTTCCTTCCCTGCTTGTCAAGGGGAAAAGCAGAAAATCGCAGGGAAGAATATTTCCCCCGAAAATCGAAAAGTTTTTTGAAATTTTCCTTGACGGCAAAGGAAAAGTGTAGTATGATACGAAAAGCGCACTGGGAATGGTGCGCCTGCGATGACGCGGGAGATTGCGGACAAAGTCCGGTAACTTCCGCTGAGTATGTCCGAACCGGATTCGGGCGGCTGTGTTTTTGCGCGTTGTGTTCCGCAGTGCTGCGGGATCTTTGCGGCTCAGCCGACAGCTTCTGTCGGCTTTTGCTGTGACCTGGAACGATACACGCGGCATGGTGTGCAAAACTTCGCCCGGAACCACCGATTTTGGTCATGTACAATCATGTACGAAACAGGAGGAAAAACCATGGCTAACCAATCTATCCGCATTCGCCTGAAGGCTTACGACCACCAGCTCATCGACCAGAGCGCCGAGCGGATCGTCGAGACTGCCAAGCGCACCGGCGCTTCCGTCTCCGGCCCCATCCCGCTGCCCACCAAGAAAGAGGTCGTCACCATCCTGCGCGCCGTCCACAAGTACAAGGACTCCCGCGAGCAGTTTGAGCGCCGCACCCACAAGCGCCTGATCGACATCCAGAACCCCACCCCCAAGACCGTGGAGTCCCTGATGAATTTGCAGCTGCCGGCGGGCGTGGATATCGAGATCAAGCTGTAATCCGGCGCAGGTCTCAGTAAGTCCCGCGTTGGACGCGGGCGACAAACCTTGTTGAACCCGTTTCCCGGCCTCTTGTGTACCGGGAGGGTCATGTTGGAGGGCAGGGCAAGCCCAATCTGCCCGGAGCCTTTCAACCAATAACCTTATTTAAGGAGGAAACATCCAAATGGCCAATACGCAGAAGGCAATCATTGGCAAGAAGGTCGGCATGAGCCAGATCTTCGACGCCGATGGCAAGGTCATCCCCGTCACTGTCATCGAAGCGGGTCCCTGCACTGTGGTGCAGATAAAGACCGCAGAGAAGGACGGCTATGAGGCCGTCCAGCTGGGCTTCCTGCCCACCACCGAAAAGCACCTGACCCAGGCGCAGAAGGGTCACCTGAAAAAGGCAACCGATGAGAACCTGAAAGTGCTGAAGGAAGTCAAATTCACCGACGCCAACAAGCTGGACGTGGGCGATGTGCTTCACGCAGACGTGT
The DNA here is from genome assembly GCA_021203185.1 of Clostridiales bacterium. Lineage (GTDB taxonomy): Bacteria > Bacillota > Clostridia > Oscillospirales > Oscillospiraceae > Onthomonas. The sequence continues at coordinate 6,254 of JAJQBR010000194.1, forward strand.
TCGCCGAGGGCGAACACATCGACGCCACCGCCACCAGCAAGGGTAAGGGCTACGCCGGCGTCATCAAGCGCCACGGCGCGCACCGCACCCCCATGAGCCACGGCGGCGGCCCTGTCCACCGTCATGCCGGTTCCATGGGTTCCACCTCTACCCCCTCCCGCATCCGCAAGGGCAAGATCGGCGCGGGCCAGATGGGCAACGAGCAGGTCACCATCAAGAACCTGGAAGTCGTCAAGGTCGACCCTGAGATCAACCTCATCGCCGTGCGGGGGGCCGTTCCCGGACCCAAGGGCGGTATCGTGGTTCTGAAAGCCACCACCAAGGTCGTCAAGGCGAAGCAGGCCGGCGCGTCCATCAGCCTCAATCCCCAGAAGGCTTCCGGTCGTAACCCGCAGAAGGCTTCCGCGAGAACGCACTGATAAAGGGAAGGAGAGATTTTCATGCCTAAGGCTAACGTTTATGATTTTTCCGGCAATCAGACCGGCGAAATCGAACTGAACGAGGCAATTTTCGGCATCGAGCCGAACGAAGCCGCCGTTCATGCAGTGGTCAAGAACCATCTGGCCAACTGCCGTCAGGGCACGCAGTCCGCTCTGACCCGCGCCGAGGTCTCCGGCGGCGGCAAAAAGCCCTGGAGACAGAAGGGTACCGGCCGCGCCCGTCAGGGCAGCACCCGCAGCCCTCAGTGGACCCACGGCGGAGTGGTGTTCGCACCCAAGCCCCGTTCCTACCGCTACACCCTGAACAAGAAGCTCAAGCGCCTGGCGCTCAAGAGCGTCCTGTCCGACAAGGCCCAGAACGGCCGCGTCTTCGTCATCGACAGCCTGGAGATGGATGAGATTAAGACCAAGAAAATGGTCAGCCTGCTGGGCGCTGTGGACGCCGGCAAGTCCGTCGTCGTCACCGACGGCGTCAACGAGAACGTCGTCCTGTCCAGCCGCAACATCCCCGGCGTCGTCACCACCCCCGCCACCATCCTGAACGTTTACGACATCGTCAACGCCAAGAGCCTGGTGGTGGATAAGGCCGCCCTGGCCACCATCGAGGAGGTTTACGCGTAATGACTGCTTATGATATGATTCGGAAGCCCGTCGTTACCGAGGCTTCCATGGCCGCCACCGCCGAGCGCAAGTACACCTTTGTGGTGGATAAGCGCGCCACCAAGAACGAGATCGCCAAAGCTGTGGAAAAGCTCTTTGACGTGAAAGTGGCAAAGGTCAACACCATCAACTACGACGGCAAGAAAAAGCGCATGGGCGCGGGCCGTCCTGGCAAGCGTCCCGACTGGAAAAAGGCCATCGTCACGCTGACTGAGGACTCCAAGACCATCGAGCTGTTTGAAGAAATGGTGTAAGGAGGGTAACGCAAATGGCTATCAAAACGTATAAGCCCACGACCCCGGCCCGGCGCGGCATGACTGTGTCCGCCTTCGAGGGCGTGGATAAAAAGGCCCGGCCTGAGCGCAGCCTCACCAAGAAGCTGAAAAAGAGCGCAGGCCGCAACAACACGGGCCGCATCACCGTCCGCCACCACGGCGGCGGCAACAAGAAAATTTACCGCATCATCGACTTCAAGCGGGATAAGGCCGGTCAGGCTAACGTCCTCCGCCTGGAGTACGACCCCAACCGCACCGCCAACATCGCCCTCATCCAGTATGAGGACGGCACCAAGGCTTATATCATCGCCCAGTCCGGCCTGAAGGCCGGCGACGTGGTGGAGTCCGGCCCCGAGGCCGACATCAAGCCCGGCAACTGCCTGCCCCTGGCCAATATCCCCATCGGCACCGTCATCTCCTGCATCGAAATGCACACCAACCACGGCGCACAGCTGGTGCGCGCCGCCGGTGAGCAGGCCCAGCTGATGGCCAAGGAGAATGGATACGCCCAGGTCCGCCTGCCCTCCGGCGAGTACCGGCTCATCAAGCTGGACTGCCGCGCGGTCATCGGCGGCATCGGCAACGAGGATCACGGCAACATCCACATCGGCAAGGCCGGCCGGAAGCGCCACATGGGCGTCCGTCCCACCGTCCGCGGCTCCGTGATGAACCCCAACGACCATCCCCACGGCGGCGGCGAAGGCCGCGCCCCCGTTGGCCGTCCCGGTCCTGTCACTCCCTGGGGCAAACCCGCCCTGGGCTACAAGACCCGCAACAAGAAGAGCCGTACCGAGAAGTTTATCGTTCGTCATCGTAAGACGAAGTAAGGAGGCAAGCTGGAATGAGCAGATCCGTTAAGAAAGGCCCCTTCTGCGCCCCCGAGCTGCTGAAGAGAGTCGATGAAATGAACAAGACGGGCGAGAAGAAGATTCTGAAAACCTGGAGCCGCAGCTCCACCATCTTCCCCTCCTTCGTCTCCCACACCTTCAACGTTTACAACGGGAAGCGGTTCATCCCCGTCTATGTGACCGAGGATATGGTCGGCCACAAGCTGGGCGAGTTCGCTCCCACCCGCACCTTCAAGGGCCACAGCGGTGGCAAGACCAAGTAAGGAGGAGAGCAAAATGAGTGAAGCAAAAGCAAGCCTGGCCTTCGCGCGCATCTCTCCCCGCAAGGTGAACGTCGTCTGTGAGCTGATTCGGGGCAAGGACGTGGAGATGGCCACCGCCATCCTGGAGCACACCCCCAAGGCCGCCTCTGAGTACCTCATCAAGCTGGTCAAGAGCGCCGCAGCCAACGCCGAAAACAACCACGGCATGGATGCCGACAAGCTGGTGGTCAAGGCCGCCTACGCCGACGCCGGTATGACCATGAAGCGGATGCAGCCTGTTTCCAAGGGCCGCGGCTATCGCATCAACAAGAGAACTTCTCACATCACCGTCGTGGTGGCGGAGAAAGAATAAGGAGGCAGATCTATGGGACAGAAAGTGAATCCCCACGGTTTCCGCGTGGGCGTCATTAAGGACTGGGATTCCCGTTGGTATGCCCGCAGCGATAAGGTCGGCGACCTGGTCGTGGAGGACAACAAGATCCGCAAGTACCTGAAAAAGACCATGTACGCCACCGGCGTACCGAAGATTGAAATCGAGCGGGACAACTCCAAGGTGGTCATCTATGTCCACTGCGCCCGCCCCGGCATGATCATCGGCAAGGACACCACCGAGATTGAGCGCATCCGCGGCGAAGTCGAGAAGATGATTGGCAAGCCCACCGTCCTCAACATCGTCGAGGTCAAGCGCAACGAGGTGGACACCACCGCGCAGCTGGTGGCCGAGAACATCGCTCAGCAGCTGGAGAAGCGCACCTCTTTCCGCCGCGCCATGAAGAACTCCATCGGCCGCGCTATGCGCGCCGGCGCTAAGGGCATCAAAGTCACCCTGGCCGGCCGTCTGAACGGCGCCGAAATCGCCCGCAGCGAGTCCTATCACGAGGGTACGATTCCGCTGCAGACCCTCCGGGCTGACATTGACTACGGCTTTGCTGAGGCCGCCACCACCTATGGCCGCATCGGCATCAAGGTCTGGGTCTACAAGGGAGAGGTCCTCCAGCAGACCCTGCGGACCACTCCCCGCACCATCGATCTGTCTAAACCCTACCGGGAACACAGCGACCGTCCCCGCCGTGGCCGCGGCTATCGCGGCGGCGACCGCCAGAACGGCGACCGTCGTTCTTCCTATAACAACAACCGCAGCAATAACCGCCAGAACGGTACTGGCGCACCTCGCAGAGAAGGAGGAGACCGCTGATGCTGCTGCCTAAGAGAGTAAAATACCGCAAGCAGATGCGTGGCCGTATGACCGGCAAGGCGCTGCGCGGCAATGAAGTCAACTACGGCGAATACGGCCTCCAGGCGCTGGAGCCGGCATGGATCACCTCCCGCCAAATCGAGGCCGCCCGTGTGGCCATGACCCGTTACACCAAGCGCGGCGGCAAGGTCTGGATCAAGATCTTCCCCGACAAGCCTGTCACCCAGCAGCCCGCCGAGACCCGAATGGGCAAAGGCAAAGGCTCCCCCGAGTACTGGGTCGCTGTGGTGAAGCCCGGCCGCGTCATGTTCGAGATTGGCGGCGTTTCCGAAGAAGTCGCTAAAGAGGCCCTGCGTCTGGCCAGCCACAAGCTGCCCATCAAGACCAAGGTCGTCAAGAAAGCGGTAGAGGAGGTTGAGGCGTAATGAAGGCTACTGAAGTTCGCGGCATGACTCCCGCCGAGCTGGAGACCAAGCTGGATGAGCTGAAGAAGGAGCTGTTCAACCTGCGCTTCCAGAACGCTACCAACCAGCTGCACAACCCCGGCAAGATCGCCGATGTCAAGAAGGACATCGCCCGCGTCAAAACCATCATCCGTGAGAAGCAGATCGCTTCCGCAGGCCGCTAATTAGGAGGATTTATCAATGGAAAGAACTTCTTCCCGTAAAACCAGAGTCGGCCTGGTCGTTTCTGATAAGATGGACAAAACCATCGTGGTGGCCATCGCCGACCGTGTGGCTCACCCGCTGTATAAGAAGATCGTCAAGCGCACCTACAAGCTCAAGGCCCATGACGAGAACAACGAAGCCCGCATTGGCGACCGCGTTCGCGTGATGGAAACCCGCCCTCTGTCCAAGGATAAGCGCTGGAGACTGGTCGAGATCGTCGAGAAAGCAAAGTAAGGAGGTACCGGTATGATCCAGGAAGAAACCTATCTGAAGGTCGCCGACAATACCGGCGCCAAGGTGCTGAAAACCATCCGGGTGCTGGGCGGTTCCCGGCGGAAGTATGGCAACATCGGTGATGTGGTGGTCGCCTCTGTGCGCAAGGCCACACCCGGCGGCCAGGTGAAGAAAGGCGACGTGGTCAAGGCCGTCATCGTCCGCACCGCCAGCGGCATCCGCCGGGCCGACGGCTCCTATGTCCGTTTCGATGAGAACGCCGCCGTCATCATCAAGGAAGACAAGACCCCCCAGGGCACCCGTATCTTTGGGCCGGTGGCTCGTGAGCTGCGCGACAAAGAGTATCTGAGGATCCTGTCCCTGGCTCCCGAAGTAATTTGAGGAGGTACCCAGGCATGAACAATATGAACGTAAAGCAGGGCGACAAGGTCGTCGTGCTGTCCGGCAAGGACAAGGGGACGGTGGGCGAGATTCTCGTCGCCATGCCCAAGAGCGGCAAGGTCGTCGTCAAGGGCGTCAACGTCTGCTCCTGCCACACCAAACCCCGCCGTCAGGGCGACGAGGGCGGCATTATCCAGAAGGAATGCCCCATCTATGTGTCCAAAGTGATGCTGGTCTGCCCCAAGTGCGACAAGCCCACCCGCGTGGGCCACACCGTCAAGGAGATTGGCGGCAAAAACAAGAGCGTCCGCGTCTGCAAGAAGTGCGGCGCCGAAATCTGAGAAAGGAGCGGAAACTGTAATGCCTGAATTGAAGGATAAATACACGCAGGAAGTCGCTCCTGCTCTGATGCAGAAGTTCGGCTACAAGTCCGTTATGCAGATCCCCAAGCTGGAGAAGGTTGTCGTCAACTGCGGCGTGGGCGAGGCCAAGGAGAACGCCAAGGTGCTGGACGCTGTGGTGGGCGACATCGCCACCATCACCGGCCAGAAGCCCGTTATCACCAAAGCCAAGAAGTCCATCGCCAACTTCAAGCTCCGCGAGGGGATGCCCATCGGCGTCAAGGTCACTCTGCGCCAGGACAAAATGTGGGAGTTTGTGGACCGCCTGTTCAATGTGGCCCTGCCCCGTGTCCGCGACTTCCGCGGCATCAACCCCGACGGCTTCGATGGCCGCGGCAACTATGCCCTGGGCGTCAAAGAGCAGCTGATCTTCCCTGAGATCGAGTACGACAAAATCGACAAGATCCGCGGCATGACCATCGCCTTTGTCACCACTGCCCAGACCGACGAAGAGGGCCGCGAGCTGCTGAGTATGCTGGGCGCGCCCTTCACCAAGTAAAGAGAGGAGAAATCACATGGCGAAACTGTCTATGAAACTCAAGCAGCAGAGAGAGCCCAAGTTCTCCACTCGCCGCTACAACCGCTGCAAGATCTGCGGCCGTCCTCACGCTTACCTGCGGGATTATGGTGTCTGCCGTATCTGCTTCCGGGAACTGGCCTACAAGGGCGAGATCCCCGGCGTGAGAAAAGCCTCCTGGTAATCAGGAATCCCATTCCGGTGCGGTGCGCCCAGCGCGCGCCGCACCATTACAAGAAATCCGACAGAAACCGGCGAACCGGCGAAAAACACAGAAACGCCCGACCCCGTGGGAAGTGCTTTCTTCTCAAAAAGAGGGAAAGTTGACCAGAGAGCCGAAAAAGTTTCTCCAAAAATTTGGAGGCTTCTCCCCTTTTTTCTGTTGCTTTTTCCCGCTGTTTCTGTTAGATTATATACGAGCGTCAGCCGTCAAGGAGGACCTGCCCGGGTGCGGGCAGAGCTCCGCGAAACACCGGCGCCCGGAACAGAGGAGATACAGTCCAACCCGGTCGAAACTCCCTGTAACCTTTTTGCGTCACCGGGGTAGTCTCGGTGATTATTTTTTAGGAGGTCAGTTTATGCACATCACAGATCCCATCGCTGATATGCTCACCCGCATTCGCAACGCCAGCAATGCCAAGCATACCACTGTTGATGTCCCCGCTTCCAACATGAAGAAGTCCATCGCCAAGATCCTGCTGGAGGAAGGTTATATCAAGAACTACCAGCTCATCGACGACGGGACCCAGGGCATCATCCGCATCACGCTGAAGTACAACGGCAATGAAAAGGCCATCTCCGGCCTGCGCCGGGTGTCCAAGCCCGGTCTGCGCGTCTATGCGGGCGCCAGCGATCTGCCCAAGGTCCTCCACGGGCTGGGCATTGCCATTGTTTCCACCTCTAAGGGCGTCATGACCGACAAGGCCGCGCGGGAAGCGCACATCGGCGGCGAGGTCCTGGCGTACGTCTGGTAAGGAGGGTATCGAACTATGTCTCGTGTTGGCAGAATGCCTATTACCATCCCCGCCGGGGTGACGGTGAACGTTGCCGAGGGCAATGTCGTCACCGTAAAAGGCCCCAAGGGTGAGCTGACGCGCGGCTTCGCGCCGCAGATCGGCATCCAGGTGGAGGGTACGGAGATCATCTGCACCCGCCCCAACGACGCCAAGGAAAACCGCGCCCTTCACGGCACCACCCGTTCCATCCTGAACGGCATGGTGGTGGGCGTCTCCACCGGCTTCACCAAAGAGCTGCAGGTCAACGGTATCGGCTACCGTGTGGCCAAGGAGGGCAAAACCCTGGTGATGAACATCGGCTACTCCCATCAGGTCAGGATGGACGAGGTTCCCGGCATCACCATCGAAGTCCCCGACCCCAACAAGATCCTCATCAAGGGCTGCGACAAGCAGCAGGTCGGCCAGTTCGCCGCCGTCGTCCGCAGCAAGCGTCCCCCCGAACCCTATAAGGGCAAGGGCATCAAGTATGCCGACGAAGTCATCCGCCGTAAGGAAGGCAAGACCGGCGCCAAGAAGAAGTAATAAGGAGGTGTGCCAATTATGATTAATCGACCCAATACCAACGCTCAGCGCCTGAAGCGCCATAAGCGCGTCCGTGCGAAGATCTCCGGCACGCCCGAGAGACCCCGCCTGAATGTATTCCGCAGCGAGACCAACATCTACGCCCAGGTCATCGACGATGTCAACGGCGTGACCCTGGTCTCCGCTTCCTCCCTGGAGAAGGGCTTCACCTGCGAGGGCGACAAGAAGGCCGCCGCCCGTCAGGTGGGCAAGACCGTGGCCGAGCGCGCCAAAGCCAAGGGCATCGACACCGTGGTGTTTGACCGCGGCGGTTATGTCTATCACGGCCGCGTACAGGCTCTGGCCGAAGGCGCCCGCGAGGGCGGCCTGCAGTTCTAAGCGAAGGAGGAACGACAATGCCTAAATATGAAAAAGAGGCCAGCGAATATATTGAAAAGCTGGTTTATCTGAACCGCGTCAGCAAGACCGTCAAGGGCGGCCGCGTAGCGAAATTCTCCGCGCTGATGGTCATCGGCGACGGCAAAGGCCGCGTGGGTTATGGCCTGGGCAAGGCCGCCGAGGTACCCGAAGCCATCCGCAAGGGCATCGAGGACGCCAAAAAGAACATGATCACCGTGTCCATGTCGGGTACCACCATCCCCCACGAGGTCATCGGCGAGTTCTCTGCCGGCCGCGTGCTGCTGAAACCCGCCGCCCCCGGTACCGGCGTTATCGCCGGTGGTCCTGTCCGTGCCGTCATGGAGGCCGCTGGTATCGCCGACATCCGTACCAAGTGCCTGCGCTCCAACACCCCGCATAACGTGGTCTCCGCCACCTTCGCCGGCCTGAAGAGCCTGCGTACTCCTGAGCAGGTCGCCAAGACCCGCGGCAAGAACGTGGAAGATCTGTAAGGAGGAACCGACAATGGCAAATCTGAAAATTAAGCTCGTTAAGAGCCTGAACGGCCGCATCGCCCCTCACAAGGCGACTGCCGCCGCCCTGGGCCTGCGGAAAATCGGGGACGTAACCGTCCAGCCCGACAACGCCGCCACCAGGGGGAAGATCGCACAGATCGGTTACCTGCTCCAGGTCACCGAAGAACAGTAAGGAGGGCCAGAACATGGAACTTTACAACCTGTCTCCCGCGCCCGGCTCCACCTCCGCCCCCAAGCGCAAGGGCCGCGGCGCCGGTTCCGGCAACGGCAAGACCGCCGGTCGCGGACACAAGGGCCAGAAGGCCCGTTCCGGCGGCGGCGTCCGCATTGGGTTTGAGGGCGGCCAGATGCCTCTGGCCCGCCGTGTCCCCAAACGCGGCTTCAACAACATCTTTGCCAAGCGCCTGGATGCCATCAACGTCTCCGCACTGAACAAGTTTGAGGACGGCTCCACCGTCAACCTCCAGACCCTGCTGGACGCGGGGGTCCTGACCCAGTGCAAGTACGGCGTGAAGGTGCTGGGCAACGGTGAGATCACAAAGAAGCTGACCGTCCAGGCCACTGCTTTCTCCGCCTCCGCCAAGGAGAAGATCGAAGCCGCAGGAGGAAAGGCCGAGGTGATCTAAATGATTGAGACGATTCGCAACGCCTGGAAAATTCCAGAACTGCGCAGAAAACTCATTTACGTTGCCTTCATCTTGGTCATTTTCCGCCTGGGGAATAACATCCCCGTCCCTTTTATCGACACCGACGGATTGTCCAGTTACTTTGCTGCGGCATCCAATAACATCCTGGGCCTGATGAACGTCATGTCCGGCGGCTCCTACAGCCGGGCCACCATGCTGGCGCTGTCTATCCAGCCCTATATCAACGCCTCCATCATCATCCAGCTGCTGACCGTTGCCATCCCCGCTCTGGAGCGGATGCAGCGGGACGGCGGCGAGGCCGGGCGGAAACGTCTGGAGCAGATCACCCGGTACACCACCCTGGGTCTGGGCCTGCTGCAAGGCTTCGGCTACTATATGCTGATCCGCTACAACAGCCTGCTGCAGGATGAGTCCATCTGGGCGGCCATCGTTATCATCGCCACCTTTACCGCCGGCAGCGTCTTTGTTATGTGGCTGGGCGAGCAAATCACCGAGAACGGTGTGGGCAACGGTATTTCCATTCTGCTGTTCGCCGGCATCATCTCCCGTGTTCCCAACGCCGTCTACTATATGTATGTGGGCGCGAAGAACTGGATTAACGGCGACACCGACGCCGACCTGGTGCTGCATCCCGCTTTTGTTCCCGTTATCATCATCGGTGTGGCGGCCATCCTGATTGCCGTGGTGTTCATCACCCTGTCCGAACGGCGCATCCCCGTCCAGTACGCCAAGCGTGTGGTGGGCCGGAAGATGTACGGAGGTCAGTCCACCACCATCCCCATGAAGGTGAATATGTCTGGCGTTATGCCCATCATCTTCGCCCAGACCATCGCTTCCCTGCCTGCCACCATCGCGGCCTTTGTACCCAGCCTGGCCAACTCCTGGTTCATGCAGGTGTTTGACACGGATACGGTGCTGTACAACGTGATCTACGTGCTGCTCATCGTCGGCTTCGCCTACTTCTACGCCACGATTCAGTTCAACCCCGTGGAAGTGGCCAACAACCTGAAAAAGCAGGGCGGTTTTATCCCCGGTTTCCGGGCGGGCCGTCCCACTGCCGAGTTCCTGAGCAAGGTATTGAACCGCATCACGCTGTTCGGCGCGATTTACCTGGCGGTTATCGCCGTCATCCCCAATATCACCGGCGCGATCTTCAACGTTTCCGCCCTGGCGATTGGCGGCACCTCTGTTCTGATTGTCGTTTCCGTGGCGCTGGAGACCCAGCGGGCGCTGGAAGCGCAGATGATGATGAAGCACTACAAGGGTTTCCTGGGCTAAGAAAGGTGGCAGAGCAATGAAACTGATTCTTTTGGGCGCGCCCGGCGCGGGCAAAGGCACCCAGGCTGAAATCATCAGCAAAAAGCTGAATATTCCCACCATTTCCACCGGCAACATCCTCCGGGCGGCTGTGAAAAACGGCACCCCCGTGGGGTTGCAGGCCAAGTCGTATATGGACGCCGGCAAACTGGTGCCTGATGAGGTCATCATCGGTGTCATCAACGAGCGGCTCCAGGAGCCGGACTGCCAGAAGGGATATATCCTGGACGGCGTACCCCGCACCATCGCTCAGGCGGAGGCCATGGAAGAGGCCGGTATCACCTTCGACGCCGTGGTTTCCATCGAGGTTTCCGACGAGGAAATCGAGCAGCGCATGACCGGCCGCCGCACCTGCCTGGCCTGTGGCGCCACCTACCATGTGGTGGCCAACCCGCCCAAGACGGAGGGCGTCTGCGACATCTGCGGTCAGGCCCTTACCCAGCGCAAGGACGACAAGCCTGAAACCGTCAAGGCCCGTCTTGCCACCTACCACGAGCAGACCGAGCCGCTGAAGGGCTTTTACGAGACCCGTGGGCTGCTGAAGGTTGTCCCCAACCAGGGCGGCATCGAGGCCACCAACGCCGCGATTATGAAAGTCCTGGGTGAATAAATGGCCGCGGTACTGCGTCTGGTGCCGGTGGAAGAACACCGGCGGAAGATGATGCGCAAGGCCGGTAAGCTCTCCGGCGAGGCGCGGGCCTACGCCGCCTCGCTGGTGCGGCCCGGCATCACCACCAGGGAAATCGACAAAGCGCTCTATAAGTTCATCCGCAGCCACGGCGGGTACCCCAACTTCTACCACCTGTACGGCTTCAAGGGCAGCGCCTGTATGTCCATCAACGATGAGATTATCCACGGCGTCCCCGGCAACCGGCGGCTGGAGGAGGGAGACATCATCTCCATCGACACAGGGGCCTGCGTGGGGGACTACCACCTGGATAAGCAGGGCGCGCCCCACGGCGGGTTCCACGGCGACTGCGCCGGAACCTACCCGGTGGGCAAAATCAGCCCGGAGGCCCAGCGGCTCATCGACGTGACAGAGCAGTCCTTCTGGGAGGGCATCCGCAACGCCGTAGCCGGGAATCGCGTCTCTGATATCTCCAGAGGCGTACAGCAGTACGTGGAGGGCAATGGATTTTCCATTGTCCGGGAGTTTGTGGGGCATGGCATCGGCAACGAGGTTCATTTGGCCCCGGAGATCCCCAACTACGTGCTGGATCACTACCCGGAGGGCAACCCCAGGCTGAAAAAAGACATGACCATCGCCGTAGAGCCGATGGTCAACGCCGGAACGGCTAAGATTCGCAAGAAGATTATGCCCGACGGCTGGGAAGTGATCCGCACCGCCGACGGTCGGCTCTCTGCCCATTACGAAAATACCATTCTCATCACAGAGGGGGAGCCTGAGGTTCTCACCCTGTGCGGAGACTGATATATGCAGGAAATCCACCCCTACGAAATCGTTCTCTCCTTAGCCGGCCATGATGAAGGAAAGCTGTTCGTTGCCGTTGGCAGCGACGGCGACTATCTCTTGCTGGCGGACGGAAAGGGGAGAAAGCTGGACGCGCCCAAACGGAAAAAGCGCAAGCATCTCCGGGGCGTGGGAACCAGCGCACATCCGGCAATCCAACGATTGCAGAGAGGCGAACCGGTGACAGACAGGCAAATCCGCTGCGCGCTGGCCGCCTTCCGCGAATCAGAACATCCCAACTTTTAGGAGGCCGCTCTCATGTCCAAAGAAGATATGATCGAACTGGAGGGTGTTGTCGTTGAGGCGCTGCCCAATACCACCTTTATGGTCGATATTGGCAAGGGTCACACCATTCTGGCCCACATCTCCGGCAAGCTCCGCATGAACTATATCAGGATCCTCCCTGGGGATAAGGTGACAGTCCAGATGTCCCCTTATGATCTGACCCGCGGCCGGATCACCTGGAGAAGCAAATGAACCTGATTCACATCGTCGTCAGGTGCGGTGGAGGAAGCCCTCTGGACAAGGGAACCCTTCACGCAGCAAAACAGGAGGTAAAACGATGAAAGTAAGACCGTCCGTCAAGCCCATGTGCGAAAAGTGCAAAATCATCAAGCGCAAGGGCAGAGTTATGGTGATTTGTGAAAATCCCAAACACAAACAGCGTCAAGGCTAACAAGGAGGTGTATTGATAAATGGCACGTATTTCCGGCATCGACCTGCCCCGTGATAAGCGAATCGAGATCGGCCTGACCTATATCTACGGCATTGGCCTGACCAGCTCCAGGAAGATCCTGGCCGCCACCGGCATCAACCCCGACACCCGCGTCCGGGACCTGACCGAGGCAGAGGAATCCGCCCTGCGCGAAGAAATCGGCAAGAACTACACCGTCGAAGGTGATCTGCGTCGTAACGTCGCTATGGACATCAAGCGCCTCATCGAAATTGGCTCCTATCGTGGCACCCGCCACCGCAAGAGCCTGCCCGTCCGTGGTCAGCATTCCAAGAACAATGCCCGTACCCGCAAGGGCCCCAAAAAGACCATTGCTAACAAGAAGAAGTAAAGGAGGGATATACAATGGCCGCAAACAAGAAGAAGGTCGTGCGCAAGCGCAAAGACCGTAAGAGTGTGGAGAAGGGCGCAGTGCATATCCGCTCCTCCTTCAACAACACGATGGTTACCATCACCGACACCCAGGGCAACGCCCTTTCCTGGGCTTCCTCCGGCGAGATGGGCTTCCGTGGTTCCCGGAAATCCACCCCCTACGCCGCTCAGACCGCCGCAGAGACCGCTGCCAAGGCCGCTATGGAGTTTGGCCTGAAGAGCGTTGAGGTCTATGTGAAGGGTCCCGGCGCCGGTCGTGAGGCCGCCATCCGTGCGCTTCAGGCCGCCGGTCTGGAGGTCACTATGATTAAGGATGTCACCCCCGTTCCCCACAATGGCTGCCGTCCTCCCAAGAGAAGACGTGTCTGATCGCAGCAAAGGAGGATATTGAAACATGGCAAGAAATATGCAGCCCATTGCCAAGCGCTGCAAGGCGCTGGGCCTGTCCCCCGCAGTGATGGGGTATACCAAGAAAACCACCAACCGCAACCCCAAGGGCCAGATGCGCCGCAAGCAGTCTGAATACGGGATGCAGCTCAACGAGAAGCAGAAGGTCAAATTCGTCTATGGCGTCCAGGAGAAGCAGTTCCACGCCTATTACGAGAAGGCCGCCGCCGCCAAAGGCATCACCGGCGAGATCCTGCTGACCACCCTGGAGCGCCGCCTGGACAACGTGGTGTTCCGCGCCGGTTTCGCTATGACCCGCCGCGAGGCCCGTCAGCTGGTCTCCCACGGCCACTTCCTGGTCAACGGCAAGTCGGTGAACATCCCCTCCTACCTCATCAAGGCCGGGGACACCGTCGAGGTCAAGGCCAAGAGCCGTTCCTCTGTGAAGTTCAAGCGCTTCCTGGGCGAGGACGCCATCGCCGTCACCCTGCCCGCGTGGATCGATCGCCCTGTCAAGGACGACCTGAAGGTTAATATTGTTCGTCTGCCTGAGCGTGCCGACATCGACTTCCCCGTGGAAGAGCACCTCATCGTCGAGCTTTACTCTAAGTAATTAGTAACCCTCAGATATTGGTGAGCTGTCAAACCAACAAGGTACGTCTCGTACCGCAGATGAGGAGGGTAAAACTATATGGTAGAAATCGAAAAGCCGATTATTGAGTTCATCGAAGACCCTGGCGACAATTCGTATGGTAAATATATTGTCGAGCCGCTGGAGCGAGGGTATGGTACGACCCTGGGCAACGCCCTGCGCCGTATCCTGCTCAGCTCTTTGCCCGGCACCGCCGTGACTACCATCAAAATCGCCGGCGTACAGCACGAGTTCTGCACCATCCCCGGCGTGAAGGAAGACGTAACGCAGATCGTCCTCAACGTCAAACAGATCATCGCCAAGCTGCACAGCAACGGCACCAAGCGGGTGTATATCCAGGCCAGCGGCGAGGGCAAAGTCACCGCCGGGGACATTAAGTCCGATGGCGAGGTGGAGATCCTCAACCCGGATCTGCTCATCGCCACCCTGGGCGCCGACGCCACCCTGAACATGGAGTTGACCCTGAGCCAGGGCCGCGGCTATGTACCCGCTGAACGGAACAAGCCTGCGCAGACCACCATCGGCGTTATCCCGGTGGATTCCATCTATTCCCCGGTCATCAAGGTCAATTACACGGTGGAGAACACCCGCGTTGGCAACATGACCGACTACGATAAATTGACCCTGGAGGTCTGGACGGACGGCACTATCTCCGCGCGGGACGCCGTTTCGCTGGGCGCAAAGATCCTCTGCGACCACTTCGCCCTCTTTACCGACCTATCTGACACGGTGGGTACCCGTTCCACCGTGGTGGAAAAGCCGGAGACCCAGCACGACAAGATGCTGGAAATGACCATTGAAGAGCTGGACCTGTCCGTGCGCTCCTTCAACTGCCTGAAGCGCGCCAACATCAACACCGTCGAGGACCTGATCTCCAAGACCGAGGACGAGATGATGAAGGTTCGGAACCTGGGCCGCAAGAGCCTGGAGGAGGTCATGAACAAGCTGGCCATGATGGGCCTGAGCCTGTCCAAAGAGGAGAACAACTGACCTGTCGGCCCCCCCGGGGGACACCCACGCAAACATTACGCCTGAACCCTCAGGCTGCCCGAAGGAGTGAACAATCATGTCCGGTTATCGTAAACTTGGCAAGACTTCCGACCAGCGGAAGGCCATGCTGCGGCAGCAGACCACCGATCTGCTGACCTACGGCAGGATCAAGACCACTGTCACCCGCGCCAAGGAAGTCCAGTCCATCGCTGAAAAGATGATTACCCTGGCCAAGAAGAACGACCTGGCCGCTTACCGGCAGGCCCTGTCCTACCTGACCGTGGAGGATACCGCCAAGAAGCTCTTCGACCAGATCGGTCCCCAGTACGCCGACCGCAACGGCGGTTACACCCGTGTGGTGCGCATTGGCTGCCGCCGGGGCGACGCTGCCGAGCTGGCTTACCTGGAGCTGGTGTAAACCAGAAGGTTTCCGAAACAATATCAAAAACGTCCGACGCTCATCGAGCCGTCGGACGTTTTTTCGCACTTTTTCAGTTGAGTGACTGGTTCCAACCGTGCCACAGGGGGCCGCTGCCCTGCCCCAGGTCCAGCATGGCCTCCAGCGCGCCGGTAAGGTACGCTTTGGCCTCCGCTATCGCCTCGTCCAGCGGCAACCCTTTGGCAAGGCCGCTGGCAATGGCGGCGGAGAGGGTGCAGCCGGTGCCGTGGGTGTTGGGATTGTCGATGCGCGCCCCCTCGTACCAGCGGGCCTCGCCCCGCCAGTAGAGCAGGTCGTTGGCGTCCCCAGTGCGGTGTCCCCCTTTGCAGAGGACGGCGCAGCCACATTCTTCGCTGATGATTTGGGCGGCGGCGAGCATATCCCCCGCCGTGTGGATGCTTCGCCCGGAGAACACCTCCGCCTCTGCCAAGTTGGGAGTCGCCAGAGCCGCCAGGGGGAGCAGACGGTTTTTCAGTGTTCCGATGGCCTCGTCTGAGAGTAATTTGGAACCGGAGGTGGACACCATCACCGGATCCACCACCAGGTTTTCCACATGGTACTCCGTCAGCTTGTCCGCAATCGTTTCAATCAGCGGCGCGGAGGACACCATCCCGGTTTTGACCGCCTGAGGGCGGATGTCGGTGAACACACAGTCCAACTGCCGGGCCAGAAAGTCCGGCGTGACCTCCTGCACCCCGTAAACCCCGGTGGTGTTCTGGGCGGTCAGGGCAGTGATGCAGCTCATGCCGTAGACCCCGCAGCAGGTCATGGTTTTCAGGTCGGCCTGGATACCGGCCCCACCGGAGCAGTCGCTCCCGGCGATGGTCAATGCAATGGGCAGCTTCATGGCGCACTCCCCTCCCCTATTGTCTGTTTCACCAGCGCCAGCATATGCCGGGTGGCGGCGACGGGATCCGGCTGGGCGAAAAGGGCGCTGATGACGGCCACACCGTCGATGCCCGTCCCCGCCAGGGACAGCACGTTGTCCGCGTTGACGCCGCCGATAGCCACCACTGGCAGGGGCGTGGCGGCGCAGATGTCGGCCAGACCCTGATGGGTCAGCAC
Source organism: Clostridiales bacterium (assembly GCA_021203185.1). Lineage (GTDB taxonomy): Bacteria > Bacillota > Clostridia > Oscillospirales > Oscillospiraceae > Onthomonas. Next base: position 22,661 of record JAJQBR010000194.1, read on the forward strand.
GGTCACGCCGGGCTTGGTGTGGCTGCCGAACACCGCGCCGGAGCCGAAGTAGTCGCACCCCGCCGCAAGCGCGGCTTTGGCCTCGTCCACGTTGTGGACGCTGGTGCCGATCCACTTGTCCGGCCCCAGAATGGCCCTGGCCTGTTGAATGGCCATGTCCTCCTGGCCCACGTGGACGCCGTCAGCGTCCACCGCCTTTGCCACGGCCACGTTGTCGTTGATGATGAGGGGAACCTGATATTTGGCGCAGAGGGGCTTTAGTTCCCAGGCCAGCCGGAGAAAATCCTCGCCTCCCAGTTCCTTTTCCCGCAGCTGGAGGCAGGTGGCCCCGGCGGAAAGCACCTGCTCCACCGGCTCCGCCAGCGACTGGCCGGGGCGGAGCCAACTGCGGTCGGTGATGGCGTAGAGGAGCATTGCCTCACGGACAGATTTCATTGCGTTACCCTCTCTGCTCAAAGGATGTCGATGTACTCCCCTGCCAGCGCCTTGTTCATGCTGCGCACGGCGCAGAACTTACCGCACATAGAGCAGGTGTCGTCATGCTCCGGGCTGCGGTCGGCGCGGATGGCTTTGGCGGTCTCCGGGTCGATGGCGCACTCCCACTGAGCCTCCCAGTCCAGCTTCTGCCGGGCCTCGGCCATTTTGTCGTCGATGTCCCGTGCGTGAGGGATGCCCTTGGCGATGTCGGCGGCGTGGGCGGCGATGCGGCTGGCGATGATGCCCTGCTTCACGTCCTCCACGTTGGGCAGGGCCAGATGCTCCGCCGGGGTGACGTAGCACAGGAAGGCCGCGCCCGACATGGCGGCAATGGCCCCGCCGATGGCGGAGGTGATGTGGTCGTAGCCGGGGGCGATATCGGTCACCAACGGGCCGAGGACGTAGAAGGGTGCGCCCATACAGATGGTCTGCTGCACCTTCATGTTGGCGGCGATTTGGTCCATCGGCACATGGCCCGGCCCCTCCACCATCACCTGCACGTCCTTCTCCCAGGCCCGCTTGGTCAGCTCGCCCAGGCGCACCAGCTCCTCGATCTGGCACACGTCGGTGGCGTCGGCCAGGCAGCCGGGACGGCAGGCGTCGCCCAGAGAGATGGTCACGTCGTATTCCCGGCAGATGTCCAAAATCTCGTCGTAGTACTCGTAGAAGGGGTTTTCGTTGCCGGTCATGCACATCCAGGCGAAGATCAGGCTGCCGCCCCGGGAGACGATGTTCATCTTCCGTTTGTGCTTGCGGATCTGGTCGATGGTCTTGCGGGTGATGCCGCAGTGGAGGGTGACGAAGTCCACGCCGTTCTCCGCGTGGAGCCGCACCACGTCAATGAGGTCTTTGGCAGAGAGGGTGGCCAGGTCCCGCTGGTAGTGAATGACTGCGTCGTAGACCGGTACCGTGCCGATCATGGCGGGACATTCGCTGGTCAGCTTGCAGCGGAACGGCTCGGTGTTGCCGTGGCTGGACAGGTCCATAATGGCCTCGGCCCCCATGTTGACCGCCGCCATAACCTTCTGCATCTCGATGTTGTAGTCCTTGCAGTCTCGGGAGACGCCCAGATTCACGTTGATTTTGGTGCGGAGCATGGAGCCGACGCCCTCCGGGTTCAGGCAGGTGTGGTTCCTGTTGGCGGGGATGACCACCTTGCCTGCAGCTACCAGTTCTCGGAGCTTCTCCGGCTCCATATACTCCTTCTGGGCCACGGTTTTCAGTTCCGGGGTCAGTATGCCCTGGCGGGCGGCGTCCATCTGTGTGGCATAATTTCTCATGGTAAAAGTCCTTTCTCTTTTGGGAAGTCTGCCACCGCAGGAGGGCTGAAAAAAGCTGTGAGACTGCCATTGACACTCTCACAGCGGTTTTACCGTGATCCATATCCCTACGCTGGCATTATCCAAACAGGTCGTCAGGGTCGAGACGGGTCTGCGTCTCCTCTCAGCCTGCTTCCGCAAGCTCCCCTTTGGATTGTACCTCTATCTTATACCTGTGTGGGGAAATATGCAAGGATTTTTTCACTGACAGCGGCCTTTGTCGTCTCCTTTGGCAGAAAAGGGCCTTGTTATTTTCCAAAAGAGCTTATATAATAGGGGGTAGAAACCCACTGCAAAGGAGGGAGCGCAATGTCACGGGGGTTTGTTCGCGGCCCGCTGGATGTCCGCCTGTTACTTCTCTATATTCTGGCCCGCCTCACCCTGCCCATCGACAGGGATCACCTGCTGGACCTGGCCCTCTGCGACGAGGGGATGGATTACTTCCAGTTCACCGAGGCCCTGACCAGCCTCATCAACACCGGCCACGTCCAGGAGGACGAAAACCGCCTGCTGACCATCACCCAGAAGGGACGGGCCAACGGCTCCGTCTGCGAAGATGAACTTGCCTACTCCGTCCGGCTCAAATGCGACCGCAGCGCGGCGGAGATGAACAAAATTCTCCAGCGGCAGAACCAGGTGCGGTCCTCCATCCTCCCCCGGTCTGACGGCGGCGTCACTGTGCGCATGGCGCTGGACGACGACACGGGCAACCTGATGACCCTGGAGATGCTGGCCCCCGACCAAAAGGAGGGGGAGCATTTGGCGGCGGCATTCCAGGACCGGCCCGACCTGCTCTATAACACACTTCTTTCCGTCCTGTTGGACGGAGCAAAGGACGGCTGATGAACCATGCAGGAACCCCTGCTGTTTGGGACGCCGCTGACGCTGGCGTTCCTCTACTTCTTCTGGTACTCTGTGCTGGGCTGGGTGATGGAAACCACCTACTGTTCCATCGGGCAGAAGCACTTTGTCAACCGGGGCTTTCTTCACGGCCCCTTCTGCCCCATTTACGGCTCGGGCGCGCTGCTGATGGTGCTGGGCCTCAGCAGCTTCATGGGGAACCTTCCCCTGTTCCTGGCGGCCTCCGTCGTCACCATGTCCGCCTGGGAGTACCTTGTGGGCTGGGTGCTGGAGACCACCACCCACATCAAGTATTGGGACTATTCCAACGAAAAATACAACTTACATGGCCGCATCTGCCTGAGAAATTCCCTGATTTGGGGGCTGGTTTCCTATGTGGCCCTGTACTGGATTCACCCGCAGACGGTGCGGCTGTTCAGCAGCCTGAGCAGCACTGCCCGGTGGGTACTCACCGGGGTGCTGGGCGCGGTGCTGCTGGCCGATGCCGTTACCACCATCCGCAGCTTGGCCCTGACCACAATGTTCCTGAACCGGGCCGAAGCCACCCGGCTGGAGCTGGAGGCCAGGCAGAAGGAGCTGCGACAAATCAGCCAGCAGCGGGCAGAGAAACTGCGTCAGGTCAGTCAGCAGCGGGCGGAGGAACTGCGTCAGGCCAGTCAACAGAAGGTGGACGAGATAGCCCTCCAGACCGCCCTGCTGAAGCTGGAACTGCAACAGAGGAACCTGTTGGAGGAGGCCGCCCACCACTCCCGGCGATTCTTCCGGCACTATAGCAGCATGACCTCCACCACCTACCGCCGCCCCTTGCAGCGCATCCGCCAGAGCGGGGAGCAGTTCCGGCAGAGCCGCGCCCAGCGCATGAAGGAATTAAAGCAAAAAGCCCAAACGAGGAAGGATGATTGACATGACGCCGAAAGAAATTTCCTACGAACACACCGCCCGCACTGTCCTAAAAAACATGGAGAAGCGGAACTTCACCGGCAGCTATGCCCCCACCGCTGACGCCGCCGTGGAACAAATCAAAGCCCTGCTGACCCCCGGCCTGACTGTGGCCAACGGCGGCAGCGAAACCCTGGGGGAGCTGAGCTTCCGGGAACTGGTGGAGCAGGCGGGGTGCGACTACATCGACCGCGCCGCCTACACCACCCCACAGGAGAAGCGGGAAATCTACGCCCGAACCACCCTCAGCGACCTGTTTTTCCTCAGCGCCAACGCCATCACCGTGGCGGGAGAACTGGTGAACGTGGACGGTGCGGGCAACCGGGTGGCTTGCCTGGCCCACGGCCCGGAGCGAGTGGTGGTGGTGGCCGGGATGAACAAGGTCTGTAAGGATCTGCCCTCCGCCATTGAACGCATCAAGGTACACGCCGCGCCCCCCAACTGCGTCCGGCTGAAGCTGAACACCCCGTGCAGCGTCACCGGTGTCTGCGCCGACTGCCACAGCGAGGGCTGCATCTGCTGCAACACCGTCATCACCAGGCACAACCGGACCCCTGGACGCATCCACGTGATTTTGGTGGGAGAAGAATTGGGATTTTGAAAATTTCCGCAGAATCGCGCCCTTTTGGGGGAATCCTCCCCCGAAGGGGCGTTTTTTCGCGGGAAGTTTTCATTGTCAACGGCGGTTTGGAGTGTTATACTGTTCCTAAACTGGTAAACTAGACGATTTTGGGAGGACACCCCTTTGAAACGCAGTGAAGTCATCATTCCACAGGACGAAATTGACCGCCAGATGGCCATTTGCGACGCCATCCACGTCCGCACCGCCGCCCTGCCCCAGACCCCCCTGGCCCTGGTGGACACCTACGGGTGCCAGCAGAACGAGGCCGACTCCGAGCAGATTCGGGGAATGCTCCGCAGGATGGGCTACGCCTTCACCGAAGAAGAGGGCGAGGCGGACGTCATCGTCATCAACACCTGCGCCATCCGGGAACACGCAGAAATGCGGGTGTTGGGCAACGTGGGCGCGTTGGTTCACACCAAACGGAAAAAGCCCGACCAAATCATCTGCCTCTGCGGCTGCGCCATGCAGGAACCCCACATGGCGGAGAAAATCAAAAGGACCTTCCGCCACGTGGACATGGTGTTTGGCCCCCACGCCCTATACCGATTCCCAGAGCTGCTCCAGCGGGTGATGGAGCAAAGGGGCCGGGTGTTCGAGACGCCGGACGTGGCGGGGTACATCGCGGAGGGGCTGCCTGTGGCCCGGAAGGGCAAGTTGAAAGCCTGGGTGTCCATCATGTACGGCTGCAACAACTTCTGCACCTACTGCATCGTCCCCCACGTCCGGGGGCGGGAACGCAGCCGGGACCCGGAGCGCATTTTGGACGAGGTGCGGCAGCTGGTGGCCGACGGGTATAAGGACATCACCCTGCTGGGGCAGAACGTCAACTCCTACGGCAAGGATTTGGGACTGGACATGGATTTTGCCGACCTGCTCCAGGCGGTGAACGACATCCCCGGCGAGTTCCAGATTCGCTTTATGACCAGCCACCCACGGGACGCCTCTCAAAAGCTGTTTGAAACTATGGCCCGGTGTGAAAAGGTAGCCCCCCAGCTGCACCTGCCCTTCCAATCCGGCTCCAGCCGGGTGCTGAAGGCCATGAACCGCCACTATGACCGGGAAACCTATCTGGACGAGGTGCGCCGCCTGCGGGAGCTGATTCCCGATATCGTGCTGACCTCCGACGTCATCGTGGGCTTCCCCGGCGAGACACAGGAGGAGTTCGAGGAGACGTTGTCCCTCATCGAAGAGGTGCGCTTCGACGCGCTGTTCACCTTCATCTTCTCCCCCCGGGAGGGAACCCCGGCAGCCAAAATGCCCGACCCTATGAGCAGGGAACAGAAAAGCAAAAACTTCCAGACCCTGCTGGACGTGCAGAACCGCATTTCCGCCGAGAAACACGCCGCCTACGTGGGCAAGACCCTCCCGGTGTTCCTGGACGGGGTGAACACCCAGGACAGCCGTTACAGCCTGACCGGGCGCACCGGCGGCGGGCGGCTGGTCCACTTGAACGCCCCGGAGGAGTACATCGGTCAGTGGAAACCGGTGAACATCGTCCGGGCCTCCACCTGGGCGCTGTTCGGGGAGCTGGCCGAGTAAAACAATTTGACTCTTAGCTCTTGCATTTAGCTATTAGCTTTGTAGTACTTACCATTGCACGCTATGCTTACCGTTTGCATTACTTTAACGGGTGGTTTCGCTCTCAGCTTCCTTTTTAGCTGTTCGCTTTAGACTGGTGGTGCCTGACTAACAGCTAACAGCTAACGGCTAATAGCTTATCAAAACACGCAGACACCACCGGAAAGGGAGGTTCCCATGAAAAACAAGTTTCCGTTGAACAGATTTCAGCGCTGGATGGAAGGCGCCGCATGGCTGCTGGTGGCTACCACGGTGATTTTCACCGCCTCCCGGTGGAACACACTGCCCAAGGTCATGGCCATCCACTACGATGTCTACGGTGTGGCCGACGACTGGGGCGGTCGGTGGATCATCTGGATTCTGCCGGTGCTGCTGGTGGTGTGCTGCGGCCTGGTCAGCTGCTGCACCCGGCTGAACCTTTCCTCCCTGAGCCTGCCCTTCAAGCCCAACATGGAGCGGGAACTGTTCATCCTCCGGGCCATTCGGGATATGCTGTGTGTGGTGAATCTGGAGTGCGCGGTGCTGTTCTCCGTGCTGCAAATGGAGATGCTCACCGAGCAGAATCTGACCCTGTGGTTCCTGTGGGGCATGGTGGGGGTTCTCGTGGCAACCCTTGTGTTTGGGTGCTGGCGGGCATGGAAGTGCAACCAGGGAACCTTGTGAATTTGCAATTTGCAATTAGCAATGTGCAATGATGGGTAATTGAGAATATCGTTCTTATTTTGCCGCCATATCTGTAGGGGCGGCGCTCCGCCGCCCGCAGGGTTCGCGTTCTGTTTCTGGGCGGCCACGCTCACGCCCCTATAGGCACATGGTAACATTTCCGGCCAAATTTGTCACAGCGGATTCAAAAAACTGACAAAATTACAAACTTTTAACAATAGAGAAAAACCGGGGCCACCCCCACAGAAAGAGAAGAAGACCATGGCTGAAGCGTTGACGCCCATGCGCAAACAATACCTTGAAATCAAAGAGCGGCACCCGGACTGTCTGCTGTTTTTCCGGCTGGGAGACTTTTACGAGCTGTTCGACGAGGACGCAAAAATCGCCTCCAAGGAACTGGATCTGACCCTGACCACCCGTGACCGGAAAAAGACCGCCGAGGAGCGGGTACCCATGTGCGGCGTCCCCTACCACTCCTACCAGTCCTATCTGGCCCGGTTGGTGGCCAAGGGGTACAAGGTGGCCATCTGCGAGCAGATGGAGGACCCCGCCGAGGCCCAGGGCATCGTGGAGCGGGATGTCGGCAGGTTGTCAATCAAGTGCAACACTATTTTCTTGGAAAAATACCTCATTT
>JAJQBR010000114.1 GCA_021203185.1 Clostridiales bacterium
GGGACAGGATGATGGGAACCGGGAAGCTCCACAGCAGGCTGTACAGGCTCAGCAGCACCGTGTTGCGGATCATGCGGACGCAGTTAGGGCTGCTAAAGAACCGCTGGAACCATTCCAGGCCCACCCATTCGCTGCCCAGGTAGCCGCGGCTGGCTTTGTAGTCGCGGAAGGCGATTTGGATGCCGTACATGGGGATGTACTTGTAAATGACGGTGATGATGACAGGGATCAGCAGCAGCAGGTAGAGCTGCCAGTTTGCCGCCAGCCGTTGGCTCAGCGGCAGTTTTTTTGCGGTTGTTACGGCAGGTTTTGAATTCACTTTGATTCACTCCTATCTTTCTATGCTGTCAGTTGGGAAATGAACGCAACCTCCTTTCGCTTGGCAGGCGTATTGCAGAAATAACGTTTCACGCTTCATCCCCACAAAAAGCAGCCGGTGGGCAACCAGACTGCTCAGCTTGTGAAACGTTATTTTAACCTGTGGCTAAAGAATACACTTGATTCCCCTGGTTTGTCAACTGCTTTTTTGGAGAAAAGCCGATTTTTTATGGATTGAACAAAACAGAACTATGCTTTTTGTGCAATTTGACAGTACTCGTTCTTCAAAATTATTTTCATGAAATTTCACGAAACATCTTTACAACGCTGTTTTTTTGCGTTATAATACCCTCAAGTTGCAAAGCGAGGGAGCAGATTAACGCACCCTCCGCACCTAATATTGATGAAATGTTTCACAAAGAAAGTGAGGGATTCTATGGCGAAGAAAAACGCCGCGCCCACCATGAAGGATGTGGCGCAGGAGGCGGGCGTTGCGCTGGGTACCGTCTCCAAGGTGGTGAACGGTATCCCCGTGGGCGCTGCCTACCAGAAAAAGGTGGAGGCGGCCATCAAAAAGCTGGACTACCGGGTCAACAGCTACGCCAAGGGGCTGAAAAGCAACAAGACCATGACCATCGCCTTTTTGGTGCCGGACACCGCCACCCCCTTTTTTGGGCGGCTGACTTACCACATCCATTCCACCCTGGCCAAGCGGGGCTACCGGATGCTGCTCTGCTGCACCAACGCCGAGGCCCAGCTGGAGCAGGCGTATGTGGATATGGCATATCAGAATAAGGTAGACGGCATCATCATGCTCTCCTACAGCCAAAAGCTCCAGGTGCCGGAGGGGACGCCGCTGGTCACCATCGACCGCCACCTGGACCCGGCCATTCCCTGCGTCTCCAGCGACAATTTTGGCGGCGGACAGTTGGCGGTGTGCCGCCTGCTGGAGGGGGGCTGCAAAAAGCTGGCCTATCTCAGCACCTCCTCCCCCTTTGCCAACGAGGTAAACAAGCGGGGAGATGGGTTCCTCTCCAGCTGTACGGAGGCGGGGGTCGCCTATGAGATGCTCCGGGTCTACGACGGCACACCCTTTCAGGTGTTCATAGATTTTCTGGACCAGCACATCCACGATGGGGCGCTGGAATTTGACGGGCTTTTCTGTGTGACGGACGACCTGGCCTTTCGAATCACGGCCTATCTCCGCAGCCGGGGTATCCGCGTGCCGGAGGGCGTGCAAATCATCGGCTATGACGGTGTGCCGGATTTCTATACCAAGGAATATGTTTGTTCCACCATCGTCCAGCCCATCGACAAGATTGCCGAGGCCAGTGTGGAGCTGATTTTGACGGAGGATTGGTCGAAAGCGCCGCCGCTGCTCTCTCTGCCCGTGACCTATGCCTACGGCGGTACGACTCAGGGAGAAGCGGAGCTTCGGAAGTGCCGCTTGACAGCGAAGGAGTGACCCTATGCCCAGCAATTATCAACAGTGGCTGCAACGGGACGTGCAGCCAGAGGAAAAGCAGCAGTTGACCCCACAAGAGAAACGGAAAAACTGGTGGCACTACTATAAGTGGATCGTCGTGGGCGGCGTCCTTGTGGGGGGCATTACCCTTTCCCTGGTGCTGAACGCCTTTGGCGTGGGGACGGTAAAGCCCGATTACCAGATCGCCTATGTGGGCAGCAGCGAGCTGCCCGACGACACGGTGGAGGCCCTGACCGCTGCGCTGGAGGCGCTGGGGGCCGACCTGAACGGCGACGGACAGGTGGTGGTCACCCTGAACCAGTACTGCGGCAGCGCGGACGAGGATGACGACACCGCCGCCATGAAACAGTACGCGGCGGAGGTGGAGCTGATCGCGGATATCAACGACTGCGAAAGCTATTTCTTCCTGCTGGAGGACCCGGAGACCTTCCAGGCCAACTATCAGGTGCTGGCGGAAGCGGACGGCAGTTGCCCGGAAGAGACAGATTACGACTGGGAGGACAAGGTTTATCTCTGGTCGGACTGCCCGGTATTGGACAGCCTGGAGCTGGGTGACTACACCGAAAGCGTCCTGGGCGAGACTCTGACCGGGGAGAGCCGGGACCTGCTGGAAACCCTCTATTTCGGGCGGCGCTGCTTCTATGAGGAAAACAGCAACACCGTGGACAACCAGGAGGGCTGCGAGGCCCTGTGGGAACTGCTGACAAAGGGGGCGACGAGATGAAACGGCTGATTTCGTTTTTTCTGGCGGCCTGCTTGCTGCTGGCCCTGTGCGGGTGCAGCAAAAAGCCCACCACCACTGCGGAAGGGACCGACTGGGACGAAAACTGGACGCTGGTGGGGGCCACCATCGGCGTGGAAGAGCCGGGGAACGGCCTGACCCTGCTGGACAACAAGGACGCGCTGGCGGTCTCCGACCTCTATTACGCCGCCTGGACCATCGGGGACAAGACGGAGTACGTCAACGAGGACGAGGAGACCGTGGACCTCTACGACGCCCAGCTCTACGTGCTGTTGCAGGACTGCAAGAGCAGCGAAAAGGCCGAGGCGGAGGTGGCGGAGTGGCAAGCCGCGGAGGAAGAAACCTATTCTGTGGCTGAGACGCAGACCGTCACCTGCGCAGGACAAGAGTTCACTGTTTTAATTTATGACGGCACCGGGGAGGACAACCCCTACGGCTTCGGCGCTTCCGCCTTCGCCGTCTACGAAAACCACGCTATCAACGCGGAGCTGACCTGCCAGGAGGGGTTCGAAGGAGACGCCCTCACGATTCTGACAGAGTTCTTAGAGGGCTTTCACTACGCCTGACCAGGAAAGGAGAGACAGACAATGGGTATGTTTTTTGCTGGGGACACGGTTCATTCCGACGGCGGCAGGCTCACGGGCTTTGACCGGTATCGGGAGGTGCTGGAACGGGATTTCATCTCGTTTATGTTGTGTGGTCTGGTCTCGCTGGCGTGCTTCCTGCCCTTTGCGCTGGGTATGGCCTACGCCTTCCTCTCCACCAGTGTGATGATGATGTTTGTCGCCAGTATCGTCGGCGGGCTGTTCGCCGGGCCGGGGCTGTATGGGATGTACGACCTGCTGTTCCGTTCCCTGCGGGACGCGCCGGGCAAGTGGTGGAAAAACTACAAAAAAGCCCTGGCGGAAAACTGGAAGAGCGCCCTGCTGCCCGGCGTGGTGTTTTGTCTATTTCTGGGCATCATCATTTTCGCGGGGCTGCTGATGTTTTGGTGGGCAGAGACGCTGCCCAGCTGGGGCACCATTGCGGTGTACGTGGTCAGCGTCCTCATTGTCACTATGTTTTTTGCGGTCTACTGGCCCCAACTGGTGCTGTTTCAGCAAAGCAATTTTTTGCGTTTCAAAAACTGTGTGCTGTTCTGCATCAAATACTTCTGGCACACCCTGGGAGTGTCCACCATCGAAGTGGTTTACTGGGCGGCCATTGCGCTGTTTCTGCCCTGGTCGATGCTGGTTATGCCGGTAATCGGTCTGTGGTTTGTGCTGTTTCTGGCCAACTTCCTGCTCTACAACGACCTGAACCAGGCGTTCCAGATTGAGGAGGAAATCAAGGAACACTTCCCGGAGCAGGCCCCCTGCTACGATGACCCCTGGGAGGTGGAGGAGGAATGACCGAGCCGCTGGTGCGCAACCACACCGAAATCACGCAGGAGTTGTTCCGGGAGGGAGCCAACGCCCAGCTGAACCGGAAGTACAACCGCATGGCGGCAAAGGTGGCGTTGGCGCTGCTGGCGGCGCTGGCAGTCCTGGCGGTGCTGATGCGGCTGATGTCCGGCGGCCTTGCCTCCCTGGGCTTTGAGCTTGTCATTTTTGCCCTTGTGCTGGGGTGGATTCGCATTGCCCTGCCCAGAACAGAGTGCAAACGGGCGTATCAGACGTTTGAATCCCGCTGCGGCGGCTTCACGGGACGGGAGGTGTCTTTTTATGAGGACCATCTGCTGGTTCAGCCGGAAATGGAAGAACCGGTTACGATTCTTTACGCGGAGATTACCGATGTCCAGGAAACAAAGCACACCCTGACACTTATTTGCGGCGACGATACGAGCGTGCTGCTGGATAAGGCGGGGTTCCTTCTGGGTGGCGTGGAGGATGTAAGGGCGCTGATAGCCGGATAAGTTGAAAAAATGTAAACAAATAGAGAGGACAGGGGATTGACTAGAATACAATCTCCTGTCCTTTTTTTGACGCACCGGGTTGAAACAGTAATGCTAGTTGGGGGATGGGATAGGTTTGGTGTGTGATGAAAATTACCCTTGATAAAACTCGTCTAATAGCAAGACCAACCATATATTTGATTGCACACTCGTCAACCCCACTTCTCTTTGCAGCCGTTACGAAGTGAACTCGCCCATCGTGTGCTCTATGCTCAGGGTTTAGGCCCAGTTGGTTTCGTATCTTTATGAACCGCTGTTGATATTTGTCATACGTAAGAGTTAAGCTGCTGCGATTTGTATGAGTGTCTGTGCAGTTAAGCGGTAATTTTAAATCTGGTTATCCCTTTTACTCAGCCTTATGAACCTTTTAGCTATTAGCCATTAGCTTTGTGGTTCTTGGCATTACTTGCTGCGTTTACCGTTTGTATGACTTTGCAAACGGGTGGTTTCACTCTCAGCTTCCTTTTTAGCTGTTTG
>JAJQBR010000146.1 GCA_021203185.1 Clostridiales bacterium
TTCACGCTTCCGAATTCCATGTTTCGACTTCCCTTTTGCGAACCCTCATGGGGCAGTCAGAATTGCGAATGACTATCTCCTATTTATGTTCCACCCCCCCCCCCGGGAGCCGTAACCATAACTGTACCCATATTTGTACTTGTACTTATAGCGGCTGGAATAACGATTGCCGCCTGTCAAATCCGCCTGGGTGTAGACAAAGCCCAGCACCTTTGCGTTGGCCAGCTGAAGCTGGTCCAGCATGGCCGTCACTACCCTATGCTCGGTGTGGTCGTTTTGCACCACCAGCAAAAATCCGTCCACCGCGCGGGAGAGAATGGCGGCGTCCGTCACGGTCAGCACCGGGGGCAGGTCGATGAAAATGTAGTCGTATTCCCCCCGGAAGGTCTCCAGCAGATCCCTCATCTGCTTGGATTCCAACAGCCAGGTGGGGTCAGGGGGCAGCTTTCCCGCAGAGAGGACGGAAATATTGTATTTTTTGCTGTGCTGCACCGCTTTTTCCGCAGTGGCTTCCCCCACCAGCAGATCGCTCAGTCCCGGTTCTTTTTTGAGGCCCATTTTTCTGGCCACTGTGGGCATCCGCAAATCGCCGTCGATCAGCAGGACGCGCTTGTCCAGCTGCCCGAAGGTCAGCGCCAGGTTGATGGCGGTGGTGCTTTTGCCGTCGGCGCGCTCGCCGCTGGTGATGGCGATGCACTTGCACTCGTTCCCCGGCAGGGAAAACTGGACGTTGGTACGCAGCGCTTTATACGCCTCCTGCATCAGAAAGGGACTGTCTTTGCTCAAGAGGAAGGTTCCTTGCTCTGTCTGCTTTTTCCTGGAGCCAAAAATCGCCATTTTCCCTCAGACCTCCGCTTTCTCTTTCTCCTGGCTGTAATAGTAGCTGTAATTCTGGTTTTTGCCCATGCTCGACCAGTCAGGAATCGCGCCCAGCACGGAAATACCGTAGCGCGCCTCTAGCTCTGCCTGATCCTGGATGCGGTCGTTGAGCAATTCCTGCAAGACGACAATGGCGCAGACCAACATAGCCCCCAACAGCAGCCCCATCATGGTGTTTCTGGTATAGCTGGGAGAATAAATCGAAGTGGGAACTTTGGGCTGGTCGATGATCTGCATGGAGCTGCCCTCAGCGATGCGCGAGGTCTCCACCGCCGCGACTTCGGCAATGGCGCTGGCATAGCTGGCGCACATCTGCGGGTCTGTCGTAATCACATAAACCGTGATAATGCCGCTTCCGGAGTCCACGCTGGTACTGACGGAGGCATTGTACTCCTCGCCTGTACCGGCCTGCTCCGCCGCCGCCTCCAGCACCGTGGCGCTCTTGATAACCCCGGCAGCGGTATCTGCCAGAGACTGGGAGGCCGACAGGTCGCTGGTTGACACCGTCGTGGACGTCCCCGTTTCGATGGAGTTGTTGATGTATGCACTGAAATAAGTACGGTAAGTGGGGGTGATGAAATATTTGGTTCCCGCATAGGCCAGCGATCCGCCTAGCAGCGCCACCAGAATAATCAGCCATGCCTGCTTCCAGCAGGCTCTCAGGAGGGCCAGCAGATCGATTTGCGTGACGTTGTTCCTCTGGCTGGGTCTCACTGTGTTGCTCATGTTCTATCCTAACCGCCTTTTCTCTTTTTCCAGTGTATGTGGTTTGTTCGATTGCGCCTTTGCCATCAAACGCGAATTGCGTCTTTTGCCGCCCCTTCGCTCAAAAAGGGCGCAAAGTGCCTCTTACACTTTGCTGTATCATAACACGGTTTGCGGAAAACTGCAATAGGGAAAAACAGACAAAAGCCAGAATATCGCGTCATTTATTCTTTACATTTTCCCTGAGTGCGTTTTCAGAGCCTCCGGGGGCCTGCAAATCGCCGTCATATCCCCTCCCCTGCCGCGCATACAATGCAGGGACAAGGAGGGAACGGGTATGCGTATTTTTGTTTTTCGCCGTCAATGGGGAACGGCGGCGGGCTGCCTGTGCGCGGCGGCGGCCATCTTCTGGCTGGTGGGTCACCCCAACGCGGTGGGCGCGGCGGCAGTCCAGCGGCAGCTGCCCATTTACTCTGTAGAGACGCAGGAGGGGGAGAAACTGGTGGCGGTCAGCTTCGACGCCGCCTGGGGCAACGAGGACACCGAGACGCTTATCGAGATTTTGGACGCCTACGAGGTACCCGCCACATTCTTTGTGGTGGGCGAGTGGGTGGACAAATACCCGGAGTCGGTGAAGGCCCTCTCCGACGCGGGACATGACGTGATGAACCACTCCGACACCCACCCCTACATGACCCAATGCTCTGCGGAGGAGATGGTAAGCGAAATCGAGACCTGCAACGACAAAATCGAGGCCGTCACCGGGGTACGGCCCACCCTGTTCCGCTGCCCCTACGGGGATTACAACGACAGCGTCATCACCACCGTCCGCTCCCTGGACATGGAACCCATCCAGTGGGACGTGGACAGCCTGGACTGGAAGGGCATTTCCGCCGCAGAAATTGAGGAAAACGTGGTCAGTCAGGTGAAAAGCGGCAGCATAATCCTGTTTCACAACGCCGCCGACCACACGCCGGAGGCCCTGCCCAACATCTTCTCCACCCTGCAATATCAGGGGTACACCTTTGTTAAAATCGCCGACCTGATTTTGGACGGGGAGTATACCATCGACAACAGCGGGATGCAAATCGCCGCTGAATAGCAAAAAAGGCGGGCCTCTTAGGGGGAGACCCGCCTGCTTTGGGGTTTATCCGTTTATACGAACGTTTGCTCTAATTGAGGTTCACCGGAGCAATCAATAGCTCAAACCGAAGTTCAGCTCGTAGTAGTTGCCGACGGCGTCCCGGTAGGCGTAAGCCTTGCCGTTCTCGTCTTTCAGCTCGTCGGGCATATACTGATCCTTATCGTAGCCGGGGACATCGTTGGGGCTGACGCAGACGCCGTCCTTGCCCACGGCCAGCACCGCGTCGTTCTTGGGCAGGGTGATGGGCAGCTTGCCAACAGGGGCGAAGCGACCGAACATCACGTCCAGGGTGGCGGAGGGATAGGTGTCGAATCCGGCGGTCAGCGCGTCGGCGTAGCGCTCCACGTTGCCCACCATCCAGGCCAGCGGGAAGTTGATGTTGGCAATGACCTTGCCGCCATTGGCATGAACCGCTGCGGCAATGTCGGGGATGCGGCTTGCGCCGCTGAGGGTGGTCTCCTGATGGGTGGTATCCAGGGGGCAGCCCTTCTCGTCCACGTCGGGAACCGTCTTATCCTCGCAGATATCAATTTCCAGATAGCCGGGAGTGGCGCTGAAATAGTTGCCGGAGGAGGGGCTGACCATCAGAATGGCGTAATCCGCCTGGGCGGGGTCGTCGGTCAGGGCGCAGTCGCTGACCATCTCCTTGAGGGCGGCGGTAGCGGCGCTGGCATCACCCTTGGCAAAGGCTTCCACATAGAGCTTCTTCCCGGCCAGCTTGTCGGCAGTCAGGGGCAGCACGTCCTGGTTTTTCAGCAGGACGACGCTCTTCCGGTGGGTCAGAGCGGCCTCGTCCCAGTCGGCCTGGTTAGCGACCACTTCCACCGCATTGGCGGGGTCGGCGTAGGGGTTCTCGAACATCCCCTGCTGGAACAGTTCGGTCAGGGTGCGGGAGACAGCCCGGTCCAGGCTCTCGTCGGTCAGCACCAAATCTTCCTTCTTGAAGCCTTCCGGCACGGGATGGGTATCGTAATAGCCGTTGGTGGCCCGGTCATAGGCCTCCCGGCCCACTTCGTTGTCAAACAGGCCGCTGATGACATCCACGCCGGACTGGGTGACGGCGTAGCCCACCCGCTCGGGCAGGTCCAGGGCCTCCACGCCCCAGCTCATGTTGTGGACGATGCCGGTGTCGGAGTTGATGTAACCGTCGAAGCCCATCTGCTTCCGGAGGACCTTGTCGATGAACACCTTGTTATAGGCGAAGCCGTAGGGGTTCAGTTCGATGGGGTCGCCATTCATGTCGGTCTGGGGTCCGCTCTTGGCGGCGGCGGGCTTGGAGTAATAGGGCATGATGGAGGCCGCGTGGTACTTCACCGCCGGCTGGAAAGTGGGGATATGGTACTTCTGCAAAGAGCCTTCCGTGGCGTAGACGTTCCACTGGCCGGCGGCATAGTGGG
The DNA here is from genome assembly GCA_021203185.1 of Clostridiales bacterium. Classification (GTDB taxonomy): domain Bacteria; phylum Bacillota; class Clostridia; order Oscillospirales; family Oscillospiraceae; genus Onthomonas. The sequence goes on from JAJQBR010000146.1 coordinate 4,126, forward strand.
GGTCGAAGCCGTTTTCACGGGCGCCGCCGCCGGGGAAGTGCTTCACCGTCATGGAGACGCCGTCGGGGGTGACGCCGTCCTCGCTGCCCTGGATGCCGGGGATCAGCCGCTCGAAGATGGCGGTGATCAGCTCCGGGTCCTCGCCGAAGGTGCCGAAGGTCCGCTGCCAACGGGGGTCGGAGACCACGTCGGCCATGTACATATAGCCCTTTTTCAGGCCGCAGGCGTTCCACTCCCGGCGGACGCAGTCGGCAAACTTGTCGATAATGTCCAGGCTGTCGCCCTTCACCGCCGCCGCGATGCCCAGAGTGCCGGGCCAGGTGGCAAAGACGCCGGAGGCGTCGTTCATACCAAAGACCACCTCGCCGTTTTCGTTCCGGGAGTTGGAGGCCACGCTGACGGGAACAAAGTGGCCGCACTGCTCCGCCACGGCGTGGAGCTGGTTCAGCCAGTCCGCCAGATCCTCCGGCGTGGCGTTGGCCCGCAGGATGATGTGGCGGGAGAACCAGTCCTTGATGAGGGTGGTGGTGCCGGGCAGATGCTGCTCGCCGAAGATGGTCTTGCCGTTGACCTCCGCCTCGTCCAGCAGGCCGGACTCGTCGGTGACAAACTGATGGTCGGTCAGCGCGCCGGGATACTTCGGCCCCATGCGCCAGTCCGAGATGAACAGCTGGGCGATTTTCTCGTCCACCGTCAGGGTCTTGACATAAGCCGCGGCCCGCTCTGCCGGGGACAGCCGCCAGTCGTTGACCGCCGTCACCTGGCCGGAGCCGTCGATGT
>JAJQBR010000085.1 GCA_021203185.1 Clostridiales bacterium
AAATCTATGTGGATCGTATCGCTGATATGAGAATCAGGGATATGAATACTTATTTGGATGCCACAAGGGAGATGCTGCTCCATGCTGCGCTTCAATGCGCTGGTCGGGAGATCCCCTGTGGTCTGCTGACAGGGGTCTGGATCATGCACTTTTCCACCATAACGTCATCGTTCAAACCGTACGATTTGCCCCTTGCAGTTCCCGGCACATTCGGTATAATAGAGAAAACAGAACAGCCCCTGCAGGGGCGCTTTACAGCGGAAGAAAAGGAGCCGATTTATGTTTACTGCGGAGCAGGTGCAGAGCCTGAATGAATTAGAGCTGACCGTTTACGAATACGTCATGCAACATTCCGGTAGCGTCCCCTATATGCGCATTCGGGAACTGGCGGCGGAGGCCCATGTCTCAACCACTACCGTTTTGCATTTCTGTAAAAAAATGGGCTGCGACGGATATGCCGAGTTTAAGTGGAAGATGAAGGAATGCTCCGGGAACAGGGAGGTGGAGCGTATCCCGGATAATCTGGCGGAGATCCGTGCGTTTTTTGACCGCTTTGAAGTACAGGCCTATGACCGGCGGCTGGAACAGGCCGCCGCTATGATTGCCAGGGCGGAGCGCGTCTTTATGATAGGGGTCGGGAACTCTGGCCACATCGGAGAGTACGGCGCACGGTATTTTACCAACTTGGGAAAGTTCACTCTGTTTGTCTCCGACCCCTTTTACCCCATGACCCTGATGGCGTCCCCCGACAATCTGGCCGTGGTGCTGTCGGTATCGGGGGAAACCGAGCAGATCGTCAAAATCGTGAATGGGCTGCGACAGCAAAGGTGTGGCGTCATCAGCATCACCAACACGGAGCAGTGTACGGTGGCCCGGCTGTCGAACCTGAATATCGCCTACTATATCACCATGCAGCGAGGAAGCGAGCAAATCGATTTTTCCTCTCAAATCCCTGTGGTCTACCTGCTGGAGACCCTGGGCAAACGGGTGCGCAACCGGCTGGCCGAGTAAAACGGGCGCGAAGAAGGACAAAAAGAAAAAACAGGTTGTTCTTCCTAAAAAACAGGTTTTTAGGGAGAATACCTGTTTTTTTCGTGCCCAAAAGTCGTGACTTTGGGAGAATTTTCGCTATAATAAGCTTAAAGCCAACACATGTGAAGGTCAGATAGGAAACGCACGATAGAGAAAAGGAGAACAAAGTATGGCATCTACAAAAGTAAGAGACTACGCAAAGCTCGCCCGGGACATCCGGGACGCCGTTGGAGAGTCCAACATCATCAGCGCTACCCATTGCGCCACCCGGCTGCGGCTGGTTTTGAAGGAAAGCCCTTCCGCCGAGGTTACGAAATCCATCTCCGCCATGCCCGCCGTCATCCAGGTGGTGGAAAAGGGCGGACAGTATCAGATTGTCATTGGCACCCACGCCAAGGACGTTTACAACGAGCTGAGCCAGATTCTGACCATCGACGAGTCCGCGCAGCCGGAGGTCAAGCAGAGCCTGCTCAACCGCGTCATCGCCACCATGTCCGCCGTATTCGCGCCCTTTGTCTACATTCTGGCCACAGCCGGTCTGATTCAGGGCTGCCTGATCATCATTAATCAGTTCGCCCCCGCCTTTGCTGAGACCGGCACCTACTCCGTCCTGAGCTTTATTTCCTGGACGCCCTTCACCTTCCTGCCCGCTATGATCGCCGTGACGGCGTCCAAGCACTTTAAGTGCAATACCTACATTGCTTTGTGGTGTTGCTTGGCTCTGGTCAACCCCGATTGGAGTACCATCGCCTCCCAAATCGCAAACGGCGAGACCATCAAGTTCCTGATTTTCAACATGGCGGAGACCACTTATACCTCCACCGTGCTGCCGCCCCTGTTCCTAGTGCTGATCCTGTCCTATCTGGAGCGGTTTCTGGACAAGCATGTGCCCGACTTGCTCAAGGCCCTGGGTATCCCCTTCCTCTCCGCATTAATCATGGTACCCGCCACCATTCTGGTTATCGGTCCTATCTCCGACACCGTGGCCAACGGCATTGCCATGGGTTACAACTTCCTGGCCAACAACGCCACGGTTCTGGCCGCGATTCTTGTGGGCGGCATCTGGGAGGTATTCGTCATCTTCGGCGTCCACTGGGGCGTCACCCCCATGGTCATGGCCAATTTCGCCAACTACGGCTATGATTCCTTCCAGGCGTTCCAGACCTGCGCCGTGGTTGCCCAGGCCGCAGCCTGCTTCGGTGTGTTCATCAAGACCAAAAAGACCGACATCAAAAATGTCGCCCTGTCCTCCGGTCTGACCGGCATTTTCGGCATCACCGAGCCGGCTATCTACGGCGTCACCCTGCGCCTGAAAAAGCCCTTCGTCTGTGGCTGCATTGGCGGCGCCATCGGCGCGGTGGTGATCAGCTTCTTCCACACCGTCTACTATGTCTACGCCGGTCTGCCCGGTCTGCTGACCACGGTCAACGCAATCAGCGAGGAAAATCCCAGCTCTTTCATCGGCATGATGATCGGCGTACTGGCCACCATTATCGTGACGGTTCTCCTGATTCAAATCGTCGGCTGTGACGAAAAGGAGCCGGAGCCTGCGGAGGAAGCCCCCGCTCCCGCCGCTTCCACCGCTTCCGCTCCCAGCGGCGACACCACTGTCTACGCCCCCCTGAACGGCGAGGTAAAGGAGCTTTCCCAGGTCAACGATCCCACCTTTGCCGACGGGGTTTTGGGCCAGGGTACTGCAATTATCCCCGCCGAGGGCAAGTTGTACGCTCCCTTTGACGGCACTGTGGTGAATGTGTTCGACACCCGCCACGCCATCTGCCTGGCCAACGACGCCGGGGTGGAGGCGCTGATTCACATCGGCCTGGAGACGGTCTCCCTAAACGGCAAGTATTTCGACGCAAAGGTGAAGGACAACGACCAGGTCAAAAAGGGCGATCTGCTCATCGAGTTTGATCTGGATGCCATCAAGGCCGCCGGCTTCGACACCATCACCCCTGTGCTGGTTACCAACGCGGACGAGTTCGAGAGCGTTGTACCCAGCGCAACCTCCGGCGCTTCCACCGTGGGCATGGAACTGCTGGCGGTGAAGTGATAAATCTTCCTCCTCGCATCGTCGGCGCGACCCGACGCCGACGATGCGAGGGCTGCTGCGACAAATCATTGGAGAAATGTTTATGCTTCCTGACAATTTTCTGTGGGGCGGCGCTGTGGCCGCCCATCAACTGGAGGGCGCGTACCGGGAGGGTGGCCGTGGCATCAGCACCTCGGACATCCTGACGTCGGGAAACGCACAAACCCCCCGGCAGATCACGGACGGGGTTCAGCCCGGCTGCTATTATCCCAACCACGAGGGCATCGATTTCTATCACCGTTACCCGGAGGACGTTGCCCTGTTTGAGGAGATGGGGTTCCGGTGCTTCCGCACCTCCATCTCTTGGTCCCGCATCTTTCCACAGGGGGACGAACTGGAGCCAAACGAGGAGGGCCTCGCTTTTTACGACCGGCTGTTTGACGAGCTGCGCGCCCACGGCATGGAGCCGGTGGTGACGCTGTGCCACTTTGAACTGCCCTATGGCCTAGCGATGAAATACGGCGGGTTCCGCAACCGAAAACTCATCGACTTCTACCTACGCTACTGCGAGGCGGTGTTCCGCCGCTACAAGGACAAGGTAAAATACTGGCTGCTGTTTAATGAAATCAACAACCAGACGGACACCACTCGTCCCATTTACGCCCTGACCAACTCGGCCATCCTCTTTGAGGAGGGGGAGAACCGGGAGCAGGTCACTTGGCAGGCTGTCCACCACGAATTGGTGGCTGGGGCGCTGGCAGTCAGGCTGGGACACGAAATCAACCCGGCGTTCCAAATCGGCTGCATGATGGCCTGGGTGCCCATTTACCCTGCCTCCTGCAATCCCAAAGATATGCTGGCCGCAACAGACCGGATGCACGACCGGTTCCTGTTTACCGATGTTTATGTCCGGGGACATTATCCCGACTACGCCGCCTCCATGTGGGCGAAAAAAGGCGTTCACATTAAGACGCAGCCGGGAGACGAGAAAATTTTGGCCCAGGGTACAGTGGATTTCATCAGCCTGAGCTACTATATGTCTGCGGTGGTAGACCATCGGGAGTCGGCTGACACGGACGCCAAGGGCTTTGCTGGTTCCGTGACCAACCCGTATTTGCAATACAGCGACTGGGGCTGGGCCATCGATCCGGACGGCCTACGCTACTCCCTGAACCAGCTCTACGAGCGCTACGAGCTGCCCATTTTTGTGGTGGAGAACGGCTTTGGCGCTTATGACCAACTGATGAATACGCCCGGCGACTATGTGGTGGAGGACGACTACCGCATCGCGTATCTCCGCGCCCACATCCAGGCGGTTAAGCAGGCCGTGGAGGTGGACCGGGTCAACGTGATGGGATATACAGTCTGGGGCTGCATCGATGTGGTGTCCTTTGGCACAGGAGAGTTCTCCAAGCGGTACGGTTTCATTTACGTGGACAAGGACGACCAAGGCAACGGCACATTGCAGCGCGCCAAAAAGAAGTCCTTCTATTGGTATCAAAAGGTAATCGCCACCAACGGAGAAGAACTGTAAATCGCTTAGGTTGGGCCGGACAGGGCAGCCTGTCCGGCCCTTTTTCAGACTGCAGAAGGGGACGATACCCGTGGACGGATTCCCCTGCCGGAATCCCTTCATCATTCTGTTTGTATCCGAAACCTCCCTACCAGGACAGTGACATTTCCACCAATTCCGGGGACTGTGGATTGCCGATCAGCGCGGTTTTCTGGTCCAACGCGGCCAGCCCTTTTATCTCCTCCGGTGTCATGGAAAAGTCAAAAATATCTATAT
>JAJQBR010000008.1 GCA_021203185.1 Clostridiales bacterium
CCACATCGTCCTTCCGTTCCGTGCTGGTCAGCTTGTCCAGCCTGGCCTGGAGGGAGCGCCGGGTCTTTTCCATCTGCTTGATGGTAAAATTCTCGCCCCTCTGATACTTGGCGATGGCGATGGCCTCCTCGATGTCGTCGATTTGCTCCTGCAACAAGCGCTCCTGGCGCTCTGCGGACACCGGGATTTTTTCAAATTGAGAATGTCCGATAATGACCGCATCATAGTCGCCGGTGGCGATTCTGGCGCAGAACTTTTTCCTCCGTGCGGTCTCGAAGTCCTTCCGAGTAGCCACCAGAATCTTTGCGCTGGGGTAGAGCCGCAGGAACTCGTTGGCCCACTGCGTGGTCAGGTGGTTGGGAACCACAAAGAGCGATTTCTGGCAGAGGCCCAGGCGTTTACTCTCCATCGCCGCCGCAGCCATCTCGAATGTCTTCCCTGCCCCCACTTCGTGCGCCAACAGGGTGTTGCCGCCGTAAAGGACGTGTGCAATGGCGTTTTTCTGATGCTCCCGCAGGGTGATTTCCGGGTTCATACCCACAAAATGAATATGGCTTCCGTCGTACTCACGGGGACGGGTACTGTTGAACAGCTCATTGTACTTCTTACAGAGCGCCTCCCGGCGTCGGGGATCTTTCCACACCCAATCCTGGAAAGCGTCCTTGATGGCCTGCTGTTTCTGCTGGGCGAGAGTGGTTTCCTTCTTGTTCAGAACACGCTTCTGCTTGCCATCGGCATCCTCCACCGTGTCATAGATACGGATGTCTTTCAGGTTCAGCGTCTCCTCCAGGATACGATAGGCGTTTGCCCGGTCTGTACCGTAAGTCACATAGGCCGCTACATCGTGGCGGTTCAGCACCGTTTTCCCGGTAATCTGCCACTCCGCCGTCAGGGGTGAGAACTTCACCTCGATACTGCGCCGCATATAAAAGGGCGTTTCAAAGATTTCATACATGAACTGCTGGATATAATCCTTATCCACCCAGGTGGCCCCCAGACGAACGTCGATTTCCGAGGCGTCCAAATCCTTGGGCTGTGCCTTTTCCAGCGCGGTCACGTTGACCGCAAACTGACTGTCGGTCTCGGCGGCCAGCTTCGCCACCCGCAGTTTGTCCCGCACGTTGCCGGAGAGGTATTCGTCTGCCGTCTGCCAGCCCTGCTCCGGGCCTTCCGCTGCCAACGGGTCTTTGAAAATTACACCAGACAATTCGTTGGTGATTCTGTCGTATTCGCCGGGGGTTCCCAGTAGCTCCGCCATAAAAGGCAAATCTACCTTGCCGCGCTCTCCGATAGAGACGGCCAGCGCCTCGCTGGGAGTGTCCACGCTGGTGATTTTCCGCTCTGGGCGGATGGTGCGTTTGGTGAACATATCCGCCTTGCCAACGAATTTGCCGTCCTCGTCCAGATTTTCCAGCGAACAGAGCAGATAATAGGACGAATCATCGGCAAACGCCTGGGCGTTGCCTCTGGAGTTGATAAGGCCATACTGTGCCATGAAACTGTCATAGGCGGCGTTCAACTCCCGCTGCTTTGCGACGATGTCCTCTTCCGGGTAGTCCTCCATCTGGTATTCAATCAGCTCGTTGACGATCTGCCGGAGCAGCACCAGCCCGGTGACGCGGCCTCTGGCCTTGTCGTTCAGTTCCACCGGCCTTATCACCGAGTTTTCCCGGAAGTAGACCTCGCCGTCCACTACCGTATAGGAAAAGTTTTTTACGTTGGGGTCTGCCGGGATAGACTGCGGCCCGTCCGCAACGTCCACTTCCTCGGCCTCCAGTACCGCCGCCTGATAATGCCCGTGAATGTGGGAAACAGCCCCGTGAAGCTGCTCCGCCAGGTCAGCGCCGGGGATGGGGGCAACGGTACATTCTTCATGTCCATATTGGGTGCTTTGAGAGGTCAGCTCCCCCATAACCATCTCCGGGTGGTCTACAAAGTAGCTGTTGATGGCGAATCCTTCCGGGGTCTGGCCTAAGTGTACCCAATCCGGCTCGATGTCGATGGGGCTTTCTCTCTTTTGCAGAAAGAGGATGTCCGAGACAACGTCTGTCCCGGCATTGGCGCGGAAGGCGTTGTTGGGCAGTCGAATGGCCCCCAGCAGTTCCGCCCGCTGTGCCAGGTACTTGCGCACCTCCGGGGATTTGGCATCCATCGTATAGCGGGAAGTGACAAAGGCCACCACACCGCCGGGACGCACCTGGTCGAGCGCCTTGGCAAAGAAATAGTTGTGGATACTGAAACCCAGTTTGTTATAGGGCTTGTCGTTGACTTTATAATCGCCAAACGGCACGTTGCCCACCGCAAGGTCGTAGAAATCCCGCCGGTCAGTGGTCTCAAATCCGGCCACCTTGATGTCCGCATGGGGATAGAGCTGCCGAGCGATACGCCCGGTGAGGGAATCCAGCTCTATGCCGTAGAGTTTACTGTCTTGCATAGCCTTCGGCAAAAGCCCGAAAAAGTTGCCCATGCCCATTGACGGCTCCAGAATATTGCCGGTTTGGAAACCCATGTTGCCAACAGCTTCATAGATAGCCTTGATGACGGTGGGACTGGTATAGTGGGCGTTTAAGGTGCTGGCACGGGCGGCGGCATATTCCTCCTCAGTGAGCAGACTTTTCAGCTCCTGATATTCCTGCACCCATGCGGTTTTGTTGGGGTCAAAGGCATCCGACAGAGCGCCCCAGCCCACATAACGGGACAGCACCTCCTGCTGTTCCGGGCTGGCCTGCAATCCATCGGCCTCCAGGTGCTGCAACAACCGAATGGCGGCAACATTGGCCTGATATTTGGCCTTGGGGCCGCCCTCGCCCAGAGCATCGTCTGTGATGTGGAAGTTCTGAGCGTTCCGGTGGGTCTGCTCCTTGTAGTCTGCATAGAGTGCCTCTTCTGCGGCTTCCCGGTCAGGGAAAGTACGCCATTCGCCGCCGATTTGGACAGAGACAGGGGTTCCTCTGACGGTTTCGTCCGGGGATACCTCTGGCTCTGCCGCAAGCGCAGGCTCTGGTTCTTCTGCGGTGGCAGGCTCCTTTGCGGGTGCTGTTTGTTCAGGTGCATCAAAATGAATTGTCCTGACCTCCACATCAAAGGGTAAGCCGTTCTGCTCTCCTGGGTGAAATGCCACTGGCTCCTCGGTCACTGTAGGTTGCTGGGGCGACTGTTCCGCCTGCTGTTCCTGGGGATAGCGCTCCATGAGCCGCAGGAAGTTCTCCCGGCTCTCTGCCCGGAGGACAGGGAACCGAAGCGACGGGTCGAGCAGGTGAACATCCGATGTCCCAATGCTGTCGATGACAAAAGGCTTGCCATCCTCCAGATAGACGGTATCACCTACGTTGTAGGGGAACGCCGCCTCCGGGTGAAGCACAGCCTGCACCTGCTCCCGTAAACCGGGGGTGTCTTTCAGTTCTGTGCTGTTGATAAATTCATATGCGGCGTCCCAACTGTCAAAGGTGATGGGATAGTCGTCCAAATCTCCAAAATAAATCGGTCTGGTTTCCGTGGGGCGGAACGGGAAACCAGCAGTCTCCATCGCCGCCACAACGCGCTGCTGGTCTGGGGTCAGACCAGACAGCACCTGATTCCGGTAGTCCTGCTGTTCCGTTTCAAACTGGTCAGCCTGCTCTGCAAGAGAGGTGTCAGTTTGTTCCACTTCCTGCGCCAGCACAGCGGCGATTTGTTCGTCCGAGGCGTAGGTCAGGTCATTAAAGCTCAGTTCTTCCAATTCCCCGGCAATCAGCGCCTCCAGCGAATCATACTGCCGAACATCGATCAGCACTTCGCCCAGGTATCTCTCCAGCTTGAATCCCACAAGGTCAACATACGCCTGAATAGGAATCTCATCATCTGTAATGGTGGTAAAAGCGATGCCAATAGTGGTCAAATCAGTAAAATCGGCGCCCTCGGAAAATTCCTCCTGACAATACTGGTCAATCAGTTCTTTGGCTCTGTCCAGAGGAGAAAGCGTTGCCTCTCGCTGAACCGTCTCCACCAGCTCATTTCGGTACTCCTCCGCCTGCCAGCGGCTGAGAAAATCCATGGTTACACCGTCCGCGTCCTCATAATACTTTCCCCGTCTGGTCATCCCAGATAGAGTACGCTACACGGCCCGGATACCAGTCCACTTCGGTCACATGAAATCGGCCTTCGGCGGTATCTTCGGGCGCAACGGGTACTTCGTCCTCTGCCGCCTCCTCCGCAGCAATGCGTTCCACATCGGCCTCCACCTGCTGAATGAAGGGGCTTTGTGTCAGCTTTTTCGGGTCAACCACTTCGCCGTTCACAATGCCGTGTTCCTCCAACTGCCGTCGAATTGCCTCCGGATCAATATCGGAAAACGGGTCGTCTTCCTCCGGGATGGATTCCTCCGGCGCAGTCACAGGAACCTTCGGGAAAGCGTGTTGAGGTGTGGGCATGGGGACGCCGCCATAACCGGCGTAATCCTGCTCCATCTGAGCGTACCGGGCCTGCTCCTCCGGGGAAAGATAACGGCCAGCCTGCACCAGCGTGTCAATACGCTTCTCCACCTCGGTCCACCGGAGGCGGACTTCTGCGTTATGGTCATAGCTGCGGATATACAGGCCCTTAGAGCGATAGTCCACAAGGCCGCGGGAGCCGTCGGAAAAGTCCCAGCTCTGCCCGCCGATGCCATACTCTTTCTTGAGAAAGTCGGCGCGGTTTTTTCGGTTTCCCTCGTGGGCGTACAGCGCCGCGATGCGCAGCTTGCCATCGGCAAAACCGGAACCGTTCTGCAAAACCCGGTTGATTTCCGAATC
>JAJQBR010000087.1 GCA_021203185.1 Clostridiales bacterium
TCGTATATTTGGGGCCAGGTGCTTTACCTGACCCCAACAATTATTATAGAACCAACAAAAAGACCGTACCGGGAAACTGCGACCCGGTACGGTCTTTTTGCGTGATTTTAGTGGACTCAGCGGCGTTCCAGCTCCGCCGCCATGTTCTTTTCCAGCTTTTCCTGGGTGGGGAGCATCCGCCGGTACGCCGCCCGGTAGTCCTTCAAAGCCTGCTCCAGCCGGGGCCGGGAGAGGTAGGGCAGCAGCGGTTCCAGCATCAGCTCCGCCGCCATTCTGGTCCACTCCGCCGCGTCGCCGCTTTTACCGGAGCGAAGCACCAGCAGAATGTCGGCGGCCTGATCCGCCCAGAGGTCAGGGGACTCCAACGGTTCCAGCGCTTCGGCCAGCTCCTGAGTCAGCTGACCCACCTTCTCGATAAATTCCTTGTGCATCGGGTCGTTGGCCACGCTGTCGCCGGAAAAGTAGCCCCGCAGCGCGCCGAACAGGCCGCTTTCCTGCTTGAGAGCCAGATAATCCGCCTCATATTTGGCGTATGTCTGCCGCAGACTGACCAGAAGCTGGTCGGCCTGGAAACTTGCCTGATTGTTTTCGCTCATTGTCGCCGCCGCCTTTTGTCGAGATTGCTGTTATTTTACCATTTTTCCCGCAAAATCGCAACCGAAAACAGAGAAAAAACACGATTTTGTGGGATTTGTTACCGCTTCACGGCGACCTGACAGCTTTCCATAACGCTCAGCGCCGCCTCGTGTTTTTCCGGGGTGACCCCCGCGCAGCAGGCGGCGTCCACTGACACCAGAACCTCCGGCATGGCCGCCTTGAGCAGCAGCGCGTTGGACACCACGCAAATGTCTGTGCAAAGCCCCACCAGTTCCACGGAGTCCACGCCGCCCTTCCGGTTCAGCGCCGCCAGGTCTGCGGCCAGCGCGGTGCTGCCGAAGCAGGGCTTTTCATACACTTTCGCCTGGCGGACGGCGGGGAGGGCCAGCAGGGAAGGGGCCAGCTGCCAGCCTTCGGCGCCTTTGATGCAGTGGGGGACGGGTAAATTTCTGCCCTCCTGAGTGTCCAGATAGTCTGCGTCGTGGGTGTCCTTGGTCACAAGGAGCGTTCCGTCAAAGTGCCGCACCTTTTCGACCAGACGGGGCAGCATCTCCTGGGCCTCGGCAGTACCCAAAGCGCCGTCCACGAAATCGTTTTGTACGTCCACAAGGATGAGATAGTTCATACTCTGTTCCAACCTTTCTGATTGAGACTGTTGGGATGGCCTGTCAAGTTGACACCTATTTTACGCTGCCTGTCGGCAAAATGCAACCCACAGTCGTCAGGTTTCCCTTGACAGACATACGCAGAGATGGTATCATGTGGGTACTGTAGGAGTGCAATCAAAACAGTGGAGGCGGATACGATGAAAAAAATCAGTTTTTTCCTGATTGTGGCGCTGTTCCTCCTGGCCGGATGTGGGGGCAGCGGCGAAAGCGAAACGGATTATATCACGCTTTCCGGAACGGTGAGCAGCGTTTCGGAACACGAGCTGATGATTGACGTGACGGAGGGGGAGATCCTTGTCTCTGGTTCGGTGATTGCCATTTTCCCGGATGCCATAGCGCTGGAGGTTTCCGAAGGGGACGTGGTCCAGATTTGGTATGACGGGGAAATGATGACCAGCGAACCGCCCCAGGTCAACGCGGTCAGCTACGAGATTTTGCAGGAGGGGGCCGTGGGAGATGAGTCCACAGCGGAGCCGGAGACGGCGGAGGAGTCCACCACCGTCCAGGTGGTGGTGGAGCCAATGGCGGCGGCCACGGCCACAGAGCTGACGCCTGACGAGGCGATGGAGTGGGAACTGTCCACCGGCGTTGCCCAGTTGCTGGTCAACACAGCGGAGGTGAACGGGAACGTCTCCATTTCCCTGTGCCTGGACGATATGGTGGTGGAAATCGGCGAATTTGGCCGTTTGGGGAGCGCCTGGCTGTTGGGGCTTGAAGATGGACGCAGCTTTGTACTGCTGGACGCGGATTACGCCTCGGACGACTACGTCACCTTCCTGTTTGAGGTCACCGATGGGGAAATCGTGGAACAAAGTCGGTTGGAGGACGTGAGCCTGCAATCGGCCACGGTAAGCGCGGAGCAGTTCAACCTTCGGGTCCATGTGGACGTGCTGGGCAGCTATGACTCTTATATGGACTACGTGATTGACGATGCCGGGACGCTGCAGGCGACGAGCGATTTCTACGAAATTCCCGTGGACGACAGCGATTGGCGCCTGATTACGGTGATAAAAGCGGTCCCTGTGACGGTAAACGGGCAGGAGACCACGCTCCCCGTAGGTACCCAAATCCGCATCACAGGTACTGACAATCAGTCAACGGCTTATTTCCGCGTGGAGGACACCGGCAAAGAAGGCAGCATTACCTTTGTACGGGGAGACGGCGAAGAGGACGCCTACACGCTGTACATCGATGGGATTTCCGAGTACGACTATTTTGAGACGCTGCCCTATGCGGGATAAGGCCGCTCTTTGAAACTCTGGTGAATGGAAAAATCAACCCCCTCTCGAATCTGACCTGTGCCGGGTTTGAGAGGGGGACATCTTTTGAAATTTTACCGCATAGACTGGTACATCTCGTCCAGCATGGCGTCGGTGATTTCCACCGGGTTGTTGTACAGGTTGGGGTGGCGGCTGATGCGAACCAGGTCGGCCACCTGCTTGTCGGTCAGGTTGTACTCCTTCAGGTCGGTACGCAGGCCCACGTCCACCTTCAGCTGGTGGATGGCGTCGGCCATGTCGTACATATCCCGGAAGCCCAGTTCCCTTGCAAAGGCATGGATGCGCCCGTCCTGAGCGTCGGCGTTGATGCGGGCGAAGTAGTCCAGGGTCAGACCGCAGGCTTCGCCGTGGGGGATGTGCAGCAGGTTGGTCAGCGGGAAGGAGCAGGCGTGGGAGCTGGTGGTCTTGGGCAGGGTAAAGGCCAGACCGGCGATAACCGACGCCTCGGCCATTTTAGAACGGGCTTCCTGGTTCTGCGGCTCTTTGACGGCGGTACGTAGGGTCTCAAAGACGATTTTCGCGGCGTGCAGCGCCAGCGCGTCGCAGATGGGCTGATGGCCCTTGCTCCAGAAGCCCTCCACCGCATGGCACAGCACATCGATGCCGGTGCTGGCGGTCATGTAGGGGGGCAGGGTGTAGGTCAGCTCCGGGTCGATGAGGGCGATTGCGGGATAAAAGGCGTCGGAGTTGATGGGGCCTTTCTTGCCCAGAGCCTTGTCGCTGAGGACGGAGACGCAGGTGACCTCGCTGCCGGTGCCGGCGGTGGTAGGGATGGCTATCAGAGGCAGATGCTCCTGAGGCATGGGGACGCCGGTGCCGTGGTATTTGCGGATGGAGTCACCGGTGAAGCAGACGGAGCCGGAGGCTTTGGCGCAGTCCAGGGCGCTGCCGCCGCCCAGCGCCACCAGAAAGTCGATGTCGTTCTCCCGAATTTGCTGGGCGCAGGCGTCTACCTCCGTGACCTCCGGGTTGGGGGAGACCTGGCTGTAGACGCCCACCAGTGTGCCGCCGCTGGCGGCGACGATCTGCTCGGCCAGGCCGCTCTTCCTGAAGAAGGGATCGCTGACCAGCAGGCCGCGGCTGCAATGCAGACTTTCCGCGACGGTTTTCAGCTCTTTCACGATGCCCGCGCCGAAGCGGATGGTGACGGGCTGGATATATTCCCATTCCATAACGTACTATCCTCCTGTATAAATCAAATCTAACTATCCCTTTGAATCAGCCGCGTTGTGATAAGCTATTAGCCGTTAGCTGTTAGTCAGGTACTACCAGTTTAAAGCAAACAGCAAAAAAGGAAGCTGAGAGCGAAACCACCCGTTTGTAAATGAATCCAAACGATAAGCACAGCACGTAATGTCAAGAACCACAAAGCTAATGGCTAAGAGCTAATAGCTAAAATGCTCATAAGGCTGAGTAAAAGGGATAACCAGCAAATCAAATTGATGGAATCCGGCCCGCAGAAAAATACTACGGACCGGATGTGTGGCATTTATTTCCGGGCGAGAACTTTTTTGGTCTTGGCGACGATTTCATCGGCGGTCAGGCCAAAGCGCTGAGCCAGGTAATCCACCTGTCCCACCTCGCCGAACTCGTCCTGAACACCCACCATCTCCAGGGGAGCGGGGCAGTTCAGCGCCAGCGTGGAGGCCACGGCGGAGCCGAGACCGTTGCGGATGTTGTGGTTCTCTGCGGTGACAATAGCGCCGGTCTCTTTAGCGGCGGCAATCACAGCGGCATCGTCCAGGGGTTTCAGGCACCACATATCCACCACACGGGCGGAAATGCCCTCGGCGGCCAGAATATCAGCGGCTTTCAACGCCTCAGCCACCAGATAGCCCATGGCGAAGATGGTGACGTCGGTACCCTCCCGCAGCAGGCAGGACTTGCCCACGGCGAAGTCGCTCTCCGCCTCGTAGATGACGGGGGCGGGCTTCCGGTGCAGACGGATGTACCAGGTGCCGTAGGTCTCTTTGGCCAGGCGGATGATTTTGCCCAGGGAGACGGCGTCGCAAGGCTCCACCACTGTCATTTCAGGGATGGTGGACATGATACCCAGGTCCTCAAAGGGCATATGGGTGCCGCCGTTCAGGGCAGCGGTGATGCCGGGGTCGGAACCCACCACCTTCACGTTCTGCTTGGCGTAGGCGCAGGACATGAAGATCTGGTCGCAGGCCCGCCGGGAGGCGAAGGGGCCAAAGGTGTGGGCGAAGGGGATAAACCCACGGGAGGACAGGCCGGCGGCCACGCCGATCATGTTGGCCTCCTGTACGCCGCAGTCAAAGGTGCGTTCGGGGTACGCCGCCCGGAAGGGTTTGGTGCCCGCCGCGTTCATCAGGTCGGCGTCCAGCACCACAACGCGGTTGTCCTCTCCGGCCATGTCCAGCAGGGTGTCGCAGAACACCTTGCGCAGCTCGACCTTGCCCATCTCATGGGTCGCAGCAACTTTTACGCTCATGTCAGTCGTCCTCCTTCGCTCAAAGGGCCTGAAGCTGGGCGTCCAGCTCGGCCAGGGCCTCCTCCACCATTTCGGCGGAAACAGGCATATTGTGGGAACCCAGCGCGCCCTCGATTTTGCTGTAGCCCTTGCCCTTGACGGTACTCAGCACAATCACAGAGGGCTTGTCGCTCTGGGCCTTGGCGTTGGCAATGGCCGCAGCGATCTGCTCCACGTTGTGGCCGTCCTCCACGGTCTGGGCGTACCAGCCGAAGCTGTCGAACTTCTGAGCGATGTCGCCCAGGGCGCACAGATTCTGCACGTAATCGTCGATCTGGCACTTGTTGTTGTCCACGAAGGCGATGACTCTGGTCAGCTTTTTCGCAGCGGCAAAGAGCGCGGCCTCCCAAACCTCGCCCTCTTCGATCTCGCCGTCGCCCACAATCAGGTAAGTATAGTTGTCATACCCTTTCAGGCGGTTGGCGCAGGCAATGCCCATGGCGGAGCTGGCGCCCTGGCCCAGAGAGCCGGTGGTCATGTCGATGCCGGGGGTGCGGTTCATGTCGCAGTGGCTGGGCAGGTTGGTGGCGGGCTTATTCAGCGTGGCCAGCATTTCGAGGGGGAAGTAGCCCTTCAGGGCCAGGGTGGAATAGACGGCGGGACCGGCGTGTCCCTTGGAAACCACCAGCATATCCCGGTCGTCCTTCCTGGGATCGCTGGGGTCGATGTTCATCTCGCCGCTGTACAGCACGGCCAACAAATCCACGACAGACAGCGCGCCGCCGATGTGGCCCACGCCCAGGTTGCCGATGCACTTGATGGTTTCCTTGCGGATGTTGATGGCGAATTTTTTGACTTCGTTCACATTCATAGCAATGCGTCCTTTCCGGATTTGCGGCCTCAGCCGTAAATTTCCTGCTCCACAGCCTGAACCTTCTCCTTCGCGCCCTTCAGGAACTCCTGACGCCAGGGTTCCAAATCCTGCCCAAACTCGGTAGTCAGGAAGGTGTCCACCATCTGCAGGGGCATGGACAGGGCGCTGTCGTCACAGGTCAGCTTGCAGCCGCCCATGGTCATAATGTTGGCGTCGTTGATGGCGCGGCACATCTTGGCGTCGTAGGTGTCGCCGCAGAGGACGGCGTAGACGCCCTTGTACTTGTTGGCCAGGATCTCCATGCCTGCGCCGGTGCCGCATATCAGGATGCCCCGCTCAAACTCGCCGCTGGAGACGCGGGAAGCCACGGCAGGCGCCGTCACGAAGAAGGGCTTCACATGATCCAGGTCCTGGGTGCCGCCGTCCTCCACCTCGTACCCCTGGGCAATCAGGTGGGCCTTGACCGTCTCTTTCAGGGTGAAGCCGGACTTGTCCGAGCCGATGATCACTTTCATAACACATTCTCCTTTTCCGCTTAAAAATTCTTATTCTTCCACTGGAGCGGCTTCGTGCCGGTTTTCCAGTAAAATACCAACTGCGCCGACCAGCACCACTGCCATGCCCAGGTACTGGGACAGCACCATCACCTCGCCGAACAGGACGAAGGTGATAATGGTGGCCACCACAGGCATCAGCAGCAGGAAGGTCTTGACCAGCCAAACGGGATAGTTCCGCAAATTATAGTAGTACACCACGTAAATCAGGGCCTGCCCCAAACCCGCCAGCGCCAGCGCCAGGGCCGCATAGGGGTCGGTCAGCACCACGCCGAACTGCCCCAGCGTCCCCATAATCAACGACGTGACGAGGAAGAAAATCAGCGTGACGAAGTTGTTGTAATAGGCCACCACGTCGTCGCAGGCGGGGTTTTCCTTGTCCAGCTCCACGCTTTTGATGACAAAGGCGTTACAGGAGACGAAGAAGGCGCTGAGCAGAAAGAAGATGTTGCCTGGGTCGGTGATACGGAAGGAGGCAAAGTCGAACCCCATCACCACGAACACCCCCGCCAGCATAACGAAGGTACACAGCCACGCACGCAGGGTGAACCGCTGCTTGTAGATAAAGACGGACATCACATTGACCATCAGCACGTCGCATTTCAGCAGGGCCGTGCCGCTGGCCGCCGAGGACAGGGACAGGCCGATGAACGCCGTGAAGTCCAGCAGGAAGCCCAGCGTCCCGATGAGCAGCAGACGGGGGAGAACCCCATGCACCCGCTTCAAGCGAGAAAATTCGTTCCGTTTCAGCATGATAGCGGTCAGCAGCACCAGCGTCACCAGCCGGATGCCCACCCCGGAGGTGAAAGCCGAGGTGTAACCCACCCACTGTTGGCTGGCGACATAGTAGCTTCCCCAAATCACCGGCAAAATCAGCAGTGAGGTCAAGGAATTTTTGGATGCTTCCATCTTGCGCACCATCCTCATTTGACGCTGGGAGAAGTCCTTCCATAATTGATTAAAACGTCAAATTAATTATAGTCTGATAATAGCGCATTGAAGGAAAATTGTCAACCACCTTGACGAAAGAATTTCTAAAATTTATCCGTGGAACGGAGGGGGAGAGACGAACGGCTCCCATGTTGGAGAAAACCCCCGGCCGGATGGCCGAGGGCCTGGGATTTTATGTGATTTTATGTGATTTTATAGGATATAGGACAGCGCCTCCCGGTGGCGGCGGGAGGGCAGCACTTCCACATCGGGGAACGCCTCCCGCAGCCACGCTGTCACCCGATCCATCACCGGATTCTCGGTGGGATAGTGACCGGAATCGATGAGATTGACCTCATAATCTTTTGCGGCCAGAAAGTGGTCGTATTTCAGGTCGGCGGTGACGAAGGTGTCGCACCCGGCCTGTACCGCCAGGTCCAGCATACTGCCGCAGGCTCCGCCGCCTACGGCCACCCGTTCCACGGGCCGTCCGGCGTCGTAATACCGCAGTCCGTTGGGGCGGAGCGCCTGTTTCAGCCGATGCAAATAGTCCTCCAGCGGCGCCGGAGCGGGGAGCCGCCCTACCCGGCCAATGCCGTAGGGACGTCCCTGGCTGTCCACGCCCATCTGCTCCAGCTGGCCCACGTCCGTCAGACCGCAAAGCTCCGCCAGCACGTCATTGACCCCGCCGGGGCAGGCGTCCAGACAGGTGTGGCAGCAGATGGCCGCAATATGGTGTTCCGCCAACAGCAACAGGCGCTTGCCCGTGTAGTTGCCGTCCTCGGCCCGCTTCACCGGGTCGAAAATCACCGGATGATGGGAGACGATGAGCTGACAGCCCAGCTCCGCTGCCTCTTCGATGGTCTCCGGCGTGATGTCGAGACAGGTCAAAATGCGTTCCACCGTCGCCGCCCGGTGGCCCACCAGCAGGCCAGAGTTGTCCCACGGCTCCTGCATCTGGAAGGGTGCGCGTCGGTCCAGCAGTTCATACACCGCCTGTACGGTCGTCATACCGGTCACGCTCCTTATTACACGTTCCATTTGTACCCAAACCCCCAGACAGTGGTGATGTAGCTGGGGTTGTTGGGGTCGTCCTCCACCTTCAAACGCAGGCGGCGGACGTTCACGTCTACGATTTTCACCTCGCCGTAATATTCCCGGCCCCAAATGCGATCCAAAATCTCCTCCCGGCTGATGGCCTGGCGGGGATTCGTCATAAACAGGTGCATGACGGAGTATTCCACCTGGGTCAGCTTGATGCGTTCGCCGTTTTTAAAGAGGACGCGGTTGTGGCAGTTCAGCAGGAACGGGGGCTGGGAAATTTCATCGCTGTTGGAGGCGGGAGCGCTCTCTCCGCCCAGGCGGCGGTAAAGGGCGTCCACCCTGGCGGTCAGTTCGGCAGGGGAGAAGGGTTTTGTCACATAGTCGTCCGCGCCGGTCATCAGGCCGGTGACCTTGTCCATCTCCTGGGTGCGGGCGGTGAGCATGATAATACCCACCTTGCTGTCGCTGGCGCGGATCTGGCGGCAGACCTCAAAGCCGTCGATGCCGGGCAGCATCACGTCCAGCAGCGCCAGGCGGATGTCCGGGTTTTGTTTCAGCTTCTCCAGGGCTTCCTCGCCGCTGGAAGCCTCCACCGTGTCGTATCCGGCGCGGTTCAGGTTCAGCACCACGAAGGAGCGGATGCTGTCCTCGTCTTCTAACACAAGTACTTTTCTCATGGAATTACCTCATGTAAGCTGTTAGCTTTTGGCTCTTAGCGTGGCAGCTGCTAACTTTTTACTGACATCGCTGTGTGAATGGCTTGTTTTTGTGCTTTGCTTTCCTTTGAAGTGTCTGTTTTTTGTTTGCAGTGCGTGACTAACAGCTAATGGCTAACAGCTAACAGCTTAAATAATGGATGGTCGTACCGCCGATGATGGCTCAATCCGTGGACCAGTCGGCGGTGATCAGGTGAAAGCGGTCCAGCAGGTCCCCGGCGGACTCCACCTGCTCGTAGGCGGAGCCAAACAGCTCCAGGGAATAAATGGCGTCGCTGCTGCGGAGCAAAATCATCCGGTCCCCGGAGGTGGCGTTTCGCTCCCGGTAGGTGCCGGTGTTCTTGTAGATGCCCAGGAAGGGGATGTCTGCGTCGTCACTGCCATCGTTGTAGTAAAACAGCACGCCCCGCTCGTTGCTGCCGCTCTGGGAGGTGTCCTGGCGGGCCAGCTCCAGGCAGTCCAACCACTCCTCCGGCAGCTCCAGATACCAGCCGTCGGTGCTGTTATAATAGGTGATGGAGACCACCGCATAGGAGCCGTCGGCGGTGTACTGCCGCCAGTCCACCGCGTAAAACAGATCGGAGGAACTGCTGTCGTAGTTGGTGAGGAGGTAGGGGATGGGAATCTCTGCCACACCGTCCCCGTTGATGTCCTGGTTGGAGGTCAGGCTGTAGCGGATGGTGTCGGTGCTGTTCTGGCCGTCTTCGTCCAGGGTGATGTTGCACAGCGCCCCGTCCCGGAGCAGCAGAATGTCCGTCAGCTGGTAGGAGGCGCTGGAATTGACGTCCTGCACCGCCCCGGTGACATAGAGGGCGGGGGTTCCGTCCGCCAACAGCCCGTCGCTGGTCTTGTCGATGGAGGACAGCCGGGTGGACAGGTTGGCGGTGCTGACAGGCTCCAGCACGCCGTCCACGTTGTCGTAGTAGGCGGCGGTACTCAGGTCGCTGTCGGAGTTGCGGATGGTCATCAGCACCAGCTCCTGCTCTCCGTCGCCGTCCAGGTCCACCGCGCTGTAGCGGGTGTAGGAGGTCTGGGTCATCAGGGTGGTGGGGGTGTACTCCTCGATGGAATAGGCCGAGAGGGTATAGAGGGCGCTGGAGACCTGCCAGGCCACCACCAGTTCGTAAACGGTGCCTTCGTCCCCCACCAGCTGGCAGATGAGGACGGAGTTGATGTCGGTGCCGTCCCCGGCGATGACGCAGGCCACCTCATACAGCCCCTCATCGTCCTTGGTGAAGATGTAAATTTTCAGCGGGGTCTCCGTGGCGGAGCTTTCCCGGAAGAAGGCCAGGGCCTCCTGTTCCCCGTCGCCGTCCAGGTCCTGGAGCTGGACCGGCTGGGTGTTGGAGCCGGACAGGGGCGGGGCGTATTCCAGCCCGGAGTCCAGCAGGCTTTGCAGGTTCTCTTCCAGAGAGGTGTATTCCTCGGAAGCCTTGGGCAGGGCGTACAGTTCGTCGGTGGATTCCAGCACATTGAAGCTGCAGCCGGACAGAACCAGCATGGACAGCGCGCACAGGGTGGCGAGCAGCCGTTTCATAGGGGTGGTCGGCCTCCTTTCAGGGTCTTAATCCTCTACAGTATACCATATGATCGGGGAAAAGCCCACCAAAATTTTTGCGCCGCCGGGACTTTTTGCGTTCCCTGCCGATTGGCGTGCCCTCACCGAACCAGCTTTTCCATCACGGTACAGAAGGTGTCCATATCGGCCTCGGTGCCGATGGTCACCCGGAGGAAATTGTCGATGCGGGGCTTGTCAAAGTAGCGCACCAAAATCCCCTCCTGCCGCAGCCGGGCGAAAAGCGTTTTGGCGGGGACTTTTTCGTGGCTGATGAAGATGAAATTGGCCTTGCTGGGGAGGACGGTGAAGCCCAGCGCTTGCAGTCTGCGCACTGTGACCTCCCGCGTGGCTGCCACCTTTGCGCAGCTCTCCCGGAACCAGGCCCGGTCCTGTACCGCCGCTGTGCCGCCCGCGATGGCCAGCCGGTCCAGGGTGTAGGAGTTGATGGAGTTCTTCACGCAGTTCACCGCCTGAATCAGGTTCTCGCTGCCAAAGGCGAAGCCCACCCGCAGCCCCGCCAGCGAGCGGGACTTGGACATGGTCTGGACCACCAACAGGTTGGGGTACTCCTCCAGCAGCGGCAGGGCGGAGGTGCCGCCGAAGTCCACATAGGCTTCGTCCACGATGACCACCACATCCGGGTTGCCATCCAGAACCCGGCGCAACTGCTCCTGGGGAAGCTCAATGCCGGTGGGGGCGTTGGGGTTGGTGATGACCACGCCGTTGTTTCCGCCGACCAGCCCTTCCACCGGCATGGTGAAGTCGTCGTTCAGCGGGACAATTTTGCAATTGATGCCGAACATCTTCGCGTAGACCGGGTAAAAACTGTAGGTGATGTCCGGGAAAGCGACAGTATCCCCCACGCCAAAAAACGCCTGGAACGCGAAGGCCAGCACTTCGTCAGAGCCGTTGCCCACGAAAATCTGACTCTCCCTCAGCCCGTAGACCTCCGCCAGCGCGGCGCGCAGAGCGCTCCCCTCCGGGTCGGAGTAGAGCCGAAGATTCTCGTCGGTGTTCTCCCGGATGGCCTCCAGCGCTTTTGGCGAGGGGGGATAGGGGTTCTCGTTGGTGTTCAGTTTAATAAACTTCCGGTCCTTAGGCTGTTCCCCCGGGGTGTAGGGGACCAGATTCTGGATACGGCTGCTCCAAAACTCTTTCATAGGATTTTTGCCTCTCTCTCACGGATTTTCACAGTTTTTCCGCCGGTTGACCGGCGGGCAGGATCTTTTTCACGCTTTTTTCCGCCTTGCTCCGGGGAATCATCATCTCCCGGCCGCAGCCCTGACACCGCAGGCGGAAGTCCATGCCGATGCGCAGCACCAGCCACTCCCGGCTGCCGCAGGGGTGCGGCTTTTTCATCAGCAGTACATCGTTGACATGGATATCCATAAAAACGCTCCTTTGCTTTAGCTCGCTAATACGCTAACACACTGCGGCTTATCTGTCAAGCGCGAGTTTGGGATACCCCTATTGTTGCAGTTTTTCGGGCAAATGTCAATTCCTCGTTGCAATTCCCATCGGAATCGGCTATACTAATTCTGTTGCGATATTGTGACTTACCACTTTTGGGGAGGAACCTGAAATGACCTTTGCGGAGTATCTGACTTCTTTACAGCATAAAACCGTCGCCATTATCGGCATCGGTGTCAGCAACACCCCCTGGCTCAAGCTGCTGCTGCGCCGGGGCATTGCGGTGACGGCCTGCGACAAGGCCACCAGGCAGCAGTTCGGCAACGACGCCCTGTTGAATGAACTGGAGGCAATGGGGGCGACGTTGAAGCTGGGGCCGGACTACCTGGAGGGACTGGACCAGGACATTATTTTCCGGTCCCCCGGCATTCGCCCGGACATCCCCGCCTTTGAAGCGGCAAAGGCCCGGGGCAGTCTGGTGACCTCCGAAATGGAGGTGTTCTTCCACGTCTGCCCCTGCAAGAAAATCGCCGTCACCGGCTCTGACGGCAAAACCACCACCACCACCATCATCGCCAAGGTGCTGGAGGCGGCGGGGTACACCGTCCACCTGGGCGGCAACATTGGCCGCCCGCTGCTGCCGGACACGGAGCGGATGCAGCCGGAGGATGTCGCCGTGCTGGAGCTGTCCTCCTTCCAGCTGCTGACGATGGACGTCAGCCCGGACATCGCCGTGGTCACCAACCTGGCCCCCAACCACCTGGACATTCACAAGGGCATGGAGGAGTACGTGGCGGCCAAGAAAAACATCTTCCGCTACCAGACCGCAGACCAGAAGGTGGTGCTGAACCGGGACAACGCCATCACCAACGGCTTTGCAGCCGAGGCCCCCGGCCAGGTGACGCTGTTTTCCCGGCAGAACCCCCTGGAGGACGGCGTGACGCTGGAAAACGGCGTGATTTGCGTCAAAAAGGGCGGCGAAACCCGACAGGTGCTGCCGGTACAGGACATCCTCATCCCCGGTGTACACAACGTGGAGAACTACATGGCGGCTGTGGCCGCGCTGGACGGTCTGGTGGAGGACGAGGTGTTTCGCCGGTTTGCCGCCAACTTCGGCGGGGTGGAGCATCGCATCGAGCTGGTGCGGGTGCGCGACGAGGTGAAGTACTACAACGACTCCATTGCCTCCAGCCCCAGCCGCACCATCGCCGGGCTGCGCTCCTTCCACCAGAAGGTGATTTTGATTGCCGGCGGCTACGACAAACACATTCCCTATGACGTACTAGGCCCCGACCTGGTGGCCCACGTCAAGCAGCTGGTGCTGACCGGCGCCACAGCCGGGAAAATCCGCGCTGCGGCGGAGAACGCTCCCGGCTACGACCCAGAGTTGCTGCCCATCTGCGAAACCGACAGCCTGGCTGCCGCCGTCCAAAAGGCGGCGGCGCTGGCCCAGCCGGGGGACATTGTAATTTTGTCCCCGGCCAGCGCCTCCTTTGACCAGTTTAAGAACTTTATGGAGCGGGGCAACGTGTTTAAGCGGCTGGTGAATGAGCTGCCGTGAGGAGGGACTGCTTTGACTGCGTTTGAACAACTGGCACGGCTGACCCAGTCCTCCGGCCCCACTGGGTTCGAGGGGGCGGTGGCAAAAACCGCTGCAGAACTGCTCTGCCCGCTGACGGATGAGGTCTGGACGGACACTATGGGCAGCGTTTTGGGCGTAAAGCGCTGCGGCAAAGCCAATGCGAAAAAAATTCTTCTGGACGCCCATCTGGACGAGGTGGGGCTGATCGTCACCGGCCATGACCGGGGCTATCTGCGCTTTTCCACCCTGGGGGGCATTGACCCCCGCATTTTGCCCAATCGGGAGGTCACGGTGTTGACAGCGCCGCCTCTGACCGGCATCGTCGCCGGGGCGCTGCCGGAGGACGGCGACAAGGCGGCGGCTCTGTCCGACCTGCGCATCGACGTGGGCTTGCCCCAGCAGGAGGCCCTAACCCGCGTTCCGGTGGGGACGCCGGTGGCCTACCGGGAGGACACCTTCTTCCTGGGGGAGAGCCGCGTGGCAGGGAAATCGTTGGACGACCGCTCCTGCTTCTGTCTGCTGCTGCGGACGCTGGAGCTGCTCGAAGAGCGGGAGCTGGACGTGGATGTCTACGTTCTCGGCTCCGTTGGCGAAGAGGTGGACAGCCGGGGCGCAATCACTGCGGCCTACGGCGTCGCGCCGGACTGCGCCGTGGCGGTGGACGTGACCTTCGGCAGCAGCGCGGACTGCTCCGGGGACGAGTGTTTCCCGCTGGGGAGTGGCCCGGTCATCGGCGTAGGGCCAAACATCGCTCAGTGGATGTTCCGGAGAATGAAAACGAAAGCCGAGGCGGAGAACCTCTCGTATTCCGTGGAGGTTATGGCAGGTTCCACCGGCACCAACGGCTGGGACATCCAGATTTTGCGGGAGGGTATCCCCACCGCCATTCTCAGCATCCCCCTGCGGTATATGCACACGCCGCTGGAGGTTATCGACCTGGGAGACGTGGAACAGTGCGCCCGGCTGCTGGCGGCCTTTGTGGAGCGCATCGGAGAGGAGGCGCTGTCATGCGGGAACTGATCGCGGCGCTGTGTCAGCGCTCCGGCGTGTCCAGCCGGGAGGAGGACGTGCGCCAGTTCATTCGGCAGCAGGCGGAACCTTATGCGGACAGCCTGCGGGTGGATAACCTGGGAAATTTAATCGTGTTCAAGCGTGGCCGGAAGTCCACCGAAAAACGGGTTTTGCTGGACGCGCACATGGACGAAACAGGTATAATGGTATCCGGCTTTACAGAGGACGGTTCTCTCCGGTTCCAGACAGTGGGGCCAGTGGACCGCCGGACGCTGATTGGTAAGCGGGTCTATCTGGGTAAAAACCGTATTTCCGGTGTTATCGGCATGAAACCCATCCATTTGACCACAAAATCGGAACGAAATACTGTTCCAAAGCTGAAAGAACTCTATATCGACATCGGTGCGAAGGACAAAGACGCGGCGAAGGTACTTCTCTCTCTGGGAGACGTGGGCGTATTTGTCTCTAAGTTTTCCCCATTTGGAACAGAAAATATATGTAAAGGAAAAGCGCTTAACAGTCGAATTTCCTGCGCCGTCCTGCTGAAGTTGCTCCAGGGGGAGCTGCCGGTGGACTGCACCTTCGTCTTTGCCGCCCAGGAGATGGTAGGGACGCGGGGGGCCTTTGGCGCGGCCTTTGCGGAGAAGCCGGATATCGTCCTCTGTCTGGACGGCATAGCGACGGAGGACGGCCCGGAACGAACAGAGGACAAGACAGGCGTCACCCCCGGACAGGGCGTGGTGCTGCCGGTATCTGACCGGTTTACGATTTATGACCGGGCGCTGTTCCTCCGCCTGCGGGGACTGGCCGAGCGCCAGAATATCCCCTGGCAGCTGAAAGCGGCAGATGCCGAACAGTCCAACGCCAGAAGCTACCAGCGCAGCCGCTGCGGGGCGCAGGTGGCGGGGCTGGCCCTCCCAGTGCGGTATCTCCACAGTCCCACAGAGGCTGCCAGCCTGGAGGACGCGGAGGGGATGCTGCGGCTGACCCGCGCCTTTTTACAGTCACTGGAGGAGGATGAGCAATGACAGATTTGAACCTGCTGGAGCGGTTGACCCGCGCCTTTGGCGTCTCCGGGGACGAAGGGGAAATTCGAGACCTGATTCGCCGGGAGGCAGAGCAATATGCCGACGATATCAACGTTGACCCTCTTGGTAACCTGATTGTCCATCGAGCGGGGCCGGGGCCGAAGGTGTTGCTGGCCGCTCACATGGACAGCGTGGGGGTCATGGTGACCCATTACGAGAAAGAGGGCGTACTGCGCTTTGCGCCGGTGGGCGGGCTGGATCCGGCCACGCTGCTGCAAACGCCGGTGCGGTTCCAGAATGGTATTCGGGGACTGATTTCCTGCGATGACAACAAGCTGGGCAAAGAGCTGAAAATGACCGACCTGTTCCTGGACATCGGCGCGAAGGACAGGGCCGAGGCGGAAAAGCTGGCGTCTCCGGGAGATACCGCCGTTTACGACGCGCCCTTCTTCCGGGCGGGGAACCGCGTTGTCTCCCCTTACCTGGACGACCGGGCGGGCTGCGGGGCGCTGCTGGCCGTCCTCCGCAGCCTGGACGAGCGGAAAAATGACCTGTACTTTGCCTTCACCACCCAGGAAGAGGTGGGTACCCGGGGCGCGGGGCCTGCCGGGTTTGCCGTCCGACCCGACTACGCCATCGTGGTAGACGTGACCTGCCCGGACGACATTCCCGGCGCACTCCACGAGGGAACCACCGCTCTGGGCAAGGGCGCGGCGGTCAAGGTGATGGATCACAGCGTTATCTGCCACCCGGAGGTGGTGGAACGTTTGTGCCGTTTAGCCGAAGCAAAGCATATCCCCGCCCAGCGGGACGTGCTGACCTGCGGCGGCACCGACGGCGGCCCTATCAGCCGCAGCCAAACCGGTGTGCGGACGGGCGGTGTGTCCATCCCCTGCCGCTACACCCACGCTCCCACGGAGATGATGGATCTGGACGATTTTTCAGCCTGCGTGGATTTGTTGACCGCTTTTTGTGAAAGTGAGCTGTAAACCATGAACAACGAAAACCCCCTGGGCATTTCAGACCGGGTGCGGGACCTGGCACAACAGGCCCAGCAGGACATCAGCGCCCAGTTTGCGCGCGTCGACGAAATCGCGGAGTACAACACCCAAAAGGTACTCTCCGCCTTCCAGACCCATCGGGTGGCGGAGAGCTACTTTGCCGGGACCACCGGCTACGGCTACGACGACCAGGGCCGGGATGAACTGGACAAAATTTACGCGGATATTTTCGACACCGAGGACGCGCTGGTACGCATCCAGTTCGTCAATGGCACCCACGCCATCGCCTCCGCCCTCTATGGGGCCTTGAAGCCGGGAGACATTCTTATCAGCGCGGTGGGCGCGCCCTACGACACCCTTTTGGGGGTCATAGGTGTCACCGGCGAGGAACCGGGCAGCCTGAAAAGCTACGGCATCGACTACCGGCAGGTGGACATCACCCCGGACGACCAGCCAGACCGGGAGGGGCTGGCCCGGGCGGTTCGGGAACCGGGGGTCAAGGCGGTGCTGATTCAGCGCAGCAAGGGCTACTCCACCCGCGCCACCCTGTCTGTGGCGGAAATCGGGGAACTGATCGACATTGTGCGCCAAAACAACCCGGACGCCGCGGTCATTGTGGACAACTGCTATGGCGAGTTCGTGGAGACCACGGAACCCAGCCAGGTGGGAGCGGACCTCATCGTGGGCAGCCTCATCAAAAATCCCGGCGGCGGTCTGGCCCCCACCGGCGGCTACATCGCCGGGCGGCACGACCTGGTGGAGGCGGCGGCCATGCGACTGACCGTCCCCGGCATTGGCCGGGAGTGCGGCAGCACCCTGGGCAACAACCGCGCCCTGTATCAGGGCTTGTTCCTGGCCCCCCACACCGTGGCCCAGGCGGTGAAAACCGCCGTCTTTGGGGCCAGAATGATGGAACTGCTGGGCTACGACACGGAACCCACCTCCCAGCAGACCCGCCACGACATCATTCAAATGGTGTCCCTGCACGCGCCGGAGGCGGTGGAGCGGTTCTGCCGGGGTATCCAGTCCGGCTCCCCGGTGGACAGCTTCGTGACCCCCATCCCCTGGGATATGCCCGGCTACGACTGCCCGGTGATTATGGCGGCGGGGGCGTTCATTCAGGGAGCCTCCATCGAGCTTTCCGCAGACGCGCCCATGCGCCCGCCCTACACGGTCTACCTGCAAGGAGGGTTGACTTATCCCTCCGGCAAGACCGGTATCATGCTGGCGGCGGAGGAGCTGTTAAAGAGCTATTAGCTGTTAGCCGTTAGCTGTTAGCCAAGTACTGCGTACCAAAAGCGTGGAGTTTTAAACAAAACGCGAAAAGAACCGATGGTCATGTGCTGCCAGTAAAAAGATAGGAGTAGCTATCGAACAGCGCAGCGCGAATAGCTGAGCAGCACCAAGCTAACAGCTATTTTCGCACAGGGACACGCCCTCCCGCATAAACTAGGCGAGGGGTGGTGACCATGAGACGGCTAAGACCTCGCCCGCCCCGTCGGGGACGTGGAAAAGGGCGGGGATTCATTCTGCTGGGGGCTGCGCTGCTGACGGCGGCGCTGCTGCTGTGGGTGGTAGATGCCCGCCTCCGGCCCGTCGTGCTGGAGTTGGCCCGAGCGGAGCTGGACAATCTGGTGACCGCCGAGGTCAACGAGGTCTGTTCCAGTCTCACCGAGGCCGGAGAACTGAGCTACAACGACCTTGTGCAGGTGTTTTACGACGACAACGGGGAAGTGGTGGGCATGACCACCGATATGGATATGCTCAACGCCCTGCGGGTCAGCATGGGCCGGGAGGTCTCCACGGTGCTGGACGGCATGGAGCGGCAGCGCGTCCAAATCCCCATCGGGGCGGTGCTGAACCTGACGGTATTTTCCGGTCTGGGGCCGGAGGTCAGCGTGGAGATTTTACACGCCGGGCAGGTGGGCATCTCCTTTGAGAGTGAATTTCAGTCGGCGGGTATCAACCAGACCCTCCACCAGATCAATATGGTAATTTCTGTAGACGTGCTGCTGATGATCCCCGGCGGGGTCCACAAGCAGCAGCTGACCAGCACCATTCCGCTGGCCCAGTCCATCCTGATGGGGGACGTGCCGGAGAGCTACGCCAGCTGGAACCCCTACGACCAGGCGGCGGATTCCAACGCCGCAGAGGAGCAGTGAGAACAATGAAGGAAGCAAAGGCGCAAATCGACGCCCTGAAAGAGGAGTTGAACCGGTGGAACTACCAGTATTACGTGCTGGATGCGCCGGTGGTTTCTGACTACGAATACGACCAAAAGCTGCGGGAATTGGAGCGGCTGGAGGCGGAGTACCCGGAGTTGGTGACGGCGGATTCCCCCACCCAGCGGGTGGGAGGCGAGGCCATTTCCGCCTTTGCGGAGGTGACCCACGAGGTCCCGCTGCTCTCCCTTCAGGACGTGTTTGACCGGGGAGAGCTGACGGCCTTCGACCAGCGGGTGCGCCAGAGCGCCGAAACCGTCTGCTACGTGGCGGAGCCAAAGGTGGACGGTCTCTCCGTGGCGCTGGAATATGTGGACGGCGTGTTTGTCCGGGGGGCCACTCGGGGCGACGGCCAGGTGGGGGAGGACGTGACCGAAAACCTCCGCACCGTCCGCTCTATCCCCATGAAGCTGACCGGCGCGCCCCATCGGCTCATCGTTCGGGGGGAGTGCTATATTTCCCGGGAACGGTTCGCCCGGCTGAACGACCAGCGGGAGCTGGAGGGAGAAGCGCTTTTCGCCAACCCTCGTAACGCCGCCGCCGGTTCTCTGCGCCAGCTGGACCCCAAAATCGCCGCGAAGCGGATGCTGGACTGTATCATCTTCAACATCCAGCTCTCCGACGGCCCCGCATTTGAGACGGATTCCCAGGCGCTGGACTATCTGGAGACGTTACAATTTCGGGTCATTCCCCACCCGGTTTTCGACACAGTGGAGGAGGTCTCCCAGTGGATTTCTGCCCTCGGAGACGAGCGGGAACGCTACCCCTTCGATATCGACGGGGCGGTGGTCAAGCTGGACAGCCTGCCGGAGCGAGAGCTGCTGGGCAGCACCGCCAAATTCCCCCGTTGGGCGGTGGCGTGGAAGTACCCGCCGGAGCAGAAGCCCACAAAGGTGCTGGACATCGTGGTGCAGGTGGGCCGCACAGGAGTTTTGACCCCCAAGGCGGTGGTGGAGCCGGTGCGGCTTGCGGGGACTACCGTGACCAACGCCACCCTCCACAATCAGGACTTCATCACGGAGAAGGACATCCGCATTGGCGACACGGTCATTGTCCAAAAGGCCGGGGAAATCATTCCCCAGGTGGTCAGTGTGGATTTGTCCAAGCGGCAGGAGGAAAGCGAACCGTACCATTTACCCTCGGTCTGTCCCGTCTGCGGCGCTCCCGTGGAGCGGGATCCGGACGGGGCGGCGCTGCGCTGCACCGGGGCGGAGTGTCCCGC
The DNA here is from genome assembly GCA_021203185.1 of Clostridiales bacterium. Taxonomy (GTDB): domain Bacteria; phylum Bacillota; class Clostridia; order Oscillospirales; family Oscillospiraceae; genus Onthomonas. The sequence goes on from JAJQBR010000087.1 coordinate 20,132, forward strand.
CCAGCTGATGCGCAACCTGACCCACTTTGCCAGCCGGGACGCCATGGACATCGAGGGTCTGGGGCCTGCGGTGGTGGAGGCGCTGGTCAACGCCGGGCTGGTGAAAACCCCGGCGGATCTGTATCGTCTGAACGGGAAAGCGGTGGCGGAACTGGATCGGATGGGGGAGAAGTCGGCGGAAAACCTGCTGAACGCCCTGGAAAAGTCCAAGCAGAACGACCTTTCCAGGTTGCTCTGCGCCTTCGGCATCCGGCAGGTGGGCAGCAAGGCCGCCCAGGTGCTGGCCCGGCAGTTCGGCTCGCTGGACAGGCTCATGGAGGCCACCGAGGAGGAACTGACCGCTGTGGACGACATCGGGGCCGTCACCGCCCAGTCCATCGTCAAGTGGTTTGCCAACCCTCAGTCCCAGCACCTGATTCGGGCGCTGCGGGAGGCGGGGGTCAACTTCCAGAGTACCGAGGAAAAGCCGGGGGAGAAGCTGAAAGGGCTGACCTTTGTCCTGACGGGAACGCTGTCCCAAATGACCCGCAACGAGGCCAAAAAGCTCATCGAACAAAACGGCGGCAAGGTTTCCGGCTCCGTCTCGAAAAAGACTGGCTATGTGGTGGCGGGAGAAGCCGCCGGAAGCAAGCTGACCAAAGCCCAAAGTTTGGGCGTTCCCATTTTGACAGAGGCGGAACTGCTGGAACTGCTAAATTTGACGGATTGAGAATTGCCTCTTGCATAATCCGCCGCCGTTCGATATAATAAAAAGAACGTACGCTGTTTTTTTGACGGCGTACCCGGCGGCGGCTCTGCGGAGCGCCGTTTGAACAGTTTCGTTATTCAGTCTGCAACGGAGGCTCCCAAAATTGCAGAGGGGATATATCGTACCAATCCAATGAGGAGGAACCTGGATATGTATAAAATCGTGCGAAAAGAAGTGTTGAATCCAACCATCGCGCTTCTGGAAGTGGAGGCGCCTTTCGTGGCCCGGAAGGCGCAGCCCGGTCAGTTTATCATCCTGCGGATCGACGAAAAGGGCGAGCGGCTGCCCCTGACCATCGGCGGGTTTGACCGGGAGAAGGGAACTGTCACAATTATCTTCCAGCTGGTGGGTCTGACCACCCGCGCCCTGGCGCTGATGAACGAGGGCGACTACCTGCTGGACTTCGTCGGTCCTCTGGGCAAGCCCACGGAGATGGAGGGCGTCAAGTCCGCCTGCGTCATCGGCGGCGGCCTGGGTACTGCCATCGCCTACCCCGTGGCGAAGGGCTTCCACGACGCGGGGGTGGAGACTGACGTCATTGTCGGCTTCCGCAACAAGGACCTTGTGATTCTGGAAAATGAATTTTCCGACGCTTGCGACAACTTCTACATTATGACCGACGACGGCTCTTATGGCGAACACGGCTTCACCACCACCAAGGAGCAGCAGCTGCTGGAGAGCGGCAAAAAGTATGACGTGATTATCGCCATTGGCCCCGTCCCCATGATGAAGTTCGTGGTCAAGACGGCGGAACCCTTCGGCGTCCCCTGCCGGGTCTCCCTGAACCCCATTATGATCGACGGCACCGGTATGTGCGGCGGCTGTCGGGTCAGCGTGGGCGGCAAGATGAAGTTCGCCTGTGTGGACGGCCCGGAGTTCGACGGCTACGCCGTGGATTTCGACGAGCTGATGAACCGCAACGGCACCTACCGGGAGCAGGAGGCTGAAATGGCCCGCGACCATATGTGCCGCTTTGAAAAGCTGGGCAAGGACCTGATTCAGTAAGGAGGAAGAGAACAATGGCAAATATGTGTCCCACTAAGACTCCCATGCCCACCCAGGAGCCTGATGTCCGCAATAAGAACTTTGAAGAGGTAGCCACCGGCTACACGCTGGAGATGGCCCAGGGCGAGGCCGAGCGCTGCCTGCACTGCAAGAATATGCCCTGCGTCTCCGGCTGCCCGGTGAACGTACAGATTCCCGATTTCATCAAAAAAATCGTAGACGGCGACCTGGAAGGGGCCTATCAGGTCATCTCCTCCACCAACGCCCTGCCCGCCATCTCCGGGCGTGTCTGCCCCCAGGAGAGCCAGTGCGAGGCCAAGTGCGTCCGGGGCATCAAGACCGAACCGGTGGGCATTGGCCGCCTGGAGCGGTTCGTGGCCGATTGGCACCGGGAGAACGTCCAGGAGCAGGTGGAAAAGCCCGCATCCAACGGCCACAAGGTGGCTGTGGTGGGTTCCGGCCCCTCCGGCCTGACCTGCGCGGCGGACCTGGCCAAGCAGGGCTATCAGGTGACGGTGTTCGAGGCGTTCCACACCGCAGGCGGCGTACTGGTCTACGGCATCCCGGAGTTCCGTCTGCCCAAAGCCATCGTCGGCGGCGAGGTGGACAAGCTCAAGGCCCTGGGCGTGGAAATTATGACCGACATGGTCATGGGCAAGGTTCTCTCCATCGACGAGCTGATGGATGACATGGGCTATGAGGCCGTATTCATCGGTACCGGCGCGGGCCTGCCCCGGTTTATGAACATCCCCGGCGAGGGGCTGGCGGGGGTTTGCTCCGCCAACGAGTACCTGACCCGCATCAACCTGATGAAGGGCTACCTGCCCGAATACGACACCCCGGTTATCAAGTCCAGGGCGGTGGCCGTGGTGGGCGGCGGCAACGTGGCGATGGACGCCTGCCGCTGCGCCAAGCGGATGGGCGCGGAACACGTCTACATCGTCTACCGCCGCAGCGAGGTGGAAATGCCCGCCCGGAACGAGGAAATCGAACACGCCAAGGAGGAGGGCATCGAGTTCCTGACCCTCTGCAACCCGGTGGAGATCCTCGGCGGCGTAGGAGAGGACGGCAAACCCACCGGCCGGGTGGCAGGCTGCAAGTGCATCCGCATGGAGCTGGGTGAGCCGGACGCCTCTGGCCGCCGCCGTCCCATCGAGGTTCCCGGCAGCGAGTTCGTGCTGGACGTGGACACCGTCATCATGGCGCTGGGTACTTCTCCCAACCCCCTGATCCGTTCCACCACCCCCGGCCTGGAGGCCAACCGGCGGGGCTGCCTGGTGGTGGGGGAGGACGACGTCTCCACCACCCGTCCTGGCGTGTTTGCCGGGGGTGATGCCGTCACCGGCGCGGCCACGGTCATTTTGGCCATGGGCGCGGGCAAGAAAGCGGCTGCGGCGATGGATAAATACATTCAGAGCAAGTAAAACCAATCTTTCTTTTGAATCAGCCGCGTCAGTAATCCCAGAGGAAACCCCTCCACCATGCTTCGCGCCGCCTTTAGGCGGCGGCGGAGGGGTTTCTGGCGTATGGCTGCGTAAAAGAGATAACCAATCAGGGGGCAGGGCGCAGGCTCTGCCCCTTTTTTGCGCCGCCAAGACCATCTGCGGCGTGTAAAGTTTCCTTCCCGTCAGAAGCATCCCGCCTTTTTTGTGCGTTATCTGTGGACTTTGTGAATTGACCGAAAAGAAAAAAAGTGATAAAATACAAATAAAAAAGGCGGAAAAAGAGGGAAGAGAAATGTTGAACGAACACAATTGCACCCGTTTCTGCGCCCTGCGGCGCAGCGTCATCGCGCTGGATTACCAGAAGCTGAACCCGGAGCAGCGGGAGGGCGTCCTGACCACCCAGGGGCCGCTGCTGCTGCTGGCGGGGGCCGGCAGCGGTAAGACCACCGTCCTCATCAACCGCATCGCCAACCTCATCAAATACGGCCAGGGCAGCGACTCCTCCGAGGTTCCCGACTGGGTGACGGAGGAGGATTTGGCGTTCCTGGAGGACTATCTGCAATCCCCCAACGAGGCCGACCGCGCCCGTGCGGAAATGCTCTGCAAGCTGCACCCGGCGGCTCCCTGGTCCATCATCGCCATCACCTTCACCAACAAGGCGGCGGGGGAGTTGAAATCCCGGCTGGAGGCCATGCTGGGGCCGGAGGGCCAGGACGTTTGGGCGTTTACCTTCCACTCCGCCTGTGTCCGCATCCTGCGGCGGGACATCGACAAGCTGGGTTACCGCACCGCCTTCACCATTTACGACACCGACGATTCCGTCCGGGTACTCAAGGAGATTTTAAAGGCCCAGAACGTGGACGACAAGATGTTCCCGCCCCGGATGGTACTCAGTAATATCTCCAGAGCCAAGGACAATATGCAGCTGGCGGCGGACTACCTGACTGAAAGTCAGAAGTCCGGCGACGCCCGGCTGATTCAAATCGGCAAACTTTATGTGGACTACGAGAAGCGCCTCCGTGAGGCGGACGCGCTGGACTTCGACGACCTGATCCTCCAGACCGTTCGCCTGCTCCAGTCCAGCCAGGAGGCGCGGGATTACTGGCAGCGGAAGTTCCGCTATGTGCTGGTGGACGAATATCAGGACACCAACCACCTGCAATACCTGCTGGCGGCGCTGCTGGCCGGGGACCGAAAGAATATCTGCGTGGTGGGGGACGATGACCAGTCCATTTACCGGTTCCGGGGCGCCACCATCGAGAACATCCTGGACTTTGAGAGCCAGTACAAGGGGGCGCGGGTCATTCGGCTGGAGCAGAACTACCGCTCCACTCAGAACATTCTGGAGGCCGCTAACGCCGTCATCCGCAACAACACCGGGCGGAAAGGCAAGAACCTGTGGACCCGGCAGGAGGGCGGCGACAAGGTCAAGGTCTACACCGCCATGAACGAAAACGACGAGGCCCAGTATGTGGCCGCCCAGGTGCTGGCGGGCATCAGCAAGGGCCGGGACTGGAAGGACTTCGCGGTTCTCTACCGGATGAACGCCCAGTCCAACCAGTTGGAGTACGCATTCAAGCGCAACGCCATCCCCTACAAGGTGGTGGGCGGCACCAAGTTTTTTGACCGGGCGGAGGTCAAGGATATGCTGGCCTACCTCTGCGTTATCAACAACCCGGCGGACGACCTGCGGCTGCGCCGCATCATCAACACCCCCGCCCGGGGCATCGGCAACCGCACCATCGAAATCGCCACCGGCATCGCCCAGCAGCTGGGCCTCCCCTTGTATGAGGTGGTCAGCCACGCCGAAGACTACCCCATGCTGCAAAAGAGCCTGCCCAAGCTCCAGGCGTTTGTGGACATCATAGAGGGCCTGCGGGAAAAAGCGGAAACCATAGAACTGACCGACTTCTACGATGAGGTCATGGCCGCCACCGGCTATGTGGCCGCGCTGGAGGCCAAAAAAACCGTGGAAAACCGCACTCGGGTGGAGAACGTCCATGAGCTGAAATCCTCCATCCAGGGCTATCTGGAAAACGCCGTAGACGGCACGTTGGAGGGCTTTTTGGACGAGGTCGCCCTCTACACTGACCTGGACAGCGTGGACGAGAAGGAAAACGCCGTGGTTATCATGACCATGCACGCCGCCAAGGGGCTGGAGTTCCCGGTGGTGTTTGTGGTGGGCATGGAGGACGGGCTGTTCCCCGGTATGCGTTCCATTGGCGACACCGAGGAGATGGAGGAGGAGCGCCGCCTGTGCTATGTGGCGCTGACAAGGGCCGAAGAGACCCTGTACCTATCCTGCGCCCGCCAGCGGATGCTCTTTGGCCGCACCACCAGCAACAATCCCTCCTGCTTCCTGGAGGAGATTCCGGAGGAATACATTGAGAAATCGGGCCGCAGCTTGACCGAAGAGAGCCGGGAGTATGGCGGCCACTGGAAGGATAACAACCAGAGCGAGAACGGCGAACGGCCCCGCTATGCCGGGCGTGGCGGCGCAGGAGGACGAGGGAGTTACAGCTCCCGTCCCCGCCGCCCCCGCCGGGACGACGGCAAGCCCCTGGGCGGCGGTATCAGCGTCAGCCATGCAGTGGCCCCCACCGGCCAGCGGGCGGTACAGGCCACTTTCAATCTGCTGAGCCAGTTCAAGAAGGGCGACATGGTGGATCACTCCGCTTTCGGTAAGGGGATGATTGTCAGCATCTTGCCCATGGGCGGCGACGCTTTGGTGGAGGTCGCCTTTGACGGCGTAGGCAACAAAAAGCTGATGCTTAAGGCCGCCTCCCAGCACATGAAAAAAGTGGAAAAATTGTAAATACTTTTGTATTTATTCCCTTGAATCATCCGAAACAACTTCAACAGAATCATACACCTAGCTGCGTAAACGAGGCAGCCAATTTACTTGATAAAGATAAGACGACGGCAGTACATTTGCCGCCGCCTTTTTCTGTCACGAGCGGTCACCCGTTCACAGACTGCCCAGCAGCACCGGCTGGAGCTGCCGCCCCTCCAGCGCGGCCTCAATGGTTTGCGGAATCAGCGACATCTCCGCCACCAGCGAGGCGGGCTTCCCCACCGGGTCGTCCTGACGGAAGGGTACCAGATAGATGTTCTTCCGACAGATCAGCTCTCCCAGGCTCCGCAGGGAGACGGCCAGCCCGTCGTTGGTGGACACGGCCAAAATCAGGGGCCGCGCGTTGCGGAGGTGGGCCTTGGCCGCCATGGTGATGGTGGTGTCGGTGATGCCCCAGGCCAGTTTGCCCAGGGTGTTCCCCGTGCAGGGGGCGATGACCAGAGCGTCCAGCAGCTTTTGAGGGCCGATCGGCTCCGCCTGGGTGATGGTTAGAATAGGTGGACGGCCGCAGATGCGCTCCACCTCCCGGCGTAGGTTCTCCGCGCTGCCAAAGCGGGTGTCGGTGGCAGCGCAGTTCTCCGACAGCAGCGGAACCACTGAGCCGAAGCGCTCCTGTACCAGTTCCAGCGCCGGGAGGACTTTGTGGAGGGTGCAGTAGGATCCCGTCAGTCCAAATCCCACCTGCGCCTGCTCGCCGCTCACGGCTCCACCTCCTGCAAAATGTGATAGACCGTGTCCCGTATGATTTTCCCGGAGGTCACCGGAGCCACCTTTCCCGGCAGCGACAGCGCCCAAATGACCTTGACCCCCAGATTTGCTGCGGCCTCCAGGTCTACGCCGCCGGGTTTGGAGGCCAGGTCGATGACCAGCGTTCCCGCGTCCAGGTCGCGGAGCCTGGCCCCGTCCAGCACTTTGGCGGGAACGGTGTTGATGACCAGCTGGTAGCCTCCCAGCCAGCCGTCCAGTTGATTCGTATGTTCCGACCAGTAGCCGTAGGATTCGATCCAGGCCAGGTCTGCATAGTTCCGGGCGGAGACCGTTACCCTGGCCCCCAGACCCTTCAGCCGATGGGCCAGCAGCTTCCCCAGCCGCCCAAAGCCGATAATCAGCACCCGCGTCCCGAACAGGGTGGTGGGCAACTCCTCCATGGCGATTTGAATGGCGCCCTCCGCTGTGGGGACGGCGTTTTTGATTTCCAGTTCCTCTCTGGCGAAGTAATCCTGTAGGTTTAGTCCCTTGCTCTGTGCGTAAGCAGTCAGTCCGGGGGAAACCCGTCCCGCGCAGATGATCTGCCCCGGACGCAGAGCGTCCAGCACCGTTTTGACCGGTATCTTTTGGTCAGAGAGGGGAGCATTCAGAACGCCGTCGTCCACCGTCACCGGCAGGGGCAGAATGACGCACTGGGCGCGTTCAATGCCCCGCAGGGTGTCAGAGCCTGGCAGCGTGTTGGGGTCGGGCCGCCGCTCCATGGCATAGGTCTGGACCCAGTGGCCGTCGTCGGTCAGCAGCTGGGCCAGCTTCACCTGGCGCAGGTCGCCGCCCACCACCCAGATATTCAGTTCCTGTCGCAAAATCGCAGCACCTTCCTTATTCATGGTACCCCATCCTATGCAATTGAGGCGGGAGGGTGCATCCCGGCGAACGCCGTTTTCACCTGAAACAGAAAAAATCCGCTGAACCTGAAACAAGTTCAACGGATTTTTGGCGCAGAAGGAGGGATTTGAATTATCCCGGTATCGCCTGTATATGCCCGTATTGTCTGCAAATAGCTTTATTTTAAGCCGTTTTTATCAACTTTTGCCCGTACTTATCCATACTGTTTTTAACGGCTAAGGGGTAGTTTTAGGGGTAGTAGCGTTCGCGTCCTGTGCCGCCAAATACCCCCACATCATGGCCAAAAACTCCCCGGTCTTCGGCCTGCCAGTCAGCGGCCTCCCGGCTATCTCCTGCAAA
>JAJQBR010000190.1 GCA_021203185.1 Clostridiales bacterium
GGGACTTCCTGGCGGGACGGGCCAGCACCAGCGCGGGAGAGGTGGAACCCACTTACCGCCCCGGTGTGAGCTGGACCACGCTGGAGGGCTGTCTGCCCCCCTACGTCATCGAGACACTGCGGGGGGCGCTGCCCCTGCTGGACCGGAAGGTGCGGGGCTTCGCCCACCCGGACGCGGTGCTGACCGGCGTGGAGACCCGTTCTTCCTCCCCGGTCAAGGTCCCCAGAGACGAGAGCGGCCAGTGCGTCCTGCGGGGGGTGTACCCCTGCGGTGAGGGCTGCGGATACGCCGGAGGCATTGTCTCCGCCGCCGTGGACGGGGTGCGGACGGCGGAAGCGGTTTGCACCAATGAGCAATTTGCAATGTGCAATTAGCAATGACAGGGAACAAAACGTTTGCGCTTTGTCAAAACAGCCGAATTATTCTCCGGAAAGAACACAAATAGTCCCCTTAGTGCAGCCTCGAATTTTTGCTTTTCCGAGTGTCTAACTCTAAGGGGACTATATCAAATTTGTCTCGAATCCCGGCGCTTTTTGCACCTTCGTTCAGCCGTGCGAAAACCCAAAAGGAACGCTCAACAGAAAACAAAGCGCCGCGTCACTGCAAAAACGCGATTTTATTGATTAAAAGTACACCATCGTATCTTCCGGAGCCGCAGCAGGCTTGACCTCGGTGGTGTACAGCACCGGGCCTTCGCCCCCCAGCACCCGCAGGCTTTTGATGCGGATCCGGGCGGTGACCTCTACCCAGTCCTTGTTTTTCAGCTTCTTCTGCTCCGGGCCGTAGCAGAGCATCCCCAAAAAGGCGGTGTCCTGGGCGCAGCAGACCATGGCGAACCGGCCCACGGCGTAGGAGCCTCTGGGGAACTTGGGGGACTGGGCCACCATGCCGTGGAACCGCACCAGCTTGCCCTCGTAGCGGTCGGGCTTGTCCTGGCAGTCGGTATACCAGAAGCCGAAGTCCTCGTCGCTCAACTCCAGCACCGGCTGAGACAGGTCGAAGGGACAGACGCTGCCGTCGTCGTACTCCTCCATCCGCTCGCCGTCAAACTCCAAATAAATTTCCGCCCGGCGGTTGAGCAGCTTGATGTTCCGCTGGCGGAGCATGGGGGCCAGCTCATCGGTGCAGCGGTTAAAGACAATGAGATCGGCCATCCGCAGCTTTTCCATCATCAGGCTGGCCATGTTTTTGGCGTAGCTGTTGAAGGTGGGGGACTCGATGATGGTGACAATCTGGTACAGCGTCCAATGGTCGGGGAACGCCTCCTGGGTGTCGGCGATTTGCCACATACCGTTGTACTCGATAACAATTTGGGAGGGCTGATACTTGGCATCCAGCTTCGCCAGACGCTCCCTGGTGAAGTCCTCCTCGCCGTCGATGAACTCCACCCGCACGTCCCGCTGGCGCAGGGCGTCCAGGTCATATTCCTCCTCGCCCTCCTCGGTGACAATCAGGAGGGTGTGTTCGTCCTCGGTGAAATCCTTGCCGGAGAGCATAGGGGCGATGAAATTGGTCTTGCCGCCGTCCAGGAATCCGGCGATTAAATAGACAGGGATAGGATTTTGGGCCATGGGGAACCTCCATTCCGCCGCAGAAAACGTGGGAAATCTCCCTTCCTCCCGCCGGGGAGAAAGGGAGAATTTTTTTGCAGGTTTTTACAGATTAAACAGCGCCTGCACCTGCTCCTCTTTCAGCTGGGAGCCGATAACACACAGGCGGCCGGTGTAGTCCGCGCTGCCCCGGCGAATCTCGATTTCGCCCGGCACCATATCGAAGTGGAGCCAGGTGCCGTCTACGCAGGGAACGATGCCCTTGGAGCGAAGCACCGCGCCGTAAGCGCCGGTATCCAACGCCTCCAAAGCGGTCTGAATTTCCGCCTCGGTGAACTTGCGGGGGGACTCCATGCCCCAGGAGGTGAATACCTCGTCGGCGTCGTGGCCGTGGTGGTGATGATGGTGGTCATGGCCGCAGCCGCACTCGTCATGGTCGTGATGATGGTGATGATGCTCGTGGCCTTCCTCATCGTGGTCGTGGTGATGATGCTCGTGGCCTTCCTCATCGTGGTCGTGATGATGGTACTCGTGGCCATCGTCCTCATCGTGGTCGTGATGATGATGCTTGTGGCCATCGTCCTCATCGTGGTCGTGATGATGGTGATGGTGGTGATGCTCCTCGTCGTGGCCGTCGTCCTGGGCGTGGAGCAGGGCCATCAGCTCGTCGGCCAGGGAGTCGCCCCCGGCGATGGCGGAGAGGATCTGCGCGCCGGTCAGGTCGTCCCAGGGGGTGGTGACGATGGTTGCTCTGGGGTTCTTGGTGCGGATCAGGTCGATGACCTCCTGGAGCTTGGCCTCGCTCATGTCCTGGGTGCGGCTGAGGATAACGGTCCCCGCGTGTTCCACCTGGTCGTTGAAGAACTCGCCGAAGTTCTTCATATACATCTTGCACTTTTTGGCGTTGACCACAGTGACGGCGCTGCCCAGCTTCATGTCGGTCTCCTCGGCCACCCGGCCCACGGCTTTGGACACATCGGAGAGCTTGCCCACGCCGGACGGCTCGATGAGGATGCGATCCGGGTGGTACTGCTCCAGCACCTGCCGCAGGGCCTGGCCGAAGTCGCCCACCAGGGAGCAGCAGATGCAGCCGGAATTCATCTCGGTGATTTGGATACCGGCGTCCTTGAGGAAGCCACCGTCAATGCCAATTTCGCCAAATTCGTTCTCGATGAGGACCAGCTTCTGCCCCTGGAAGGCTTCGCTGATGAGTTTTTTGATGAGAGTGGTTTTCCCCGCGCCCAAAAAGCCGGAGATAATGTCGATTGTCGTCATAATACAATACTTCCTTTGGTGTTTCATAGTGTGTATCTTATTTTAGCCAGTTTCGGAAAAAAAGCAAGAGAAAAAGTGCAAAAAAAGGGGCCGTTGCCAAACTGTTGTTTTGGCACAGCCCGATTTTTTGAAATTAGCAATTTGCAATGTGCAATGGAGCTGTTAGCTTTTAGCTGCTAGCTGTTAGTTAGGAGAGTGCTTGCTGTTTTGTCAGTGCTTTTTGCCCAGCATAGCACCAGTTTTCTGCAAAGAACTACCGTTCCCCAACAACCCACGCCTCTTGCCTCCGCCGTCAAGCGGCACTTCCGCTGCGCTCCCTGCCCTGAAAGGGGAGGAGGGCCACCGCCTTTAGGCGGTGGCGGAGGGGTTTCTCGCTGGAATTACTCATGAGACTGGTTCAAAGGGATAGCCTCATTTGCAATGTGCAATTATGAGAAACCCGAACGCGGATGGTATTCTGCGAGCAGTATTATCCCCGACATCGTTCCTGCAAAACAACAACGGTTGAAGTTTCGTCATTGCACATTTCATTCAATCTTCCCCGCTCTTTGCCCCCAGCAGCAGGCACATAATGGCCTTTTGCACATGGAGGCGGTTCTCCGCCTCGTCGAAAATTTCGTCGGCGTGGGCCTCGAACACTTCGGCGGTGATCTCCTCCCCCCGGTGGGCGGGGAGGCAGTGCTGCACCATGCAGCCGGGGCTGGCAAGGCTGAGCAAATCATCGTCTACCTGGAAGCCCTGGAAGGCTCTGCGCCGTTCCTCGGCCTCGGCCTCCTTGCCCATGGACACCCATACATCGGTGAACACCACATCGGCGTCCTTGACGGCCTCTTTGGGGTTCTCCGTCAGGGTGAAATCAAACTCCGGGTCGGAGGCGGCGAAGTCCAGAATCTCCTGCCGAGGACGGTAGTCATGGGGCGTGGCAACCGCCACCTCCATGCCGCATTTCAGCCCGCCCACGGTGAGGGAGTGACACATATTGTCCCCGTCCCCCACGTAGGCCAGCTTCAGCCCGTCCAGGTGGGCGAACCGCTCCCGGATGGTCATCAGGTCGGCCAGCACCTGGCAGGGGTGGGAGAAGTCGGTCATGCCGTTGATGACCGGCACCGTGGCGTACCGGGCCAACTGCTCCAAATCCTCCTGGCGGAAGGTGCGCATCATAATGCCGTCGCAGTAGCGGCTCAGGGTGCGGGCGGTGTCCTCCATTGGCTCGCCCCGCCCCACCTGGCTCTCCTTGCCGGAGAGGTACATGGCAAGGCCCCCCAGCTGGAACATCCCCGTCTCGAAGCTGATGCGGGTGCGGGTGGAGCGCTTTTCGTAAATAGTGACCAGAGTCTTGCCCTCCAGCAGCCGGTGGGGGATGCCGTGGCGCTGGTCGTATTTCAGCTGGTCCGCCAGGTTCAAAATCTCATAGATGTCGTCCGGGGACAGGTCCAGCATTTTCAGCAGATGTTTTGTCATGGAAAGGTACCCTCTAAGTAGAATTAGCAATACTGATTATCCCTTTGAAGCAGCCTTATCAGCAATTCCAACGAGAAACCCCTCCACCATGCTAACGCATGGTCCCCCTCCCCTTTCAGGGCAGGGAGCGCAGCGGAAGTGCCGCTTGACGGCGGAGGCAA
>JAJQBR010000120.1 GCA_021203185.1 Clostridiales bacterium
CCAAATGAGGTATTTTTCCAAGAAAATAGTGTTGCACTTGATTGACAACCTGCCCGCCACTGGCACATTCTCTTCCACCGTAATGCGGGAGGGCCTTTATAAAAAGCTGGGCCTCGTGCTGTGCATGACTGTGGGCTTTGCGGTGGATTACGCGCAGGCATACATTGACTTGGGCGTGACCGTCCCTGTGGCCACCGCCGTCTGCTCTTACATCTGCCTGATGGAACTTAGCTCCATGCTGGAGAATATTTGCGAGATTAACCCGGACATCGTGCCGGACAGACTGACCGCGCTGTTTGACATCGTTGTGACCACCGGCTCCACAGATGAACAGACTACCACTGCCACCGTCTCCGATACTGTTGCTGCCATTGCGGAAGCTCTCGGCACCACTGCACAGGAAACCTCTGCCGAGGACACCACCACTGAAACTGCCACCGAAACGAGCGAGAGCGAGGAGGAATAAGCCATTTGGCATCTCTGCCTATCTGAGCGAGGCCATGCTCTCAGACAACCCTCACAGCGGCATTTACGCGGCGGAAGTAAGACGCACCATCGATACGGGATGCTGCACCCCAACTGCAACCAGGGTGGCATTGCCGTTGTGGAGCCAGTGGCATTCACCCAAAATCAGCGGGACGAAGTCCGCGACCTGGGAGATCAGTCCGGTGCGCTGGCGGCAAAGCCCGGAGCAAAGCAGCAGACGTTTGTCGTGCAACCACCGTCCAATGCGGTTCACGCCATGACCACCGGGAATTTTATGCAGGTTTCCGAAAACAAAGCTCCGCCGCTTATGGCGAGGGACTAAGGGGCCAATTTCAAGGGTGGAAAATCTGACAATTTGCCACCCCTGAAAAGTTCGTAACTTTTTCGGTACTTTTGCCCTTTTGGGTTTGTGTGCAGTTTTGTGTGCAATAAAACAGCCCAAAACAGCCAATAAGAAAAAATCTATCGAAAACGAAATTAAATAATTTCACCAACTTTTCACCGCAAGAAATCCTCAAAAAGCAAAAGAAAACCCCGGTTTGAAGTTGCTTCAAATCGGGGTTTCAACTGGCAGCGGGAGAAGGATTCGAACCCTCACATACAGAGTCAGAGTCTGCTGTGCTACCCTTACACAATCCCGCTATCACTTGTTGACGGCTGACCGCTCAACTCATCAACAAATGCTATTATACTCATGTGCAGGGTGGTTGTCAAGCGTTTTTTTCGCCTGAAACAACATTTTTTCCTGCTCGTTCCGGTCTCAATCCTGAGCGGCGGCCAGCCGCTCCGCCACCTGGTAGATGGGTCCTGCGCCCACGGTCAAAATCAGATCGCCAGGCTGGGCCAGTTCCTTCAGCCGCCGCTCCAAGTCGTCGAAGGTGGGGCAGTACTCCCCGTGGGGGATCTTGCTGGCCAGATCTTTGGAGGAAATGCCCAGGGTGTCTGTCTCCCGGGCGGCGTAGACCTCCGTCAGCAGGGTGATGTCCGCGTTGCTCAGCTCCTGCACGAAGTCCGGGAAAAACGCCTTTGTGCGGGTGTAGGTGTGGGGTTGGAAAGCGCAGATGACCCGGTCATAGCCCAGGGTTTTGGCGGTCTCCAACAGCATATGCAGTTCGCCGGGGTGATGAGCGTAATCGTCGTAGATTTTGGCCCCGTGGTATTCGCCCTTGAACTCAAAGCGTCGCTCCGCTCCATGGTACTGGTTCAGTCCCTGGGAGATGGCAGTGGGCGGAATCCCCATGGCGAGTGCGGCGGCGGCGGCGGCCAGAGCGTTTTTCAGGTTGTGCAGCCCGGGAACACTCAGTTCTACCCGCCCGGCCTTTTTCCCGTTTTGCATCAGGTCAAAGCTGGCCACGCCACGGTTCCAGGAGATGCCGTCACAATAAACGTCCGCATAGCTGCCCAGACCGAAGGTCAGAATGGTGCGGTTCACCCCGTCCATGGTGTCCATGGTGTTGCGGTCGTCGGCGTTGGCGATGACCACGCCGTCCTCCGGCACCAGGTTGGCAAAGTTGCGGAAAGAGTGTTCGATGTCGGTCAAATCCTTGAAAAAGTCCAGGTGGTCGGCCTCGATGTCCAAAATCACTGCGATGGTGGGCCGGAAGGACAGGAAGGAGTTGCAGTATTCGCAGCTCTCCAGAATGATAGTGTCCCCCTCTCCTACCCGGTAGCCGCAGCCCAGCAGGGGCAGGTTACCGCCGATCATCACGGTGGGGTCCAGCCCCGCCGCCATCAGGATATGGGTACACATGGAGGTGGTAGTGGTCTTGCCGTGGGTGCCGGAGACGCAAAGGGCGTGTTTGTAGTCCTGCATCAGCGCGCCCCAGCCCTGGGACCGCTCAAAGACGGGGATGCCCTTAGCTCTGGCGGCGGCGATCTCCGGGTTGTCGTCGTGGACGGCGGCGGTGCGGATAACCACTTCCGCGTTCTCCACGTTTTCCGGGTGGTGACCCAGGTAGACGGGAACACCCTCGGCTTTCAACTTAAGGACATTGGCGCTCTCCCGCGCATCGCTGCCGGTAATGACAATACCGTTGCCCCGCAGCACCTGGGCCAGAGGGAACATGGACACACCGCCAATGCCCACCAGATGGACACGCCGCCCGGGGATGAGCAGGGCTTTCAGTTCGTTTACGGTCATAAAACCGGCCTCCCGTATCTCAATGAGCAATTAGCAATGTGCAATGTGCAATTATGGTGTAAACCAGTCTTTCTCCTTCGCCTTGTGGCGAGGATTTATGGAATGGTTTCCGGCCATGCAACTGTAGAAAAGCCATCCATTGCGAATTGCAAATTTAGTAATAGGTATAATCGTGGATATTATAATTCATATCCATCCGCTTGACAAGGGAAAAATGCTGAAAATTGTCGGCGGCAGAATGGCGTCTGTCGGCAAAAGGCTGTCAGGAGGCGTTTTTGGGGGAATCGCCCTATCTATTAGGCCGTTCCACTGTCCGCCGGAGGAAGAATATTTGCCCCTGAACGAAAAAAAGATGGACACCGCCGGGATTCTCAGGTAAAATAAAACTAGTATATCTGCTAAAGGAGCGATACTTTATGGGAATCTTTGACCTTTTTAAGAAACAGGACGACAAGCCCACCGTCCAGTCCTGCGTGCTGGCCGCCGACGCCAAGGGCGTGGCGATGGCGATGGACGCCGTACCCGACCCGGCGTTTTCCGGCGGGGCCATGGGCCAGTGCTGCGGCATCGACCCCACCGAGGGCAAGGTCTACGCCCCTGCCGACGGCTCTGTCACCCAGCTGCACTCTTCCTTCCATGCACTCAGCATGACCACCACCGCCGGGGTCAACCTGCTCATCCACATCGGCGTGGACACCTACGACATGAACGGCGACGGCTTCTCCGCAAAGGTCCGGGAGGGCGACAAGGTCAAAAAGGGCCAACTGCTGTTGACCATGGATCTGGACAAAATCAAGGCCGCCGGACACTCCGCCGTGGTTATCACCGCCGTCACCAACAGCGGAGAGGTGTCGAGCGTGGAACTGGTGGCCTCCGGTTCAGTGGAGCCGGGACAGGATCTGCTGAAAGTTACTGCGTAACCCAATCTTTTCGCTGTATTTCACAATTCCCGGGTCTGAACAACCGGGTATTCCCCAATTTTTCACAACTTTGGGGCCTAATACTTGCTTTTGCGAGGAACCGGGTTATAATAGTAGAATCGATGGCGGCTGCGCCTCTTCCCCAGCCGCCAATCCCTAACAACTTGAGGAGTGACGCCCCATGACTGACAAAAAGAACCCCAGCATGGCCCAGAACTTTATCCACGACTTCATCGACGAGGACATCGCCGAACATGGCCGCTACGCCGGTATGACCGTCCACACCCGGTTCCCGCCGGAACCCAACGGCTACCTGCACATCGGCCACGCCAAGGCCATTTATGTGGACTTCGGCACCGCCGAGAAGTACGGCGGCCTGTGCAACCTGCGGATGGACGACACCAACCCCACCAAAGAGGATACGGAGTATGTGGACGCCATTCAGGAGGACATCCACTGGCTGGGGTACGACTGGGACGACCGGTTTTACTACGCCTCCGACTACTTTGACCAGATGTATGAGTACGCCGTGGAGCTGATCCGCGCCGGGAAAGCCTACGTCTGCCAGCTCTCCGCCGAGGAGATGAGCGCCAACCGGGGCGACGTGAACACCCCCGCCGTCAGTCCCTACCGGAACCGGCCCATCGAGGAGAGCCTGGATCTGTTTGAACGGATGAAAAACGGCGAGTTCCCCGACGGGGCCATGACCCTCCGGGCCAAAATCGACCTGGCCAGCGGCAACTTCAACCTACGGGATCCGGCCATCTACCGTATCAAGCACCAGAGCCACCACCGCACCGGCGACAAGTGGTGCATTTACCCCATGTACGACTTCGCCCACCCCATCGAGGACGCCATCGAGGGCATCACCC
>JAJQBR010000135.1 GCA_021203185.1 Clostridiales bacterium
TAACAGCTAACGGCTAATAGCTTATCACAGCGCGGCTGATTCAAAGGGATAGTCAAATAATAATTTTTAGCCGTTAGCCAGGTGCTGTCTGCCAGGAGCGCAGCGCTGAAAAGAAAACGTCGCCAGGCGAACAGCGAAAAGGGAATCGCGCAAACTCCAGGAGATGAAACCTGTGTCTGAACCAAAGAAAAACCGCACACACCCGGCAAAAGGCCTCTTCCATCGGGATCCGCCGTCCCCAGAGCAGGAGGCCGCACCCGTCCGGGACATTCCCGTGGTCGCCGCCAACCCAGGCCAGGGCCTGACCGACGCGCAGGTGCAGGAGCGGCGGGAGGGCGGCTGCCGCAACGTGGAAGTCGAATCCAACTCCAAGTCCCTGGGGGATATCGTCCGCTCCAACGTCTGCACCTACTTCAACCTGATTTTCTTCGTGCTGGCCGTGGCGGTGTGCGCCGTGGGCGCATGGACAGAGTTGACCTTCCTCCTTGTGGTGGTGGCTAACATCTGCATCGGTATCGGCCAGGAGTGGAGGAGCAAACAGAAGCTGGACAGCCTGAGTCTGCTCTCCAGCCCCAAGGCCACCGTGGTACGGGAGGGACGGGTGCTGGATCTCTCCGCCTACGACACCGTCCGGGACGACATCGCTGTCTTTCGCGCCGGAGACCAGATTTATGCCGACGCTCAGGTGGTGGAGGGCGAGTGTCTGGTCAACGAATCGCTGCTCACCGGCGAAGCGGACGAAATCAAAAAAGGGCAGGGAGATTCCCTGCTCTCCGGTTCGTATCTTGTCTCCGGGGAGTGCCGCGCCCAGTTGACCGCCGTGGGTCGGGACTCCTATATGTCCAAGCTGACCCTCCAGGCCAAGCAGACCCGCCAGCCGCCCCGGTCCGAGATGATGCGTTCCCTGAACCGGCTGGTGCTGGCCATCGGTATCATCATCGTCCCCCTGGGCATTGCCATGGCTTATAAAGAGATCGCCGTACTGGACAACACGGTGCGGGACGGCGTGGTGTCCACGGTGGCCAGTCTGGTGGGCATGATTCCGGAGGGACTGTACCTGCTGACCTCTCTGGCGCTGATGGCCGGTGTGCTGCGCCTGGCCCAGCGGAAAACGCTGGTGCATGAGATGGGCTGTATCGAGACTTTGGCGCGGGTGGACACCCTCTGTGTGGACAAGACTGGCACCATCACCGAGCCAAAAATGGTGGTGGAGGATTTGGTGGCGGGCAGCGCCTCCCCCCTGAGCCTGGATGAACTGCGGGAGATTTTGGCGGACTACGTCTTTGCCATGCAGAACGACAACGAAACCATGGCGGCGTTGAAACGCTATTTCGATGGTCAGCACTCCCGCCGGGTGGTCATGCAGGCGCTGCCCTTCACCTCCGCCCGGAAGTACGGCGGCGTGACCTTCGCCGGGGAGGGGACTTACCTCTTGGGCGCGCCGGAAAACCTGCTGGGGGGCCAATATCAGCGCTATAGCGAGGAAATTGAGAAATACGCCCGGCTGGGCTGCAGGGTGCTGCTGCTGGCCCGCTATGGCGGCAATTTGGCAGGGGATACTCTGACGGAGACGGTGGAGGCGCTGGCGCTGGTGCTGCTGACCAACAAGATTCGGGATAACGCACCGGAGACCTTCCGGTACTTCCGAGAGCAGGGGGTGGCCGTCAAGGTCATCTCCGGCGACAGCCCGGTCACCGTCTCGGAGGTGGCGCTCCGGGCGGAGATTCCCAACGCCGACCAGTACGTGGATGCCCGCACCCTGCGCACCGACGAGGAACTGGCTCAGGCCGCAGAGCGGTACACCGTCTTTGGCAGGGTTACGCCGGAGCAAAAACGTCAGCTGGTGCGGGCCATGCACCAGGCGGGTCACACCGTCGCCATGACCGGCGACGGCGTCAACGACGTGTTGGCCCTGAAGGAAGCGGACTGTTCGGTGGCTATGGCCTCCGGCAGTCAGGTGGCCTGTCAGGTCAGTCACATCGTCCTGCTGGAGTCCGATTTCTCCGCCATGCCCTCGGTGGTGGCGGAGGGGCGGCGGATTATCAACAACATCGAGTGCTCGGCCAGCCTGTATCTGGTCAAAAACATCTTTTCCCTGTGTCTGGCGGCCATTTCGCTGCTCTTTACCTTCACCTACCCCTTCTCCGCCTCTCAGATGAGCCTGATCAGCACCATCACCATCGGCCTGCCATCCTTCGTTATGGCGCTGGAACCCAATAAGAATCGAATCCATGGCCGGTTTATGTCCAACATCATCTACCGGGCGCTGCCCTCCGCCCTCAGCGACTTGGTGCTGAGCATCGGCGTGGTGCTGTTTTATATTGTCTTTGACCTGTCGGGCGACGAGCTGAGTACCATCTGCACCCTGGTTGTGGCGGTGGTGGGGCTGCTGATGGTTCACCGGACGTGCAAGCCTTACAACGCCCTGCGGCGGCTGCTGATGGTGACCTGTGTGGCGGCTCTCGCCGTCTGCATCGTCTTCCTCCAGCCCATTTTCTCCCTGGACATTGCCGCTCTGAGCAGCGGTGGCTGGCTGGTATTGGTGGTGTTTGTGCTGCTGGCCTTTGAGGTATCCCTCTCTGCCAACATTATGGTGGACGGCATCCGCAGCGCGGTGCTGTGGATTTGCGGCAAGGTGCGGGGGTTGGCCAGGGCGATTTTACGTCCCGAAGAGGAATGAGACAACCGATTTTGAGGAGGAAACACAATGAAACTGTTAATTGTGCGACACGGTGAGCCGGATTATGCCCACGATTCGCTGACCGAAAAGGGCTGGCGGGAGGCGGAGCTGCTGGCCCAGCGGCTGACCAAACAGGAGGCCGATTTTTACTATGTTTCGCCGCTGGGCCGGGCAAAGGACACGGCGTCGCTGACCCTGGAGCGGCTGGGCCGCACAGCGGTGGAGTGTGACTGGTTGCAGGAATTTCCCGCTCGCGTGGAGAAGCCCAATGTGCCGGGGAAGCAGACCATCGCGTGGGATTGGCTGCCCCAGGACTGGATGCCCAGGGAAGGGTTTTTCTCCGCCGAACAGTGGGGGAACGACCCGGTCATGCAGGCTGGGCAGGTTCGGCAGCAATATGATTACGTAGTGCAACAATTTGACGCACTGCTGCAAAAGCACGGCTATGAGCGCGATGGCAGGGGCTATCGGGCGGCGCGTGCCAACAACGACACTGTCGTTCTGTTCTGCCACTTCGCGCTGGAGTGTGTGCTGCTCAGCCACTTGTGGAACGTGTCTCCCATGATTCTGTGGCACGGCCTCTGCGCCGCGCCCTCCTCGGTGACGACGGTGGTTACGGAGGAGCGCAGGCCGGGGGTGGCCTCCTTCCGGGTCACCGCTTTCGGGGACATTTCCCATCTCTACGCCGGAGACGAGCCGCCGTCGTTTGCGGCGCGGTTCTGCGAGTGCTACGGCAACCAGGGGGAACGCACCGACTGAACCCTGAATAAATATGAAAAAATGGGGGGAATTTGCCCCTTGCGGCGTTTGTAAAATGCTGCCTCTCGATAGACTTACATGATGCAGCTTACACACTGCTTAAACCCATACGTTTTCATTTCCTTGAAAAAATGCCGGAAAAGCGGTGATTGGGCAGATGTTCCTCGCTTATCTTTCATCGGCAGAAGCGGAACAGGCGGAGCAAATCATGTTGGAGGTTGAGAAGCTAAACGACAATGTGGAGGTTAAGCGCAGCGACGTATTGATCGACTGTAAGCAGTTTGCACCTGTGATTGACCGCTTGGCGGAGATGGCTCGCAGTTATCTGGTGGAAGGCTTCTTGAGCCAGGATATGAGGCCGGATGTTCACGGTGAGCTTGAAAAGGTCGGAGGGTACATTAAAAAATAAGCGGGGCAAGCGCATCGCAGAACCGCAGCCCGAGGTTCTGCGATTTCCTCTACGACTGCTATCCGGTGACACGTCGATAAGTAAACAAAACAACGAAAATTGAATCAAATGGAGCAGCTCATGCCCTCAGCGGCGGGATTATGCCCACAGGTATTGGTATTTGCCAGCCTGTGGGTATTTTTATGCCCTTTGAAGAATTCAACAAAACCCTGTAGGAATGGTGCGGAAAGGACACGCAGCGGGAACATTACAAACAAAAGGCCGCGAATGAGAAATTATGGGAAAAGGACGCGGACGAGTTGCTGGAACTGCCGCAGCATCCCTACCAGGTGTTCCGCTATTCTGCACTGAAAGTGAACAAGAACGGATTTGTCGAATTGGATACCAACAAGTATGGTCTTTCCCCTACGCTCGCAGGTAATAGTCCAGGCGAAAATATTCTTCGACCATATTGGGTTTTTCCTCTTCCTGTGTTTGCTACAATAAAACTACAGCGTAGGGCGCCGTAAAAATACAGCACTT
>JAJQBR010000039.1 GCA_021203185.1 Clostridiales bacterium
GGTTTTGGCCGAGCAGCCGGACACCATCAACAAGTCGGACATCATCCGCTATATGACGCATCTGTCAGACAAGCATATGGAGGCAATCAGCCGGTGTATTCAGGTGGAAATGGCGTTACCTGGGCCGGACAACAGTGTGGCTCAAACAGACTCCGTAGCTGTGGATTAGCAGAGCGCTTGTCATATTTCAAGCTGCTTCCTAATAGTTATGGGATAAGAAAGTGAAGGTGGTGTGAGAAAACAATGCCAAAAGAATGGGTAGATACGAAGATTTGTGATGTGGACAAGTCCTCTCTGGCGGAGCTTTCCAGCGTAAGAGTGTCCAGGGATGCTCAGAATCATGTGAATCTGGCAGAACTGGCAAAGCAGACCTCGAATTTATATCAGTACAAGGTGGGAAATGTGGTCGTGCAATTCGATTATCTGCACAACGGGCGGACGGTCAATGATATGTTTGCGCTGATGGTACAGGCGTCCATGTGACATCATTGCCCGAAAATCAAACTGAAACTATACTGTAAGTGCGAGGAGCAAATCGCTCCCGTGGCGACTGCCCGTCCGCAGCCGCCACCGCTTACAGTATTTCCTTTGATAACGATAAGAAAGGGGTGGATGTACCGTGGCAATCAAGAAAAAATCTGTATATCGGGCATCCGTCTATCTGAGATTATCCAAGGAAGACGGTGATGTGGTCACAGGCTCCAAAATTGAAAGCGACAGCATCTCCAATCAAAAAAGCCTGATTTTGGAGTATTTGAAGTCCAGACCGGAAATCCAGATCGTATCCATCCGGGAAGATGACGGATATACGGGAACCGATTTTAACCGCCCTGCGTTTCAGGCCATGCTGGAGGATGTCAAAAAGGGCGTGATCGACTGTATCATCGTAAAAGACCTGTCCAGATTCGGAAGGAACTATATTGAGGTAGGGCGATACCTGGAAAAGCTGTTTCCCATGCTGGGCGTCCGGTTTATCGCTGTCAACGACAACTATGACAGCCTGGACGCAGACACAGCACATGACATTGTGATGCCCTTTAAGAACCTGATCAACGATTCTTATTGCAGAGATCTGTCGGTCAAAATCCGAAGCCATCTGGAAATCAAGCGTAAAAAGGGGGAGTTCATCGGTGCTTTTGCCTGCTATGGCTATCTGAAAGACCCGGACAACCATAACCAGCTTGTTGTCGATACATATGCCGGACAGGTGGTGCAGGATATATTCCGCATGAAAATCAACGGCATGAGTCAATACCGGATCGCAGATGCTTTGAACCAGCAGGGGATTCTCTCCCCGATGGAATACAAAAAGAGCCTTGGCAGCCGGTTTGAGACCTCATTCAAGGTCAATACACAGGCAGCTTGGACAGCAAAGGCGGTCACAAGGATTTTGACCAATGAGGTATATGTGGGAGTTCTGACGCAGGGCAAGCAGACAACACCGAACCACAAGGTAAAGGTACGTCAGCCAGTGAATGAAAAGGACTGGATTCGCGTAGAAAATGCCCATCAGCCGTTGATCCACCGCGTCCTGTTCGACATTGTACAAAATCTGATGAGCCGGGATACCCGCACCTCTCCCAATGAAAAGCAGGTGTTTCCTCTTTCCGGCTTGGTCTTCTGCGGTGACTGCGGGCAGCCTTTGGTGAGAAAGGCAAGCCGCTATCAAAAGAAAAAGGTTCCGACAGGCGAGACAGAAAGCTATGGCTATTTCGTATGCAACGGCTGGTGTAAAGGGAGCGGGTGCAGTTGGCACCGCATCAGCGAAAAAGATTTGTTAAAGGCGGTGTTGGAATCCTTGAATTTGCATATCCGCACTGTGCTTGATATGCAGGCAGCGCTGAAAGCGATTGAGGATGCGCCCTCCCAGCAGCTAATGATTCAAAAATATCAGGAGCGGCTGGACAGAAAGCGGGAAGACCTGACCAGAGCGGAATCCCTGAAAATCGGGATATATGAGGACTTGAAGGATGGTTTGCTGGACAAGGAGGAATACCGCAAGCTAAAGGCAGAATTTGACCGTAGAATCTCCGATGCGGAGGCTGCGATAACCGAGTTGCAAAATCAAATTATCGATTTGACCGCCAATCACTCTGAGCGATACACCTGGATGGAGTATTTCAAAGAGTTTGGGCAACTGAAAGAGCTGACCCGCTGGGCAGCGGCTATCGCCATCAACCGTGTGTTGGTGTATGAAAATGGCCAAATCAAAATCACTTTTAACTTTGAAGCAGACCTGAATCAGATGCAGGAACTATTGGAAGCCATGAAACAGAGAGAGGAGGCAATCTGATGGCACGAAAGAAACGACTGGATGTCAACCGCATTTTAGACAAAGATACCCATGCGGTTCCCGCCCAGCGAACAGAGGTCACTTATCGAACCGGGGCTTATATTCGCTTATCCGTTGAGGACAGCGGAAAAGTAAACGGATACAGCCTGAAAAATCAGGAGAAGTTGGTGCTGGATTATATTGCTTCTCAGCAGGACATGGAACTGTACAGGCTTTATTCCGATAACGGATTCAGCGGCACCAAATTTGACCGCCCGGCCTTTGATGAGATGATGCAGGATATGCGAGAAGGAAAAATCAACTGCATTGTCGTAAAAGACCTTTCCCGGCTGGGGCGGAATTACCTGGAGGCCGGAAACTATCTGGAACAGATATTCCCGTTCTTCCGGGTTCGGTTTATCTCCATCAATGACGGCTATGACAGCATTTCCCCGGATGTGACCGATGAATCACTGATTATCCCGCTGAAAAATATTATCAATGAGGGCTACGCAAAGGACATATCCATCAAAGTGTCCTCTGCGCTGGCTGCAAAGAAAAGGCAGGGAAAGTTCACGGGGAAGTACCCGCCCTATGGCTATCTGAAAGACCAGGCAGATAAAAATCATCTGATCGTAGATGAGGAGACAAGCCCCATCGTCAGGCGGATATTCAGGATGAGAGATTCAGGAATGCCGCTGGGTGCTATTGCCAGATGCTTGAATGAAGAGGGAATCCCTGCGCCCATGCGGTATTTCTACCTGAAAGGGATTTCACAGGAAGAACGTTATAAGGACACCCACTGGGATAGAACAAATATAAAACGTCTGCTAAAAAATCAGGTTTACCTGGGGATTCTGGTATACGGGAAATCCGAAGTCTCCTTTGCAAAGGGAATCGCCAGCCACACAGTTCCACCGCAGGACTGGAAAAAGGTCTATGGCACTCATGAAGCAATCATCGAGCAGACACTGTTCGATTCTGTTCAATCGAAGCTGGAAGAAAGTAAGCAGGCGTTTTTGGAAATGACTGGCATCAATGAAGATTATCAACCGGAAAACCTGTTTCGAGGCCGGATTCACTGTTCTGACTGCGGCGGTGCCATGAAAATGACCAAGTTCGTGCGGAAAAAGAGCGATGGAACAGTGAGAAAATATGCCGCTTATGAGTGTTGCCGCCGAAAGGACATCTATGACTATTCCTGTCCATCCCGGAGCATCCGAAAAGCAGCTCTGGACAAGGCCGTTGAAGAAGCCATTCGCTTTCATATTCAGACGTTTTTGGATGCAGAAGCTGTGATTCAAAAGCTGAATCGCACCCCGGCAGGCAGAGCCAAGTCCTCAGATGTTCAAGGGCAAATCAGAGAGCGACAGCGCCGAATCGCCAAAGTCGAGCGGCTCAGTACCGGCATCTATGAAGATTATCGTGAAGGCATATTGACTGAAAGTGAGTATCTGTCCATTCGGAAAAGCTATGCGGAGGAAAGAGAGCGGCTCCAACAGGAAGTGGATACGCTGATGGAGCAGGAGAGCCAGTATTCCGAGACGTTTCAGTATCCTGTCGGAATGTATCCGACGCTATCAGGAGTTTTCAACGCTGAGCGGCGAAAACGTAGAAGCATTTATTGCAGATATACGGGTACATACAGATTCGCATTTGGAGATTATCTTCAATTTTGAGGATGAATTTCAAAGGCTGATAAAGGCTCCCGAGCAGCGGGAGAAGAAACTGACATGAGACAAAAGGCGGCTGCCCCGCATACAGAGAATAGTGCCTCAGTCATAAACCCGCCCTTCCCCTCATAGGCTCCAACAGCCGGGCCTTTTGCCCGGCGGTCTGGAGTGGTTGCCATGAAGCAGGATCTGGAGGAGCGGGCTGCGGCGGTGGCCCGGTATATCATCGAGAACCGGGCCACCGTGCGGATGGCCGCGAAGGAGTTTGGGATTTCAAAGTCTACCGTACACAAGGATATCCGTGACCGTCTGCCCGCGTTCAACCGCCCTCTCTACGAGCAGGCGCGGGTCATCCTGGACGAAAACAAGGCGGAGCGGCACATTCGCGGCGGCATTGCAACCCGGCGGAAATATAAGGGCGATTGAGCAGGCGGTGGGCTGCGAAATTTCTCGCCCAAGACCGTTTACAGAGGGGATTATTTGTGCTATACTTTTCTCAGAAAAGGACCCTAAAACGCAAAAACGAACACAAAAGGAGAGAAAACGAACATGAAGATCGGATTTGGCAGCGACCATGCGGCAATCGAGTTGAAAAACTGTCTGCTGGAACACATGAAAGAGCGCGGTTTTGAATGCGTAGACTTTGGCGCGTATAGCCCGGACGAAAAGGTGGATTATCCCGTACCAGGCCGCGCCGTGGCGGAGGCCATCCGCCGGGGGGAGATTGACCGGGGTGTGCTGGTCTGCGGCACCGGCGTGGGCATCTCCCTGGCCGCCAACAAGGTACCCGGCATCCGGGCTGGCGTGTGCAGCGAACCATACACCGCCAAGATGATTGCTGAACACAACAACTGCCAGATCGTGGCTATGGGCGCACGGGTGGTTGGCAACGAACTGGGTAAGATGATCTGCGACGTGTTCTTTGACAGTCAGTTCCAGGGCGGCCGCCATGCCCGTCGGGTGGGCCTTATCGAGCAGGTGGAGAAGGACTACGGTTACGCCGACGCGGAAATCAAGTAAGCACTTCAACGCGAAAAACGCCTGAGTGGAAGCGAACGGAGCTTTCACTCAGGCGTTTTTACTTGTTTACACAGCGTTTTCCCGTTATTCGCTCCCGAGGCTCTGGCAAATCACAGCGGTTCGGCGCTCGATTTCCTCCAGCTCCAGCGCGCTGCTGGCGCTGCCGGTGTGTTCCACGCAGACGCTGGCGGCGGCATTGGCGAAGGCGGCGCAGCGCCAGCGGGGAATGCCCCACAGCAGTCCGTGGAGAAATGCCGCCACGAAGGTATCTCCCGCCCCAGTGGTGTCCACACACTGGCAGTCGGAGTAGGCGGGGACGCAGCGGGACCAGTTGTCAAACCGGTAATAGCAGCCGTCGGCCCCCAGTTTGAGGGCCACGTTCCGAACCCCCAGGTCTACCAGCCGCTGGGAAATGGCCTCCGGCTCGGTTTCCCCGGTGAGCATCCGCCCCTCCTCCAGGTTGGCGAAGAAAAAGTCGATGTAGCGCAGGGCGCCCGCCAGATCCTCCGCCCGTTCTCCGTTTTTGGGGCGGGTCATGTCGGTACAGACCAGGATGCGCCGCCGGTGCAGTGCGGCGAACAGCGTCTCCAGCTCCTGCGGGCCGAAGCGGGGGGAGACGAAGATGCTGGCAAAGCTGGCGATTTGAACGCCGTCCAGCTGCCGCAGGGCGGGAGTGGTGTGTTCCGGTCCCAGGCGGCGGATGGAGGTGTTTTTGGCGGTGACAAAGCGCCGCTCCCCCGTTTGGTCCACCAGTACAGCGTTGACGCTGGTGGACACCTGGGGGTCCCGGACGATGGCGGAGCAGTCCAGCCCCGCCCGGCGGCACTGCTCCAACAGGTAATCGCCCGCCGGATCCTGTCCCAGCAGCGTGACCAGCCGGACGCGGTGGCCCAGCCGAGCCAGGGCGGTGGCCTCGTTCAGAGCGTCCCCGCCGGTGGAAAGGGAGATGTGGTCGATGGGAGTGGAGTCACGGTCAAAGATGGTGCGGTCCACCGGCCCCAGGGACAAGTCGGCCACCGCCCCGCCGATGACAAGAATTTGCGCGGGTTCCATATTAATACGCCAGCTTTTCGTCCAGCCAGGCTTTCAGCTGGCTGATGGGGACACGGACCTGCTCCATGGTGTCCCGGTCCCGGATGGTGACGGCGTTGTCGGCCTCGGTCTTGTCGTCTCCCACTGTCTGGAAGTCCACCGTGATGCAGTAGGGAGTGCCGATTTCGTCCTCCCGGCGGTAGCGCTTGCCGATGGAGCCGGTGTCGTCGTAGTCCGCCATAAAGTATTTGGACAGCTCCGTGTGCAGCTCCTGGGCTTTGGGGGCCAGCTTTTTGGACAGGGGCAGCACTGCGCACTTGAAGGGGGCCAGCGCCGGGTGGAAGTGCATGACCACCCGCACGTCGTCGTTGCCCTTTTTGTCTTTGCCCACCACTTCCTCGTCGTAGGCTTCCACCAGGAACGCAAGCGTCACCCGGTCCGCGCCCAAAGAAGGCTCGATGACATAGGGGATATAGCGGCGGCCTTCCTCCTGGTCGAAGTAGGTCATGTCCTTGCCGGAGGTGTTCTGGTGCTGGGTCAGGTCGTAATCGGTGCGGTCCGCCACGCCCCACAGCTCGCCCCAGCCGAAGGGGAACAGGTATTCAAAGTCGGTGGTGGCCTTGGAGTAGAAGCTCAGTTCCTCCGGTTCGTGGTCCCGCAGGCGCAGGTTCTCGTCCTTCATGGAAAGGCCGGTGAGCCAGTCGTGGCAGAACTGCCGCCAGTAGCCGAACCACTCCAGGTCGCTGCCCGGCTTGCAGAAGAACTCCAGCTCCATCTGCTCAAACTCCCGGGTGCGGAAGGTGAAGTTGCCCGGCGTGATCTCGTTGCGGAAGCTCTTGCCGATTTGACACACACCGAAAGGCAGCTTTTTGCGGGTGGTGCGCTGGATGTTCTGGAAGTTGACAAAAATGCCCTGGGCGGTCTCCGGGCGCAGATAGACGGTGTTCTTCGCGTCCTCGGTGACCCCCTGGAAGGTCTTGAACATCAGGTTGAACTGACGGATGTCCGTCCAGTTGTGCTTGCCGCAGGTGGGGCAGCCGATGTTGTGTGCCGCCACAAAGTCGCTCATCTCCTCCTGGGAGAAGGCGTCGATGGGCTTTTCCAACGTGAAGCCATTCTCCCCGCACCAGTTCTCAATGAGCTGGTCGGCCCGGAACCGCTCGTGGCACTCCTTGCAGTCCATCAGCGGATCGGAGAAGCCCCCCAGATGGCCGGAGGCCACCCAGGTCTGGGGGTTCATGAGAATGGCGGAGTCCAGACCCACGTTATAGGGGTTCTCCTGGACGAACTTTTTCCACCAGGCTTTTTTCACGTTGTTTTTCAGCTCCACGCCCAGGGAACCGTAGTCCCAGGTGTTGGCCAGGCCGCCGTAAATCTCGCTGCCGGCGAAGATAAAGCCCCGGCCCTTGCACAGGGCGATGATTTTCTCCATGGTTTTTTTGCTGTTTTCCATACAAACGCATCCTTTCCAAATTGCAGACCTAAACTGAAAGAAACAGGCTGCTCAACCGCAAATGAGCGGGGTTCAGCAGGGGAGGGGAGACTGCGGTGCGCGGATGCTTCCGCCCACAAAAAAACGCCTTGAGCATTGCTGCTCAGGGCGAACTGCTGTCCGTGGTGCCACCTGACTTCCCGGCCACAGGGCCGGACACTCTCTCCCGGTAACGGCGGGAACCGGCAGCGTCTACTGACCTTGCGGCGTTCGGGCTGCGGCTCAGGGGCGCCTTCGCTCTGCTCCTTTGGGGGCCTTGCACCGACCGGCCTCTCTCTGGTGCCTGGAACAGGGGTACTCCTCCCCGTCACTGCTGATAACGAAGGTATCGTACCATGTTTTTTTTCTTCCGTCAAGGGGATTTTTGCGGCTTTTTCGCTGTTTCTCAGTCCAACTCGAAGCACTGGCGGATGGCGGCGGACACGGCGTTCAGCGCGGCGGTCTCGTCCGGGCCGTCGGCGATCAGATCCACCGTCCGCCCGCGGGGATGGCTCAGCCGCATAAGAGACATGGCGTCCTTGCCGTCGGCAAGCTCGGTCCCCAGGGCCACCATCATCACGCTCTCGAAGCGTTTGGCGGCGGCGGCAGTGACGGCGGCGGGGCGGGCGTGGAAAAAGTCGTCCTCGTGGAGATTCAGCTTGATTGCAGTCATAACGTTGCCCTTTCCCGAATGAGCCGCGCCCGCCCAGCCGGGGCGACCCCGGCCAGGTGGGTTTGGGAACAAAAGGAGGTGGATGGAACGAAAGGAGGGGGATGATATGGGCGACACTACCCTAAATTGGGCAATGTTGCTTTAGAACATGGTGACGACCTGGTCGTAAGCGGTGGCGACCTGGTCCAGAATGGCATGATCGGTGACGCCGGAGACCTCGGAGAAGGCGGCGGCGACGCCCTTCTCGGCGATCTTGCCCTGAAGCTCCACGCTCTGGGGGTCCTCGGGATTGTCATACCGCAGGGCCGCGCCGATGCCGACGATGAGCTTGTCCACAGGCAGGCCGTACTTCATAGCGGTTTGCAGGGGACTGACCAGACGGTCGGTGGCGGACAGCTTGCGCAGAGGCTCCCGGCCCACGCGGGTCACATCGTCCTGGAGGTAGGGGTTCTTGAAGCGGCCAATGATCTTCTCGATATACTTGTAGTGGGCGTCCTTGTCGAAGCCGAACTCCTGGATCAGGCCGTCGCCGGACTGCTGCATGGCGGCATGGACCAGCTCATAGATCTTGGGGTCGGCAATGGCCTGGTCGATGGTCTTGTGGCCAGCCAGAACGCCGGTGTAGGCGGTGATGCAGTGGCCGGTGTTCAGGGTGAACAGCTTGCGCTGGATATAGGCCATCAGGTTGGAGGCCAGGTTCATCCCGGCGATTTCAGGAATTTCGCCCTTGAGAGAGGCCTTCTCCACGTTCCACTCGCAGTACTTCTCCACCACCACGTCGATGGGGTTCTCGCTGCGGACGGGAGGCACGATGCGGTCCACAGAGCAGTCGGCGAAGCCCACATACTCCTCGCAGTACGCCTTTTCCTCGTCGGAGAGGGCCTTGTAGACGTGCTCTTTCAGCTGGGAGGTGGCGCGGATGGCGTTCTCGCAGGCGATCAGGTTCAGCGGCACCTTGACGCCGTTGGCGATGCGCTTCTGGATGCCCTGGGCGATGGTGGGGGCGATAAAGCCCAGCACCCGCAGACCCACGGCGGTGGTCAGGATGGTGGTGTCGGGGTCAGCGATGGCGTCGATGACCTCCGGGCCGTTGGACATGATGCCGCAGACATTGGTGATTTTCACGTCCTCGACCTCGGTGTCCATGATGTGGACGGTGTAGCAGCCGTCCTGGTTCAGGCGCTCGATGATGGGCACGGCCACGTCCGCAAAGACGACGCGATAACCCGCCTGAGAGAGCAGCATACCGATGAACCCGCGGCCAATGTTGCCGCCGCCGAACTGGATTGCGGTTTTCATATCACATTACCTCTTTCGCAGAATTTTTTACAGATTGGTTATGGAGGACGCCGCAACAGACCCGGCAGGGTAGAAGTGCGCGGCGAAGCCTTATAATAGGGAATCCCCGAAGAAACGGGGGAAGGGCAGCGGGCGCAGGCCCGCCGCCCAAGGCGTTACGTTGGTCAGGTCAACTGCTTGAGGACCCAATCCACATCGTTGGTGTTCTTCATCTTGTCCAGAGTCTCTTCGTCCTCCAGGGTCTCGCAGATCTTGGCCAGCAGGTCCAGATGCTCGTCGCCGATACCAGCGATGCCGAACACCAGCTGAGCCTTCTCGTCGCCGAAGGAGACGCCCTCCGGGTACTGGAGCAGGACGATACCGGTCTTTTTGACGGTGCCCTTGGCCTGGGTGGTGCCGTGGGGGATGGCCACGCCCATGCCCATGTAGGTGGTGACCAGCTTCTCGCGCTCCTGCATGGCGTCGGCGTAGGAGGCGTCCACGTAGCCCAGCTGGGCCAGCAGCTCACCGGCGGCCTGAATCGCCTCTTCCTTGGTGACAGGGGCCTGGTTCAGCTTGATGCCTTCAGCGACCATGACGGTCTTTTTGACGGTGGGGGTGGGGATGCCGTCGTCAGCAGCGGCGGAGGCGGCGACCACCTTTTCCACAGGCACGTCGCCGGTGGTCAGCTGGACATACAGGGCGTCCAGGTTGGGGTCGGCCAGGAAGTTGCCGATGGTGACGATCTGAGCCTGGGGCGCGGACTTCCGGGCGCGCTCCACCAGAGTGGTCTGCACTACGGCGATGTCGCAGTCACCGGGGATGTTGTCCACGGAGGTGTTGATGACGGTCAGGTCGGGACGGGAAGCCTTGACGCGGTTGCGGAACTTGGTAGCGCCCATAGCGGAGGAGCCCATGCCGGCGTCGCAGGCAAAGACGACCTTCTTGACCTGTCCGGCCTCCTTGGTGGGGGCGTCGGAAGCAATGGCCTGGCCCTTGGATTCGGCCTTCATGGAGGCCATTTCGCTCTGGGCGGCCTCCAGGCTCTTGCCGCCAGCCATCTTAATGATGGGCGAGGCGATGACGAAGGACACGGCAGTGGCAAGACAGACGCCGATGATGGTGAAGAGCATCTTGTCGATGGGGGTCATCATCAGGTAGGCGATGATAGAGCCGGGGGAGGCGGGACCAACCAGGCCGCAGCCGGTCAGGTTGAACCAGAAGATGGCGACGGCGTTGCCGCAGATGGGGGCGATGATGACGGCGGGGTTCATCAGGACGTAGGGGAAGTAAATCTCGTGGATACCGCCGAGGAAGTGAATGATGATTGCGCCGGGGGCGGAGTCCTTGGTGGCCTTATCCTTGCAGAAGAACATGTAGGCCAGCAGCACGCCCAGGCCGGGGCCGGGGTTCGGCTCCAGCATATACATGATGGAGCGGCCAGTTTCGGCGGCCTGCGCCGTGGCGATGGGGGTGAAGATGCCGTGGTTGATGGCGTTGTTCAGGAACAGAACCTTAGCCGGCTCGATGAAAACGGCAATCAGCGGCAGCAGATTGGCGTTGACCAGGATGTTGACACCGGCGGTCAGCACGGTCAGGATAGCGCCCATAACGGGGCCGATGGCGTAGTAGCCGATGATGGACAGCACCATACCGATGATGCCGACGGAGAAGTTGTTGATGAGCATTTCAAAACCGGCGGGCATATGGCCGTCCATCGCTTCATCGAACTTCTTGATGCACCAGCCACCCAGGGGGCCGAGGACCATGGCGCCCATCAGCATGGTGTATTCACTGCTGACGATAGCGCCCATGATGGCGATGGAGCCGACCACACGGCCCCGGTCTCCGCCAAACATGTAGCCGCCCTGACCGGCAATCAGGATGGGGATAAGGTAGGTGAGCATGGGGCCGTTCAGTTCGGCTAGTTGCTCGTTGGGAATCCAGCCGGACTCGATAAACAGAGCGGCCAGGAAGCCGAATGCGATGAGGGCGCCAATGTTCGGCATGACCATACCGGACAGCACCTTGCCCATCTTTTGGATACCATTTTTCATAGTTTTCCATCTCCTATTCTTTTTAGTTCGGTTACGTAATATTTCACAAGCGCCTGTTCCGCCAGGGCCTTCCCCCGTTCCTGGTCCCCGGCTTGCAGAGCCTGTAAAAATCGTTCGTCCTCCACCAGCAGCATACTCAGTCTGCTGATGACCTCAACGCCCTCCGGCCAGTCGGTTTTGGGGGCCAGCAGAAGCACAGCGCCCATCACCGTCCCGGAGTGGGTGAGGATGGTATGGTCCAGTCTGAGATAGCCGAACCGACAGTGGCTGACCGCCGTGGTGCGGCAGTGCAGCAGGTAAATGCTCATGTGGGGCAGATAGGTGCTTTTCACCTGTTCCCGCCGGGCCAGGTCGCTGCCAATGATTTGGCGCTCTAGCACAGTGGCGGCGAACAGCCCCGCCGCCTCGCCCAGCAGATCCTCTGCCCGCTGGAGGCCGGGTACCTCCCGCAGGGTGAAGTGATCCAACAGCTGGGCAATTTCCTCCCCCGTTCGGGTCAGGGAGCGGATGTCCTCCAGGGTGACGGCCTCCGCGCTCTGAGGCGGAACCATCTGGGCCTCTGTGTTGGCCTTGCGGTCCGCGTTGATGGCCTCCACAGCGTTTGTGATGACCAGCATATCCTGAGCCTGGGGGATGGGGCTGACGCAGATGTTGGGAAAATCCAACTGGAGGGGGACGGTGGAAATCACCAGGTCGATGCCCGCCTCCCGCAGGGCCTTCGGCTCCAGGCTGAAGGCGGAGACGATTTGGCGAATCTCGATGTTGTGGAAGGAGCGCATCAGGTTGGCCGCCAGCATCCGGGAGGCCCCCATGCCGCTGGGGCAGACCACCGCCACCGCCACCCGCTTCTGCTCCACCCGGAGGGTCTCCGCCGCAGCGACGAAGTGCATGGCCACGAAGGTGATTTCCGAGGGGGAGATGTCGTTGATTTGGAGCAGATCCTTGAAAATGCCGCAGGCCCGCTCCACGGCGGCGTAGATGTCCGGGTAGTTCTGCTGGATGTCCTCGACCTGAGCGTTGTCCAGGTGGAGGTTCAGAGACAGACGGCTGATCATGGAGTCCATATGGCTCATCAGCTCTTCAATCATCCGGGTGCAGGTGTGGAAGGGGAGGCCGATTTCCGCCTCCACCGAATCCACCAGGGACATGACCACCTGCCGGGTGTTGATGGACTGCACCTGGCTCCGGGGCTTCCGGGACTGGGGCCAGATGCGGGCGCTGGACAGGTGCATGGTGATGAACCCCACCTCTTCCTCCGGGATATCCAGCCGGAACTGGGCGCTGATTTTCCCGGCGATTTGCACTGCGGCCTCGTGTTCGGGCAGAGCGGCCAGTTCGGCCAGTTCGTCGGCATCCATCTCGATGGTTTCCCCGGACTGGAGCCGTCGGATGGCCAGGGACAGGTGAACCACCAGGGCCATATAGCCGCTGTCGGTGAATTTGATGTCCAGCTGCTTTTCCGATTCCGCCAGCATCCGTTCCACGAAGGTGACGATCTGGGGGTCGATGAAGCTGAACAGCCGATCCTGGAGCAGCGTGGAGCTGCTGGGGGAAGGTTCCTCCTTCTGCCCCCGCAGGAGCTGGAGAATTTCTCCCTCGTCCATGAACTCGAAGGCTGCGTTGGCGATGGCCTGTCGGTAGGCGCTTTCGCTGCCCTCCAGCAGGATGCCCACGCCGGGGCGGCGAATGATCTTGATGCCGTAGTCGGAGAACCAGTCGTTCAGGGCGTCCAGGTCGTTGGAGAGAGTGCCCTCGGAGATGTGGAACCGGGAGAGGAACACATAGGATTTGACCGGCTCTTTGGCGCACAACAGCTCGCCCAGCAGCTGCCGTCGGCGCTCCCGCCGACTGTAGGTGGTCTTGACCTGCTCGGTGTGCAGCAGCTCCTGGAGCAGCTGGATGGTCTCCGGCTCCTCCTGGATCATCAGGCCCACGCCCGGTTTGCGGACAAAGGTGAAGTCGTTCTCCTCAAACCAGGCTTCGATGGCGGGCATTTCCCGCAGGACCGTTCGGGAGGAGACGCCCAGCTTTTCCGCAATGGCGTTGATCGTCACCGGCTGGGGACCGGTCTTTGTCAGCATCTGAATGATGGAGACCTGCCGGGAGGTCAGCCGCCGGGGGCCGGAGCCGGTGGTGTTACTTCCAGACATTTTTGAACCCCCTCTCTTTTCTGATTGTTATTTTACCGGCTGGTGACAGAAAAAACAACCCTTTCATCCTCCATTTTTGTCCACATCCTTTTGTGACAAAACCCGATTTTAGCATTTTTCACAGTTTCGTTTCGTGATTTTTATACAAAATCACAAGAGGAACAGCTGACTTTTCGCGTTTTTGGCGGGAACCGGAATTGGTGACAAAACTGAAACATAAAACTTTTCACATTCCAAAATCAACGTTTTTCCGGCGGAAACGAGAAAATGACAAACTTATGAGAAGATGAAAGCGTTAATTCCTTTCATTTGCCGACTTAGTGACAAAAAGGGAGAAAGTTGTGAACGGGAGATGGACGGAATATGGACGGGAGACGGACAGAGGCGGGGGTTCCGCCCCACACGACAAATAAACGCCGGTGGGAGACCACAGGGAGCCGCCCCAACCGACGGTTTGCGTTTGATTTCGGTTACAAAGCGTCTCCGCACAGCGCGGAGACGTTGCCCGAGAATTGTGCAAAATGTTATTATTTTTGGCATTTATGGTAGAAGTTTTTAGATAGTCTTGACGAAACTTTGTCAGTCTGATAAACTGAGAAATGAAAAAGCGGCGGAACGGGCGCTGACCCGCAGGCCGCGCAAAAACAAGGAGGCTGAACGATGGGTGGTAAACTGGAGACCTTTGAGAAAAAAAGAGAGTTCCTCATCTGTGTGGACTCGGACGGCTGCGCCATGGACACCATGGACATCAAGCACATCCGCTGCTTCGGACCGTGCATGGTGGAGGAGTGGGGCCTGCAACAGTGGAAGGAACCCATCCTGACGCGCTGGAACGACATCAACCTGTACACCATGACCCGCGGCATCAACCGGTTCAAGGGGCTGGCGCTGATGCTCCGGGAGGTCAATGACCAGTACACGAAAATCGACGACCTGGAGGCGCTGGAGGACTGGGCGGCCAACAGCGATGAGCTGTCCAACAGCGCAATTGCAAAGGCCATCGAGAAAACCGGCAGCATCTGCCTGAAAAAGGCTCTGTCCTGGTCGGAAAGCGTCAATGAGAGCATCAATGCCCTGCCCTTCGAGGTGAAAAAGCCCTATGAGGGGGTTCGGGAGGCCCTGGCCTACGCCAATGAGCGGGCGGACGTGGTCATTGTATCCTCCGCCAACCTCCAGGCTGTTTTGGAGGAGTGGGAGCTTTACAAGCTGCTGGATCATGTGGATCTGGTGCTGGCCCAGGACACCGGCAGCAAAGCCTTCTGCATCCAGGAACTGCTGAAAAAGGGCTATGACCCCGCCAACGTGCTGATGACCGGCGACGCCCCCGGCGACTATGACGCGGCGAAGAAAAACGGCGTCTACTACTATCCCATCCTGGTCAGGCACGAAAAAGAGTCCTGGGTGGAATTCCGCGAGACGGCGGTGGACAAACTGCTCAGCGGCGCTTACGGCGGCGCGTACCAGGGGGAAAAGGCCGCGGCTTTCCTCCAGAACCTCTCGTAACAAAAAAATTCAACCATAACCCGACGCAAACCACATACGTTGTGGGTAAAACGCCCACGGAAAGGAGCCAATTATGGTCGATTTGAAAGCCAACCCCTATTACCTCTCTGACGAAGACATCAAATGGGTGGAGGACACCATCGCCTCCATGTCCGACGAGGAGAAGGTGGGCCAGCTGTTCTTCCAGCTCACCGAATCTCAGGACGAAGCCTACCTGAAAAATCTGATGGAAAAGTACCACCTGGGCGGCTGCAGGTACAACAATATGCCCGGCAAGAAGGTTCAGGAGCAGAACCGCACCCTGCAAAAATATGCCAAGGTGCCGATCTTTATCGCCTGCAACACCGAGGGCGGCGGCGACGGGGCCTGCTCGGACGGCACCGCCATCGGCTCCGGCGTCAAAATCGGTGCCACCGGCAAGGAGGAGTACGCCTACGCCCTGGGCAAGATGGCCAACGAGGAGTCGGCGGCCATCGGCTGCAACATGGCTTTCGCTCCCGTCTGCGACATCGCCTATAACTGGGAGAACACCGAGATTATCTGCCGCGCCTTCGGCAACGACCCGGAGCGGGTGGCCAAGATGAGCGCCGCCTATGTCCAGGGCGCGCACACCATCCCCGGATTTGCCTGCGCCGCCAAGCACTTCCCCGGCAACGGCCAGGACTTCCGGGACGCCCATCTGTCCAACAACGTCAATTACTTTGACGTGGATGAATGGGACGCCACCTATGGCCTGGTCTACAAGACCCTCATCGACAACGGACTGGACGCCATCATGGGCGGCCACATTATGCTGCCCAAGTACGCCAAAGCCATCAACCCCGATTTGAAGGACGAGGACATGATGCCCGCCACCCTCAGCCCGGAGATTATGCAGGGGCTGCTGCGGGACAAGCTGGGCTTCAACGGCATGGTGGTCACCGACGCCTCCCACATGGTGGGCATGACCGACCGCATGACCCGGCGGGAAATGATGCCCCGCTGCATCAACGCCGGGTGCGATATGTTCCTGTTCTTCAACGACCCGGAGGAGGACTTTGCCACCATGCTGGCCGCCTATCAGGACGGCACCATCAGCGAGGCGCGGATGACTGAGGCCCTGACCCGGATTTTGGGCCTGAAAGCCCACATGGGGATGCACAAAAAGACCGCAGAGGATCTGGTTCCCTCTCAGGAGACGGTGAAGGCCACCTTGGGCAAGGCCGAGTACAAGGCCATGCACAAGGCCATCAGTGAGGACAGCGTGACCCTGGTTAAGTACAAGGACAAGGACGTGCTACCCATCACGCCGGAGCGTTACAAGCGCATTATGATTGTCCACATCAAGGCGGCGGAGAACGGCATGAGTACCCTGATGAAGCTGCTGGGCGCACCCGCCAAGAAGAGCGCCGCCGAGCTGCTGAAAGAAAAACTCTGCGCCAAAGGCTTTGATGCCTTTATCTATGAAAGCCCCCTGGACAGGGTGAAAAAGCAGATGGAGGCGGGGGAGAAGCCCAGCCTGAACGTCTACTTTGCCGGCAAGAACGCCATCGACGACTTTGTCAGCGGTCAGGATCTGATTATTTCCCTCTGTGATGTGTCCAGCGGGAGGCCGGTGTTTGGTATGTCCAAGGGCGGCGGCGAGATCCCCTGGTATGTGTTCGAGCTGCCGGTGGTGGCGATTGGCTGCGGCCAGCCCACTATGCTGGCGGACATCCCCCAGGCCCGCACCTATATCAACACCTACGATGCCACGAGCGACACCTTCGACGCCCTCATCGACGACCTGATGACCGGGCCGGAGGCGTTCAAGGGGACCGACCCCATCGACAGCTTCTGCGGCCTGTTTGACACCCGGCTGTAAAGCGCCGATTGAAAAAACCATCAAAACAAACCTGGGTCAGGCCGAATGCCTGGCCCAGGCATGAACCGGAACCGCCGACTGAGGCAGCTGCAAACAGCAGCGCCCCGGTCGGCGGTTTGTTTTCGGTTCACAAAACTTCTCTGTACAGCGCGGAGGCGTCGTCCTTGCGGACGGCCTCGGCCACCGCCAGTACCTCCACCTTGACGGTGCGCTGGCCGAACTGAATTTCCAGCAGGTCGCCGGGTTTTACGTCGTAGGAGGCTTTCACAGGCCGCCCGTTGACGCTGACCCGACCTGCGTCGCAGGCTTCGTTGGCCACGGTGCGCCGCTTGATAAGGCGGGATACCTTTAAATATTTGTCCAATCGCATTCTATTTCACCAAATCCTTCAGATTTCTCGAGGGTTTGAACTGCACGGCTTTCGTGGGCGGCACCTGGATAGGTTCGCCGGTTTTCATGTCCCGGCCCACCCGGGCCGCCCGCTGTTTGACTTCAAAGGAGCCAAAGCCCACCAACTGCACCCGCTCTCCCTCGGCCAGCGCGTCGGTGATGATCAGGAGCAGCTTGTTCACCGTCTCCTCCGCCTCCTTTTTGGTCTGGCCGGTCTCCAGCGCCAGCCGAGCGCAAAGCTCCGTCTTATTCATGGGGTTCCTCCTTTGCCTTGCGGTAGAGGGTCAGCTGCTCGACCAGGGAGAGGTCGGCCAAATCGCTCTCTGCCGCAGCCTCCATCCGGGCGAACCGCCGGATGAACTTCTCGCAGGTGGCGTTCAGCGCGTCCTCCGGGTCCACCCCGGACCAGCGGGCTAAGTTCACCGCCGCGAACAGCAGGTCGCCAATTTCCTCCGCGATGTGGGCCTGGTCGCCCTCGGCCAACGCCTCCTCCACCTCGGCGTGTTCCTCCCGCAGCTTGTCCACCGCGCCGGAGATGTCCGGCCAATCGAAGTGGGCTTTGGCGGCCTTTTTTTGCAGCTTTTCCGCCCGCCACAGGGCGGGCAGCGTTCGGGCGACGGCGCTGAGGGTGTCGGTGTAGCTGGTCTGGTGCTTTTCCTGCCGTTTCAGTTCCTCCCAGTTAACCAGCACTTCCTCAGTGTCCTCCACCTGCCGGGCGGCAAAGACGTGGGGGTGGCGGAAAATCAGCTTCTTGCAGGCCCGGTCCGCCACGTCGTCGATGTCGAAGTGACCGGCGTCCTCCTCGATGCTGGCGTGGAACAGCACCTGCATCAGCACGTCGCCCAGTTCCTCCTCCATCAGGTCCAAGTCCTCCCGGTCAATGCCCTCGGCCAGCTCATACGCCTCCTCCAGCAGATTTCGGCGGATGGACTGGTGGGTCTGCGCCCCGTCCCAGGGGCAGCCGCCGGGGTGCCGGAGAATGGCGATGATTTCCCGAAAGTCGTTTAAGTCGTAATGCTCTTTTTGTTTATAATCTACCATGATATCCCTCTTATTCCTGCAAATCGTCCAATTCTTTTTTCCACAAATCCGCCACCGCGTCGCTGGGCATCCGCCAGTCCCCTCTTGGACTGAGGGTGACGCTGCCCACCTTCGGCCCGTCGGGGATGCAGGAGCGTTTAAACTGCTGCATAAAGAAGCGGTGATAGAAGTTCTTCTCCCACTTCAAAATGGTCTCGCCGCTGTAAGCCCCCTGGAAGGCGTACCGGGCCAGCCGGTAGACCTTTTTGGGTGGGAACCCAAAGCGGATGCCATAATAAAGGAAGAAGTCGTGCAGTTCGTAGGGGCCGACCAGATCCTCGGTCTTTTGAGCAATTTGGCCGTTTTCCTCCGGTGGCAGCAGCTCCGGGGACACCGGCGTATCGAGAATGTCGTCCAGCACGGCGGAGAGGGCGGAGTTCTCCTGCCGGTTCACATCGCTGACGTACCTGGTCAGGTGGCGCACCAGCGTCTTGGGGATGGAGCAGTTGACGGCGTACATACTCATGTGGTCGCCGTTGTAGGTGGACCAGCCCAGCGCCATCTCCGACAGGTCGCCGGTGCCGATGACCAGGCCGCCGGTTTTGTTGGCGATGTCCATCAGGACCTGGGTGCGCTCCCGGGCCTGACAGTTCTCGTAGGTGACGGAGCGATCCGCCGGGTCGTGGCCGATGTCGGCGAAGTGCCGCATAACGCTCTCGCCGATGTCCACCCGCCGGAAGGTGGTTCCCAGACAGTGGGCCAGCGTGGTGGCGTTGTCACGAGTGCGGTCTGTGGTGCCGAAGCAGGGCATGGTGACACAGATGATGTCTGTGGCGGGGCGTTTCAGCAGCTTCATGGCGTTGTCGGTAATGAGCAGGGCCAGAGTGGAGTCCAGCCCGCCGGAGAGACCAATGACCGCTGTTTTGGCGTGGGTGTGTTCCAGCCGCTTGCGCAGACCCAGGGACACAAGCGTAAAAATTTCCTGGCACCGGGCGGACCGATCCCCCAAATCGGCGGGAACGAAGGGGTTGGGGGCCACGTAGCGGGTCAGTTTTGTCTCCCGCAGGGGCAGGGAGAAGCGGATTTCGTCGGTGCAGTACTCCGCGTCCGCCGGGTAGGTGGACATCCGCTGCCGCTCAAAGACCAGCTTGTGTACGTCGATTTCCGACACGGTCAGCCCCGTCTCAAACCGGCGCTCCGCCAGCAAAGCGCCGTTCTCCGCCACAAGGTCGTGGCCGCCATAGACCAGGTCGGTGGAGCTTTCGCCCTCGCCTGCCCCGGCGTAGACGTAGCCGCAGACCAGCCGCCCCGACTGGCCGGTGACCAGGCTTCGGCGGTAGGCGTCCTTGCAGACGATTTCATCCGAGGCGGAGAGGTTCAGAACAATGGTAGCCCCCGCCGCCGCCAGGTCGTTGGAGGGAGGGGTAGGCACCCACAGATCCTCACACAGCTCGATGCCGATGCACAGCTCCGGCAGCTCTTCACAGCGGAAGATCATTCCCGTCCCCATCTGCACCTCCTGTCCGCAAAGGGAGACGACGCCGGAG
Source organism: Clostridiales bacterium (assembly GCA_021203185.1). Classification (GTDB taxonomy): domain Bacteria; phylum Bacillota; class Clostridia; order Oscillospirales; family Oscillospiraceae; genus Onthomonas. The sequence goes on from JAJQBR010000039.1 coordinate 19,930, forward strand.
TAGTTCCGCCCGGAGGTAAACCACCGGGCCTCGTAAAACTCGGTGTAGTTGGGGATGTGGGTCTTGGGAACGATGCCCAGAATCTCCCCGTTGCAGATGGCCGCAGCGCAGCTGTAGAGCTTGTTGTTCCGGCGGAGCGGCAGACTCACCGCCACGAACAAATTTAGTCCCCGGCTGGCCTCCACCACCTGGGCCAGGGCGGTCTCCGCCCCCTTTAACAGGGTGGGCTGCAAAAACAGGTCGGCGCAGGTGTAGCCGGTCAGCCCCAGTTCCGGGAAGGCCAGCACCTGCACCCCCTGGGCGGCGGCCTCCCGCATCAGGGCGATGGTCTGTGCGGCGTTGTGGGCGCAGTCCGCCACCCGGATGGAGGGCGTTGCCGCAGCGACCTTGATAAATCCGTCACGCATGATGTTCTCCTTTATATACCAGTGCATTTCTGTTCCTTTAGCAGTTTACCCCAAACCATCGCAAAAGGCAAGACACGGCGGAAAATTCCACGCACGATTTCTCCCACTCCCGCATAGGATAACAGAGCGAATCAAAGAAGGAGGCTCAACTATGTGTGGTATTGCGGGCTTTTGCAACTGGAACCGGGACAACACCGCTCCCTGCTGGCGGGAGGCGGCGGAGCGAATGAGAGACGCGCTGGCTCACCGGGGGCCGGACGATGATGGGCTGTTTTTGTCCCCCACCTGCGCGCTGGCCCACCGGCGGCTGGCGGTCATCGACCCGGAACACGGCCAGCAGCCCATGACCGGCGGGCACTGCACCCTGGTCTACAACGGGGAGCTGTACAACACCCCGGCCCTGCGGCTGGAGCTGGAGCGGCGGGGCCATGTGTTCCGCACCAACACGGACACCGAGGTGGTGCTGGAGGGCTATTTGGAGTATGGCGCGGCGGTCAGCGGCCATCTGGAAGGGATTTATGCCTTCGCCCTCTGGGACGAACGGAAGGGGCAGCTGTTCTGCTGCCGGGACCGCTTTGGGGTGAAGCCCTTTTTCTATGCCGTTCAGGGGGACACCTTCCTCTTTGGGTCGGAACCGAAGGCGCTGTTTGCCTACGGACTGGAGCCGAAGGCAGACGAGGATACCTGGCGGGAGATTTTGGGCATCTGCCCCGCCCGGACGCCGGGCAGCGGCGTGTTTGCCGGGGTCTCCGAGCTGCGCCCCGCCCACCAGATGGTGGTGACAGGGGAGGGGATGGAGATTTCCCGCTACTGGAACGTGGAGAGCCGGGAACATACCGAGAACTATGACGACACGGTGGCACACCTGCGGGAACTGTTGACCTCCGCCGTCCGGCGGCAGCTGGTCAGCGACGTTCCCCTGTGTACGCTGCTGTCCGGCGGGCTGGATTCGTCTTTTCTCACCGCTGTGGCGGCGGAGGACTGCCGGGAGCGGGGGCTGCCCCCTCTGGAGACCTACTCCTTTGACTACACGGACAATCAAAAATACTTCCAGGCCAGCGCCTTCCAGCCCGACGCTGACTGGCCCTGGGTGGAGCGGATGCGGGAATATTGCGGCACTCGCCATACCGTCCTGATTTGCAGCCAGGAGATGCTGGTGGAAGGGCTGGAGGACGCGATGATTGCAAAGGATTTCCCCGGCATGGCGGATTGCGACTCCTCTCTGCTGTATTTTTGCCGGGAAATGCGGAAAAAACACACAGTCGCCCTGTCCGGGGAATGTTCCGATGAGATTTTCGGCGGCTACCCCTGGTTCCACAGGCCGGATATGCTGGCGGCGGACACCTTCCCCTGGTGCATGGATTTGTCCGCCCGCACCGGCGTTCTCCGCCCGGGGCTGGCGGAGCGGCTGGAGTTGGAGGAGGCAGTCCGCGCCCGCTACCGGGCAAGCTTGGCGGAGACACCGCGATTAGAAGGGGAGACCCCGGAGGAGACCCGCCGCCGGGAGATCGCCTGGCTGAACCTGAACTGGTTCATGACAAATTTGCTGGACCGGAAAGACCGTATGAGCATGGCCACTGGGCTGGAGATTCGCGTTCCCTTCTGCGACCACCATGTGGTGGAATACGTCTGGAACATTCCCTGGGAAATGAAGAGCCGGGGCGGGGTGCGCAAGCAGGTGCTGCGGGACGCGGCCAGGGACATTTTGCCGGAGGACGTGCGCAACCGACCCAAATCCCCCTATCCCAAGACCCACAACCCCCTCTTTGAGCGGCTGGCCAGGGAGAAGCTGCTCAAAATCCTGGACGACGCAAACGCGCCCCTCCATGCGGTGGTGGACGAGGACGCGCTGCGGGAGGGGCTGCTGCGCAGCGCCGGGGACTACGGACGGCCCTGGTTCGGTCAGCTGATGGCCGGGCCGCAGATGATCGGGTATCTCATTCAGGTGAACCAGTGGATGGAGCGGTATCAGGTAGGAATTTGACGGAAGAAATTCACAGCAAATGGCGAAAAAGGACGGGTTAGAAGTAATATTTTACCGGATGGCCAATTGCGCGCAGGCTGTCAACAACTGGCGTTTAAAGTCAGGAAATTTAGACTTGCTATAGCCTAGAAACTCTTGTATAATAAGAACAGCACCGCAGGATTCGGCAGCAACGGTTCTGTGGCGCCGCGTTCCATTGTCGAACAGTGTTTGGGCGGATAATCCGCAGGAGATTGGACGGATGAGGCGGCTCGTGCAGTTGGAAGCGCGCTGCCGCCTCCCAGACGCAAAGATGGGCAGAAGCAGTAAAATATCACGAATAAAGGCGGTTCGTTCCTAAAAATGGGCCGGGGGGGGGTAAATTGTGACGATTTACCTCTGTTTCTGTGAAATCCTATGAAAATTGCTGAAAATTGCCCGACGCATTTAGCGGAAATTTTCCACTGCGGCTCTTGCCAAAGGTTCCAAATGCTGTATAATATTTAGTAGCGTAGTTTAGCTGTACAGAAAGGAACGCCTAGAACTGGGCAACGGTGGGTTGAAGCAGCATTTTTCCTATTCAAATGCGAAAAAATGCCGGGTCAGCAGCAGCGAAACCACAGGAAAAGGAGTTCCATTTCCCCGCCTTGCAGAGCGTCTGCGCGATGAACAAGAGAGCCATGATAGAACTAACTGATTTCCATTCGCATATTTTACCCTCTATGGACGACGGCAGTTCCTCCGTGCAGGAAAGCGTCGATATGCTCCGCCTGTCCTATCAGGGCGGCGTAAGAAGAATGGTGGCAACGCCTCATTTTTACGCACAGAAGGAACCACCGGAGCGGTTCCTTGCCAGACGCGGCAAAGCGTGGGGACGGCTGGCGTCGGCGCTGCCGGAGGACGCCCCAGAGGTCTATCTTGGGGCGGAGGTTCGCTACTATGTCGGCATCTCACAGACAGAAGCCCTGCCCAGGCTGTGTATGGAAGGAACCAACCTCCTCCTGCTGGAGATGCCCTTTCAAAAATGGACGGAGCGGATGACGTCCGAAGCGATTCAAATCGCGCAGGAAAGGGGCCTGAGAGTGCTTCTGGCCCACATTGACCGCTATCTCGCCTTTCAGTCACCGGACATTTGGGAACATCTGGCTGCGAATGGAGTCCTGTTCCAGGTGAACGCCTCCGCCTTTCTGCATGGCTGGGGGTCCCGCCGCAGGGTGTGCAGGATGCTGCGCGATGGAGAAATCGCGGCGCTGGGTTCCGATTGCCACAACATGACATACCGGAAACCCAACCTGGACAGCGCTGTCGCAGTGATTCAGAAAAAAATCGGGCAGGAGGCTGTCTGTATGATGAACGAAAGAGCAGACCATTTGCTCGCCAGTGAGCGGAGCGCCGCGAAGCCCTGATTTTCGCGCTGCTCTGCGGCTAAAGAGAAATGGAGAAAAATAGATATGTACGAAAAAAATATCTACCGATGGTGTAAACACTGGGACTTTACGCTGCTCGATATTATCTGCATGGAGATCGCGTTCTGGCTGGCTGCGACGGTTCGACTTGGCAACCCAATGGGGAGAGGGCTGTACAGGCACATTGCGATTGTGCTGGTTGTGCTGAACATCTGTGTGGTGTTCTTCGGTGAAAACTATAAAGGGATTTTAAAACGCGGTTACCTCGTCGAAGCGAAGATGTGCCTATACCATGTGTTGTTGTACATCACTGGTGTACTGCTGGTTTATCTGTTTGCGGTGAAGGAAACGGGAAATTACTCCCGCATTGTATTTTTTCTCTTTGCATTTTTCTATTTTGTGCTGACGTACGTGTGCCGCTGCCTGTTGAAAAGGCACCTTCGGGCCAAAGGCAAAGCCAATAAGGGGAACCATTCCCTTGTGGTGATTGTAGATCAGGCCAACGCCGAAGAGGTTGTCGCCAACATCTGCAAATGCAATTTTGGCGAGTTCTGCGTCAATGGCGTCGCCATCCTCGACGCCGAGATGGTGGGACAGGAGATCGCCGGGATTCCAGTGGTGGCCGATGGAGACAGCGTACTGAAATATCTGAAGGAGACATGGGTCGATGAGGTGTTCATCCATCTTCCCAACGATATGCAGGTTTCCCAGGCGCTGTTTGACGGGTGCGCGGAGATGGGAATCACAATTCATCTCCGGCTTGCCGATATCGTCCCCCAGGGCATGAATCAGACGGTTGAAAAAATCGGAAACTACACGGTACTCACAAAGTCGGTAAAAATGGTGACGCTGCGGCAAAAGGTGCTGAAGCGCATGATGGATATCGCAGGAAGCCTTGTGGGACTGGTTATCACGGGAATCGCATTCCTTTTTGTGGCCCCGGCAATTTATATCAGTTCTCCCGGCCCCATCTTTTTCTCGCAGACACGAGTCGGAGAAAACGGAAAGCGATTCAAATTATATAAGTTCCGCTCCATGTATACGGACGCAGAGGAGCGCAAAAAGGATCTTCTGGCGGAAAACGAAGTCGCGGACGGCATGATGTTCAAAATCGACGATGATCCGCGAATCATCAAAGGCGTTGGACATTTTATCCGCAGAACCTCCATTGACGAACTGCCGCAGTTTTGGAACGTGCTGAAGGGCGACATGAGCCTGGTCGGTACGCGCCCGCCCACGGAGGACGAATGGGAAAAATACGAACTGCATCACCGGAAACGCCTGGCAATCAAGCCGGGGATTACCGGAATGTGGCAGGTCAGCGGAAGGACGAAAATCAAGGACTTTGAGCAAGTGGTCGCGCTGGATACGAAATACATATTGGACTGGTCGCTGAGGCTGGATGTGAAAATCCTGTTTAAGACGATTCAGGTCGTGGCGAAACGCGAGGGCGCGGCGTAAACATTGCGCTGGCCGAGAACAGGCTCACGCTGCTGAAAAAATACGGGATTCTAATAGGAGGAGCAATCGCTTCGCAGAAGCGGGAGCTGCCTGCATAGAACACGAGAAACGAAGGGAGACAGTGCGTTATGTGTGGAATCGTTGGATTTACAGGAAAGATGCAGGCCGCACCGATTCTGTTAGACGGTTTGTCGAAGCTGGAATATCGAGGCTATGATTCAGCCGGACTGGCCGTCCGTGACGGCAGCGCTGACGTTGAGATTGTGAAAACAAAAGGACGGCTGAGTTACCTGGCTGAAAAAACCAACGACGGTTACAGTCTGGCAGGCAGCTGCGGGATCGGACATACGCGCTGGGCGACCCACGGAGAACCCAGCGAGGTCAATGCGCATCCCCATCGTTCCGACGATGGGAACGTGGTTGCGGTGCATAACGGCATTATTGAGAACTTTCAGGAGTTGAAGGACAAGCTGCTGAGAAAAGGCTATACGTTCTATTCTCAAACAGATACCGAAGTGCTGACGAAGCTGGTGGATTATTACTATAAAAAGTACAAGATGGGTCCAATCGACGCGGTTGCCAAGACGATGGTGCGCGTTCGCGGTTCTTATGCGCTTGCCGTAATGTTTAAGGACTACCCGGAAGAAATCTATGTGGCCCGCAAGGACAGCCCGATGATTATTGGCGTCGAGGGAGACTCCACTTATCTGGCGTCAGACGTTCCTGCCATTTTGAAGTACACCAGGTCGATTTATTACATCGACAACCTTGAGATGGCGCGGCTCAATAAGGGAACGGTCACGTTTTTCAACCTGGATGGCGACGAAGTAGCGAAGGAGCCTACGGAAATCACATGGGATGCGGAAGCGGCTGAGAAGGGCGGCTATCAGCACTTCATGATGAAAGAGATCCACGAGCAGCCCAAGGCTGTCGCGGATACCCTCCACTCGGTAGAGGGAGAGGGCAGGATCGATCTGACCTCTATTGGACTGACAGACGACGAAATAAAAGAGATTTCACAGATTTATATTGTGGCCTGTGGCTCTGCGTATCACGTTGGAATGGCGGCGCAGTATGTCATAGAAGATTTGGCCAGGATACCGGTTCGCGTTGAACTGGCGTCGGAACTGAGATACAGGAAACCGATTCTGGATAAAAAGGGATTGGTAATTGTAATCAGCCAGTCGGGGGAGACCGCCGACAGTTTGGCGGCGCTGCGAGAGGCCAACCAGCTTGGGGTCAAAACCCTGGCAATCGTGAACGTGGTCGGCAGTTCTATCGCACGGGAAGCCAATTGTGTGTTCTACACGCTGGCAGGGCCGGAGATCGCGGTCGCTACAACAAAAGCGTACAGTACGCAGCTGATTGCATCCTATCTCCTGGCGGTTCAGTTTGGGTATGTGAGAGGCGAAATCGATGAGAACCAGTACAGCAGGTTGATTGTTGAACTGGAATCGCTGCCCCAGAAAATCGAAAGAATCCTGGAGGACAAGGGCAGAATGCAGTGGTTTGCCGCTAAATTTGCCAATGCCAGGGACATTTTCTTCATTGGCAGAGGGCTTGATTACGCCATCTGTATGGAAGGCAGCCTCAAGATGAAAGAGATCAGCTATGTTCATTCGGAGGCATATGCGGCTGGTGAATTGAAGCACGGCACAATCAGCCTGATTGAGGACGGCACCCTGGTAATCGGTGTGCTTACGCAGCCGGAGCTTTACGAGAAAACAGTCAGCAACATGGTTGAGGTTAAGAGCCGCGGGGCTTATTTGATGGGCCTGGTCAGCAGCGGGAAATATGAGATAGAAGATACTGCGGATTTCGTGGTTTATATTCCACAGACGGATGTGCATTTCACTGCAAGCCTGGCGGTCATACCACTACAGTTGCTGGGCTACTATGTGAGCGTGGCGCGGGGACTGAATGTAGATAAACCGAGGAATTTGGCGAAGAGCGTGACGGTGGAATAAGTTCTCCGGATGGACACATAAAGTAAAACTTCCCCGAAATTGTGCGGGGGGGGGTTATTTTTTTGAAGGAACGCTGTAATGTAAATGAAAGAGAAAAGAACAAGAGA
>JAJQBR010000133.1 GCA_021203185.1 Clostridiales bacterium
AGAGCATCCAAATGCACTGCCGGGACAACGCCCGCACCCCCTACCAGTGGGACGCCTCCGCCAACGCCGGGTTTACCACCGGAACCCCCTGGCTGCCGGTGAACCCCAACTATCAGACCATCAACCTGGCCGCGCAAATCGACGATGAAACTTCTGTCTATAGCTGGTATCGCAAGCTGATTCAGCTGCGGAAAAACCCCGTGTGGAAGGAGACGGTGGTCTACGGCGACCTGATCCCCTACCTGGCGGAGCAAGAGAACCTGATGGCCTACTACCGCAAAGGGGAACAGACTTTGCTGGTGGCCGGGAACTTCCAGCGTCAGCCCCAGACGATGGCCCTGCCCGCCCCCGTTGGCGAGGTACTGCTGAACAACCTGGACGATTTCCAGGTGGAGGACGGGCAGCTGTACCTGGAAGGGTATCAGTTTGTAGCGGTCAGCCTGGAGGAGAAGTAACTAGTATCAATGTGCAGGAGACAGAACTTTGTCCCTGCACATTGCACACCCACTAAGAGAGAGGAGATGACCCTATGAAGCGAACCGCAGGCATTTTGCTCCCCCTGGCCAGTCTGCCGGGCCGGTACGGAATCGGCAGCTTTTCCCAAAGCGCCTATGACTGGGTGGATTGGCTGGCCGCCGCCGGTCAGTCCTACTGGCAGATCCTCCCCCTGGGTCCCACCAGCTACGGGGACTCCCCCTATCAGTCCTTCTCCACCTTCGCAGGGAATCCCTATTTCATCAGCCTGGACGCACTGGTGGAGGAGGGCGTTCTGACCCAGGCGGAGTGTGACGGGTTGGACTTCGGGACAGACGAGCGGGACATCGACTACAAAAAGCTCTATGACGAGCGCTATCCCCTGCTGCACAGGGCCTACGAACGGGCCGATGTCAGCCACAACGCCGGTTATCTGCAATTCGTGGCGGAAAATCAGTGGTGGCTGTCCGATTACGCTCTATTTATGGCGGTGAAAAACCGCTTCGGCGGCAAGCCCTGGACAGAGTGGGCGGAGGACATCCGACTGCGCTGGGGCTACGCCATGGACTACTACCGGCGGGATCTGTACTATGACATCGAGTTCCAGCAGTATCTGCAATACCTCTTTTTCAGCCAGTGGCGCGCTCTGAAAGCCTACGCCAACGGGAAGCACATTCAAATCATTGGCGACATCCCCATCTATGTGGCCATGGACAGCGCCGATGCCTGGGCACACCCGGAGCTGTTTCAGCTGGACAGCGACAACACTCCTGTCGCTGTAGCGGGCTGTCCACCGGATGGTTTCTCCGCCACCGGGCAGCTGTGGGGCAATCCCCTCTACCGCTGGGACTACCACAAACAGACCGATTACGACTGGTGGATGAGCCGCCTGTGGTTCTGCTTCCAGATGTACGATGTGGTACGCATCGACCACTTCCGGGGGTTTGACGAGTATTTCTCCATCCCCTACGGGGAGACCACCGCCTGTAACGGCCACTGGGAGAAAGGCCCCGGCCTGGACCTGTTCCGCACCATGGAGCGGCGGCTGGGCAAGCACCAGGTCATTGCGGAGGATCTGGGTTATGTGACCGACTCGGTGCGCCAGCTGGTGCGAGACAGCGGGTTCCCCGGCATGAAGGTGCTGGAGTTCGCCTTCGACTCCCGGGACTCCGGCTCTGCCAACGACTACCTGCCCCACAACTACATCGAAAACTGCGTGGCCTACACTGGCACCCACGACAACGAGACACTTGTGGGCTGGTTCGACAGCATCCGGAAGGAGGAGCGAAACATGGCCCGGCGCTACCTCTGCGACCAGGCCACGCCAAAGGAGGAATTGTACCGCTCGTTGATTGGTCTCATTCTCCGCTCCGCCGCCGCCACCTGCATCGTCCCTTTGCAGGACTATTTGGGATACGACAACCGCTGCCGCATCAACAGGCCCTCCACCATCGGGTCAAACTGGCGTTGGCGGGTCACTTGGCCAGAGCTGACACCGGCGCTGCAAGCAGAAATTTTTCAGGCCACCAGACTGTTTGGCCGCATGAACTGGGAAACTGCGGAATCGTGAGGCGATGGGAGCCTTTTTAGCATTTTCCTTTTGAATATTTCAGCGATGCCCTCCATTCTGGAACATTTCAAGCAGTACTGCTTGTCTGTGGCAAGCAATGCCTCGGTATATACCTCCGCCGCTTGTTGGTGGCCTGCGGCCCCCAAACCCCTGCGAACCCCGACCTGTTTGGGTCGGGGTTTGATACTATTTTCAATAAGAAGCGATGCTTTTTATTGAAAATACGGCTCGTTCTCCTGTCTTGCGGCGGCTTCTGCCATGAGCAACCGCCGCAAAAAATGCGGCAGTTCACGGGAACACCTGATTCAACCGAATCATGCCAAAACCCACGAATTTCCGCTGTTTTTTAAGGAAAATTCATGGGTTTTCGTAAAATCTGGTTCAGTTTTTGTACATTCACATTTCGCGCTTCCAGCCCCAGCCGGGGCCGGGGGCTGCGAATTTTGCGAAAATGAAAAGAAGAGGACGCACCGTTCCATGGAAAAATCCATTTTCAGGATTTAAACCAGGCCCCTGGGGTCAGCATTAGTTGGTTGCGGCTAACTCACGGGCAAAAAAAGAGCGCACAGTCTCCTGCACGCTCAATATCCGCTGTCATATTCTACTTCAAAACTGTATTTGCCCTTAATAATTTAGTTTTCCCTTAAAATCCACTTGATTTTAAGGAATTACTTGTCGGATAAAGTCATTTTAATCTAACATAACATGTTGACTTGCCGGAACCTTCCCGTGCAAGTTCTCCTGCCGCCACAAGCTTTCTTAATGATCCTTCAATAGAACTAACGCTTAGAGACGGACAAAGTTCCCTGATATCCTGCTTTGTAAAACGTCCTATCTTATTTTGGCTTGCAATACGAACCATATCAATCGCAGGCAACTTTTTTTCAACAATCGAAAATCTGTCCTCAAAATCCCTGTATGCCGCAAGTACAATACCGAGTAAATACTTAATAAATGGTACAGGATCGTCGCTTCCCTCATGCCATCCGTCTTGTGATGCACTTAGGGCGTCATAATACAGATCTTTATTCTTCGCTATCTTGGCTTCCAGAGAAATGTATTTTCCGACTTGGAATCCACTGCGATACAGTAGAAGCGTGGTCAACAGTCGACTCATCCTGCCGTTTCCATCGTTGAACGGATGAATACACAAAAAATCGTGGATAAACACAGGGATTGCAATCAACGGCTCCACTTCCATATTGCCAATCACACGGTTATACTCCGCACAGATTTTGTCCAATGCTTCTGGTGTTTCATACGGTGCCAGAGGCGTGAATAGCACAACAGTATGTCCATCTGGATACGTTGCACTGATATAGTTCTGCACATTCTTCGTCTGCCCTGCAATTGGATTATTCATGTGACTGTACAATATTTTATGGAGTTGAAGAATATAATTTCTTGTGATTGGAATTACATCAAAACTCTCATGTATAATATTCAGGACATCTCGGTAACCAGCTATCTCCTGCTCATCACGATTCCTTGGTGTAGTCTTTTCTTCAACCAACTGCTTTATTCGAGTATTTGTAGTTCTGATTCCTTCAATAGCGTTCGATGCCTCAGTACTTTGAATTTTTGCAATTTCAACAAGCTTTTCGAGTTCATCAGGACGTTGCTTCAAATACAGTTCCTGCTTGCCTGCCTCCTTATATATAGCAGCTATGAGTCCCAACACTTCCGAATCCCAAAGTTTCTCTTTAAGCTGCGAGTAGTTGAATTCCCTCATGCTCTCACCTCTTTCCCTTAAATTATATCATGTTTTAAGGGGAAAGTCAATACATTGGGCGAATATTCCCTTAATTCAGCCCGCGCTTTATGGGAAACAGAAAAGCATATTTTCCCCAAGCATAACCAAATGCTTAAAATAATCTTCTATGAGATGGATGTTTGCATGTCCCGAAAAACTACCGCATTGCGCCTCCGTTCCTACAGCAAATTACAGTCAAATCATCTATCGCATCGTCAAACGACAGTGTATGCTCAACATCATAAAACTCGCGCAGATAATCGATGCCCTTGTATTGGCGAAGATATGAATAGGCATCTCTCATGTGTATATTATATCGATTTGCGAACTCGCTGACGCACACAACAATATATTCCAAAATGTTTTCTCATTCTGAGCCATATTCACCTCTCCCTTCGTCCAAATATATACACCTTGTACTGTTTAGGGCGTATCTGAAAAGTCAATGAAGTTCGTCATCTTAACAAAATAGCAATCG
>JAJQBR010000003.1 GCA_021203185.1 Clostridiales bacterium
TGCCGTTCTGCTTGCAGGCGGCGCTGATGCGGGTGATCCACAGGCGGCGGAAGTCGCGCTTTTTCAGGCGGCGGCCGGTGTAGGCGTAGGTCAGGGACTTCATGACGGCCTGGTTCGCCATCTTGTAGTGCTTGCTCTTGGCGCCCCAATAGCCCTTGGCCATCTTGAGGACCTTATTTCTTCTCTTGCGCGTCATCATTGCGCGTTTGACTCTTGCCATTTCAGTTGCCTCCTATCGACTTATTTGTAAGGGATCATCTTGCGGATGGTGTCGCTGTTGGTCACGTCCGCATAGGCGCCCTTGCGGAGGCCTCTCTTACGCTTGGTGGATTTCTTGGTCAGGATGTGGCTGGCGTAGGCGTGGGAACGCTTGACCTTGCCGTTTTTGGTGAGATTGAATCTCTTTTTCGCACCGCTGTGCGTTTTCATCTTAGGCATGGTGAAAGACTCCTTTCGTTGGTGGCAGCTGCGTTATTTTTTCTCAGGCGGGCGGCGGTTGTCGCGCCTGGCCGCGCCCTTGGAGGCGGCGTCTTTGGGCGCCCTGGGGGAGAGCAGCATGGTCATATGGCGGCCATCCAGGATGGGCTTGCGGTCCATCACGGCGATCTCCTCGCTCTCCGCAGCGAAGCGGCGCAGCAGCTTCTCGCCGATGTCGGTATGGGCCATCTCGCGGCCCCGGAAGCGGACAGTGACCTTGACGCGGTTGCCTTCGCTCAGGAACTTGTGGGCGCTGCGGAGCTTGGTGTTGAAGTCGCCCACATCGATGCTGGGGGACATCCGAATCTCCTTGATTTCAACCACGTGCTGGTTCTTTTTCGCTTCTTTTTCCCGCTTGGACTGCTCGAAGCGGAACTTGCCGTAGTCCATGATTTTGCACACGGGAGGGACGGCCTTGGGAGAGATCTTGACCAGGTCCAGACCGGCCTTCTGCGCCTCCTGCAACGCGGCGCGGGAGGACATAATACCCATCTGCTGGCCGGTAGAGGAAATCAGGCGAACCTCTTTGTCGCGGATCTCCTCGTTGATCTGATGAGACATACTGCTAATACGAAAACACCTCCAGAATAAAATCAAAACGGATACCGAAACGGTATCCGCACAAACCACACCTGCCCGAACCCGGCCGGGCAAGAGAATCAGCGCTATTAACCACTGCGCCCAGGCGCAGAAGGTGAGGAACCGTTCCTGCTTTGTTTTGCGAAGCTATTATACCAGCGGAAATTTCGCCTGTCAAGGGGAATTTTTCGTCTTTTTTACTCCGCTTCTCCCCCGCATACAGCGAACCCTCTCCATCCGGCCAACAACCGAAGGGAGAGGGGCAAAAGCAGCGAATCAAACAGATTTGACGTACCGCCGCTCGTACTTGTAGATCAGCTTGACGCCGATGACGGACAGCAACAGTCCAATCACCGTCCAGACCAAAATCCAGTTCACCAGCGGAGCTTTGTTGTAGAGCATGGTGTTGCGCAGCTGGGTGATAATATAGCAGGTGGGGTTCAGGCGAATCATCACGTACTGAGCGATTCCTTCCAACTGCTTCTCCGGGTTGTAGAAGATGCCGGACAGGTAAAACAGCAGTCGCAGCAGCACCCGAATGATGTTGGACAGATCCTCGATATAGACGCCGCCGTGGAGCAGCACACAGCTCAGCCCAAAGGACAGCAGGAACAGCAGCAACATATAGGGGAAGAGCCACAATATTTTGGGCGACCACGGCACCCGGTAAAGCAGCATGGTGATGAACACCAGGCCGAAGCCGATGAGCATTTTGAAGCCATACACCATCATATTGGACAAAATCAGGATAAACTTGGGCAGATAGACCTTGGACAGCACCCCCTGGTATCGCTTGACCAGTCTGACGCTTCCGTTGATGCACCGGTCAAAGAACTGCCAGGTGGTGTAGCCGATGAAGATGAAGGCACACAGGTAGTCCTGGCTCCTGCCAAAGACGATGGTATAGACAAAGGTGTAGACCAGCATGAACAGCAGCGGGTCCAGAATCCACCACAGCCAGTTCAGGAAGGAACCGGCCACCTCGTCTTTCAGCTGCGCCCTGGCCGAGTAGAGGATATAGCGCCAGTATTTGTGTACGTCTTTTAGAAACCGAATCATAGCTTCGCTCCCTTACCGGCGTCTCCGCCGCATCACTTTCCGTCCACAGTATACCACAGGATAATCCCAGCGTCAAACGCCAACTGTTTCCCGCTGCCGACTGGCCCGAACGTTGGGTTTTTCGCCCAGAATGATTTCCAGCGCCCGGCGGCTGGCGTGGCCGTCGTCGAAGGGGCTGAACTTCCGGCAGAAGGTCTCGTACTGCTCCGCCCACTGGCTGCTGTCGGTCAGCTGGGCGGGAATGGCCCGGAGCAGCTCGTCCTCCGTCTCCACAATGGGGCCGGGCAGCTCGTCCAGGCCGATGTAAAAGCCCCGGATGTCGTCCCGGTAGGCGGCCAGGTCGTACATATAGAACAGCATGGGCTTGCGGAGGTTGGCGTAGTCGAAGAACACCGAGGAGTAGTCGGTGATGAGCAGGTCGGCGGCCAGGTACAGGTGGTTGATGTCTGGGTAGCTGGAGACGTTGTAGACAAACCCCTCGTAGGCAGCGAAGTCGAACTGGCTGGCCACCAGATAGTGGGCGCGGAACAGCACCACGATTTCCTCCCCCAGCGCCTGCCGCAGCCGCTGGAAGTCCAGCCCCAGGGTGTAGCTGTAGCCGTTGGCGTCGTCGTGCTGGTTGTCCCGCCAGGTGGGGGCGTAGAGGACGATTTTCCTGCCGCCAATCTCCCCCGGGGTGATGTGGAGCCGGGCCTTGATGTCGTCCACGTCGGCCTGGGTGTGGCAGAGCAAAAAGTCGTTCCGGGGGTAGCCCTGCTCCAGAAGCGCGTTCTCCTTGCCGGTGGCGGTCAGGTTCCAGGCGGAGGCAAACTTCTCCGAGCAGTAGGGGGAGGGGGAAATGAGGTATTTGAACTTGGCGGAGTCCAGGTCATATTTCCGCTGAATCTCCTTGGCGGTGTTCATCACGTTGCCCCCGGCGGTGATGTCGTAGCCCAGCCGTTTCAGGGGGGTGCCGTGCCAGCACTCCACATAGGTCTGGTCCTCTTTGGGCCAGACGTGGTCGCTGACTCGGTAGTTGAAGATCCAGTACCCGGCGGAGGCCATGGCCCGCTCGTACTCCTTGGAGGCCCAGCGCACAATGGTGGTGTTCCGGTTTTCCTCCAGCCAGCGGAAGTTGTCCGGCTCCCGGAAAATCCAGACGAAGCGGTAATCGCTGTACTTCTCCTGAGAGAGCATATACTCATAGATGGCCTTGGGGCTGTCGGAATAGCCCTTGCCGGAGAAGGTGCAGAACACCACCAGCTTTTTGTCCACCGTCAGCCCCCGGGTGTGAATCCAGTAGTGGAACCGGCGGTAGGCGAACAGACAGCGGCGGTACACCCGCCGCAGCGGGGGGCTGACCTTGGCCACGTTGTAGGCCGTGGTTTTGATGGCTTTCTTTATGTTCATAGTGTCACCCTATTACTTTTTCTGACTATCCCTTTGAATCAGCCGCGTTTTGATAAGCTATTAGCCGTTAGCTGTTAGTCAGGTACTGCCAGTTTAAAGCAAACAGCTAAAAAGGAAGCTGAAAGCGAAACCTCTCGTTTGTAAAGTCATACAAGCGGTAAACGTAGCACATAATGCCAAGAACCACAAAGCTAATGGCTAAAAGCTAACAGCTAAAATGCTCGTAAGGCTGAGCAAAAGGGATAACCGGTTTACTTTTTATGTTATACCTTCGCTGCTTCCCCGCTCTGCCGCAATGCGGCGGGAATCTGCTCCAGCAGGAAATCGGTGATGGCGGCGGTGTTGTCCTCATCGGCAGTTTGGATGTACTTGGCCCGGAACCGCTCCAGCGCGTCCAGGTCGTAGCCCCCGGCGCGGATTTTCTCCATCATACCCGCAGCGTCCACGGAGACGGCTTCCGGCAGTTCATCGTTGGGGTCGATGTTCAGGCCCTGGTTGTACTTGTACGCCTCATAGTCAAAGAGGTAAAAATACACCGGCTTGTGGAGCAGACTGGCCTCCAGGGATGAGGCGGAGTAGTCGGTGATGACGCCGTCGCAGACCTTCATCAGGTCGTAGGTGGACCAGCCGTGGCCGGGCCGGTTGCCCCGGGGGACGTGGAAGTTGGAGAGAGGGTGGGGCTTGACCAGCAGCGCCAGCTCGTCCATCCCGGCGGCGGCATGGAGCAGTTTCTCGGTACCCTCGTCCACCCCGTCCCGGAAGGTGGGCAGGTAAAGCATCAGCTTTTTGCCCCGCAGGTCGGGCCGCTGCTTCAAAAATTTCTCCCGCAAGCCGGGGGCCGGGCGCTGGATGTAGTCCACGCGGGGCATCCCCAGCGCCAGAATTTTCTCCGGCGCGGTGTGAAACGCCTCCACATAGATGGCTTTGGTGGCCTCGGATGTACAGAGGATGTAATCGTAATTCTTGTGCATACACATCCGCTCCGCCATCCGGCTGCTGTGACCGTTGGGGGTGTCCAGGCACTGATAGCTGAACCGCTTGACCGCGCCGATGGCGTGCCAGATCTGCACCACCGTCAGGCTCTTTTTGTGGGGCAGAACGCACAGCTGAATGGAATAGGTGTCCGTCACCGCCACGGAAGCGGTGGCGATGTGGTAAAGGCTCCGCAGCGTCATCCAGCAGTAGGAGGGGATGTTGACCTGTTTGGTCATTTTTCGGCAGAAGTAGACCACCTCTGTCTCCGGGGAGCGTCGCTTGATTTCACGCTCCAGCAGGCGGAAGTCCACCGACGGGGTATCCGATTCCCGGGAGAGCATGACGACCTTATTTTGCGCCTTCAGGGGCATAAAAAACAGGTAGAGGAAGCGCAGGCCCCACCTTGCAATCAGCAGAAAAAATCCCATCGATCCCCATCCTTTCCCCTGCCCATGCTGTCAGGCCATGTCGTTTCTATTTTTATACCATACAAACACCGGTTTTTCAATATGATTTCGTTGGAAAAACGGCAAACAGGCCGAAAAGCGCCGCCCTGTCAAAAAGCAGGGCGGCCACAGGTTCCGTTTTACTAAGGAAGCTCTGATTAAGTGGCCTTGGATGGCTGGGCGAGCAGATTTTGTGCAAATCGAGGCGCAGAATCGCAGGAATACTTTGTGTATTTCAAGATTCTGCAACGAAGAGTTGCGCGAAATATGCCGTCCAGACGCCGAGAGTTATTTAATCAGAGGTTCCCTAAGATACGGCGCTGAGAAACCGTTCCTCGTCCTCCGCCAGGACGATGTGTCCGTCCCCCAGGTAGGCCAGGGCGCTCACCGGCTCCGGCCCGGTGAAGGGACGCAGCGTGTGGGTGACGGAGACCAGCGTCATTTCCTCCCCCAGCAGCAGCTGCACCAGGTAGGCGGCGACGGTGGCGATGCCGTACTGGGTGCGGCCCTTTTTGGCAATGATATCCGCTCCCATCTCCGTGACCTTTTCCTCCAGCCAGGCTTTGATGCGGTCGTCCCAGGTGATGCCCTGTTCCCGGCAGAAGTCGTCGATGGGCTTGCCGTCCACCGTCACCAGAGGCCACAGCAGCCGCTGGCCGCTGCCGTGCTTGCCCACAGAGTAGGCGTGAACCCGGCTGCACTTGACGTTCAGATACCGGGACAGCTCGCTGATCCACCGGGAGGTGTCCAGCATACAGCCGGTGCCGCACAGCTTCTCGGCGGGGATAAAGCCCTGTTTGGACACATAGCCGGTCAGGTAGTCCACCGGGTTGCTGACCACGATGACAAAGCTGTCCGTGTAAAAGGGGCGGAGCTTGGACAGGACGGAGTCCATGACCTTCTGGTTGCGCTCCCGCAGGTCGTCACGGGTCTCGCCCACCTGACGGCCAAACCCGGCGGTGATGATGATTACGTCGCTGTTGCGGCAGTCCTCGTAGTCCCCGGCCCGGACGCTGGCGGTGCTGAGCGCGCCGATACCGTGGCCGATGTCCAACGCCTCGCCGTCCGCCGCCCGGATGTTCAGGTCTACAAAGACGATCATATTCACGGAGGGGATGAAGTTCAGCGCATAGCCGATGGCAGACCCTACGCCGCCGCTGCCGATGATGGTGATTTTTCCTTTCATAATGCTATGGTTCCTCTTTGGTATTGCTGTCAGGAGGTTATTTCGCCCAGTTGCCGGTGGCCTCGGCGGTCAGGTAGGCGTTGATGAATCCGTCCAGGTCGCCGTCCATGACAGCGTTGATGTTGCTGGTCTCGTAGGCGGTGCGCATATCCTTGACCATCTGGTAGGGCATAAAGACGTAGGAGCGGATCTGGCTGCCCCACTCAATTTTCATCTGCACGCCTTTCAGGTCGGAAATTTTCTCCGCGTGGGCCTGCATTTGCAGCTGCACCAGCTTGTCCCGGAGCATCCGGTAGCAGGTGTCCTTGTTCTGGAACTGGGAGCGCTCCTGCTGGCTGGACACCACAATGCCGGTGGGCTTGTGGATGAGCCGGACAGCGGAGGAGGTCTTGTTGATGTGCTGGCCGCCTGCGCCGGAGCTGCGGAACACCTGCATTTCCACGTCCTCCGGCCGGATGTCCACCTCTACGTCGTCGGGCAGGTCGGGCATGACCTCCACCGCAGCAAAGGAGGTCTGACGCCGGGCGTTGGAGTCGAAGGGGGAGATGCGCACCAGCCGGTGAACGCCGTGTTCACTGCGGAGGTAGCCGTAGGCGTTCTCGCCGGAGATCATCAGGGTAGCAGTCTTGATGCCCGCCTCATCGCCGTCCTCGTAGTCCAGCGTCTCGCACTTGAAGCCCCGGCGATCCGCCCAGCGCTGGTACATCCGAAACAGCATGGCGGCCCAGTCCTGGGCCTCGGTGCCGCCGGCCCCCGCGTGGATGGAGAGCATACAGTCGTTGTGGTCGTACTCCCCCCGGAGCAGGGTAGACAGCCGGGCGGATTCGATGTCCGCCTCCAGCGCCGCGTAGGTGGACTCCAGTTCATCCAGCAGCTCGTCGTCGTCCTCCTCCAGTCCCATCTCACACAGAACCAGCAGGTCCTCCACGGTGGAGAGGCGTTTGTTCTGTGCCTCGATTTTGTCCTGGAGGTTTTTGATGCGCTGGGAGACCTTCTGGGCCTTTTCCATGTTGGACCAGAAATCCTCCGCCGCGCTCTGGGCCTGGAGCAGGTCCAGCTCCTGCTCGGCGGCCTCCAGCCCCAGGGACTTGCCCAGGTCCTCCAGCACCGGGGACAGATTGTGGAGCTTTACGCGATATTCATCAAACTTGATGGATGCCATACTTTTCCCTCACCTTTTACTATTTACCATTTCGCAGGCTTTTTAAGATATTGTTTATCCTTTTGAATCAGCCTTACCAACATTTCCGGCGAGAAATCCCTCCACCATTCTTCGCATGGTTCCCCTCCGCCTTTAGGCGGTGGCGCAGGGAGAAGCGCAGCTTCGGAAGTGCCGCTTGACGGCGGAGGGGTTTCTACCGCATTGCTGATTCAAAGGGATAACCAAATGGATTATTTGTTATCTTATCATCTCTCCCGCTCAAAGTCTATGGCAAAACAGAACAAATTAAACTTTTTCAGGCGGGTTTTCCAATCACATTAAAAATAGGAAACAGTCTTGTTTTCCTTCGGGGAACCGGTTATAATAATCCTGTCGAATTGTCACACACGAACGAAAGGCAGGACGCTATGGTCTACGACTGCATCATCATCGGCGGCGGCCCGGCGGGGCTTAGCGCCGCCATCACCCTCCGCCGCCGGAACCGCACCGCCCTGGTCATTTCCAACCCCACCGCCCGGAACCCCCTCTCCAAAGCGGAGCGGGTAGACAACTACCTGGGCCTGCCGGGACTGACGGGGCAGGAGCTGATGGACAAATTTCTGAACCACGCCCAGCAGGCGGGGGCAGAGCTGCGGACAGGCAGGGTCCTCTCCGCCATGCCCTTTGACGGCTGGATGCTGACCGTGGGCAGCGAGGTGTTCCAGGCCAAAACGCTGATTGTCGCCACCGGCGTGGCCCGGGGACAAAAATACCCCGGTGAGCAGCGGCTGCTGGGCCGGGGGGTCAGCTACTGCGCCACCTGCGACGGGATGCTCTACCGGAACAAGCCGGTCATCGTGGTGGGCCGCAGCGCCGACGCACCGCAGGAGGCAAATTATCTGGCGGACATCGGCTGTCAGGTCACCTATGCCAGCCCCGCCAAGCCGGAGGGCCTGTCCCCGTCCATCCCCTTTGTCCGGGCGAACCGACTGGAGGTGCTGGGGAAAAATGCGGTAGAGGGCCTGCTGGCTGACGGGGCCAGGATGCCCTGCGCCGGGGTGTTCATCCTCCGGGAGGCGGTGGCTCCCACCGATCTGCTGCCCGATTTATCCACAGAGGACGGCTACATTTCGGTGAATCGCCGGATGGAGACCAACCTGCCCGGCGTGTTCGCCGCCGGGGACTGCACCGGAAAACCCCTCCAGGTGGCAAAGGCCGTAGGTGAAGGCCAGGTTGCGGCGGAATCCGCTGATTTTTGGCTGGAAGGGTAGTAGCTAGTGGTTAGTGATTAGCAGTCCGTGTGCAAAAATCAGGAGCAAATCGACTTCACTAAGACAGAAAGAGGTATTTTATCATGGCAAACGTCATTCATTTTTCCGAAGAAGGCTTCAAAAACGCGCTGAAACAGCCTGGCGTCATGCTGGTGGACTTTTGGGCGACCTGGTGCGGCCCCTGCCGGATGATTGCCCCGGCCATCGAGGAACTGGCGAAGGACTATGACGGCAAGGTGCTGGTGGGCAAAGTGGACGTGGACCAGGAGCCGGGCCTGGCCGCAGATTACGGCGTCATGAGCATCCCCAACGTGGTCATCTTCAAGGACGGCGACCAGGTGGACCGCAAGGTGGGGGCCATGCCCAAGGACGCTTACGCCGCCGCCCTGGACGAAGCTCTGGCTCTGTGACGGAGCAGGACGTTCCCCAGGCGGAGATTGAGCGGCTTTTTTCGGGCCGGTGTGAACTCACTCGGCGGCTGGGACAGAGTGGACAAGGTCTGGCATTTTGCGCCAGGCGGCGAACCCTGAACGGTGGGTTCAGACAGTTGGTGAATTGCAATGCTGCGAGGAGCAATGTCTGTTGTTTCCTGCGAAGGCATGGACTTTTTCCGCAAAATCGTTCAAAACAATCGTGAAAGCAATTTTCCACTGCACATTAAACCGCCCGGACGCAGGCTTTGACCTGTATCCGGGCGGCGTTTTGTCGTCTCTTTGGTTGCGCGTCGGTTCACTAACCACTAGCCACTGCAACCGGTTTAATCCGAACTCTTTTCGTAGTTGCCCAAAATATGGAAGCTCAACGTCTCGTCGATGAGCTGGTGAATGACCGCGTCCATCCCTTCATTGCAGAGGTTGCCGGCGAAATCCGCGAAGAAGTTGTACTCCCAGCTCTTGGCCGGAATGGGACGGGACTCCAGCTTTAAGAGGTTCAGCCCGTTGGCAGCGAACACCGACAAAATTCGGTGCAGACTGCCCTCCGTGTGGGGGACGGTGAAGATCACGCTGATTTTATCCGACTTCCGGGTGACGCGGGGCTTTTCCGCCACCACCACAAAGCGGGTGTAGTTGTTGGAGTTGTAGTTGATCTTCTCCGCCAGAATGTCCAGCCCGTAGAGCTTGGCCGCCCGGCGGCTGGCGATGGCGGCGCGGGAGGGGTCGTTCAGCTTGGCCACCATCTTGGCGGAGGCGGCGGTGTTGGCCTCGATGTTCTGGTTCCACTGGGGGAAGGTGTTCAAAAACTCCCGGCACTGGGAGAAGCCCTGCTCGTGGGAGTAGACATCGGTGATGCTGCCCAGGCTGGAGCCGGGAACGCCCATCAGACAGTGTTCCACCCGCACAACGGTCTCCCCCACGATGGAACAGCCGTACTTACCCAGCAGGTCGTAGACATCGTTGATGGAGCCGGTGGAGCTGTTCTCGATGGGTAGGACGCCGTAGCCGCCCAGCCCCTCCCGGATGGCGACAAACACGCCCTCGAAGCTCCGGGCCGGGGTGCGGTCGCAGTCCTCGCCAAAGAACTGGATGGTGGCCTCCTCGCCGTAAGCGCCCGGCTGACCCTGGTAGATAACCCGGTCCGACTCCGGGAACCAGCCGCCGCTGTTCAGGGCCTCCTGGTACTCGCCGTAGGCCCGCTCCTTGGCGGGACTCCAGGCGTTGATGAGCTTGGTCTGAATCATGCGGCTCTGGGCCATGATTTGCTCAAACAGGGCAATGACATAGGGTTTCATCTCCGGGTCGCTGACCAGGTCGGTCTTGCTCCGCAGCACCTCGGTCTCCCGCCCGGAGTCCAGGATGGGCATTTGGGTACGCAGCTTGTACAACCCCACCTGGCGGCAGCAGTCCATCCGCTCCTCGTAAAGGGCCACGATTTGGCGGTCTATTTCGTCGATTTTGCCCCGCAGTTCGTCTAATTCAGTCATTTTATAGCACCGATTCCTTTCGTCAAATCCCCAGCAGCTCGCAGGTGGCCAGCGCCGCCGCCGCCTCGATAACCGGCACCGCCCGGTGAACCACGCAGGGGTCGTGCCGCCCCTGGATGCGGAGCTTGGCGTTCTGCATGGTGTCCAGGTTCACCGTGTCCTGCTCTTTGGCGATGGAGGGAGTGGGCCGGACAGCCACCGTGAAGGTAACGGGCATCCCGTTGGTAATCCCGCCGTTGACGCCGCCGTTGTAGTTGGTACGGGTACGCACGTCCCCGCCCCGCATATAGAGGGGGTCGTTCATCTGGCTGCCCCGCAGCTCGGCGCAGCCGTAGCCCACGCCGAAGGCCACGCCCTTCACCGCCGGGACCGCGAACAGCTGCTGGGCAAAAATGCCCTCCACGTTCTCGCCGTAGTCCGGCGCACCCAGTCCGGCGGGCAGGCCCAGCACGGCGCACTCGATGACGCCGCCCACCGAGTCGCTGTCGTTTTTGGCCGCGAGGATGGCCTCCTGCATTTTCCGGCCCTGCTCGTCCACCAGAACGGGAAAGTCCTTATGGGCCACGGTGTAAAACAGGTCGCCGCAGAGGGGGTACGCCTCGCTGTCGAAAACTGCGTCCTCGATGCCCGCCACCTGCTGGATATGCGCGCCTACCTTGACGCCCTCCTGGGCCAAAATTTGCTTGGCCACCGCCCCGGCGAACACCAGCGGGGCCGTCAGCCGGGCGGAGAAGTGTCCGCCGCCCCGGTAGTCGTTGTAGCCCTGGTAGCGCATAAAACCGGCGTAATCGGCGTGACCGGGCCGGGCCAGGTCCTTGGTCTTGGCGTAGTCCTTGCTGCGGGTGTCGGTGTTGTGGATGATGGCGCAGAGGGGGGTGCCGGTGGTCATGCCCTCGAACACGCCGGAGAGAATCTCCGGCACATCCGCCTCCTTCCGGGCGGTGGAGAGGGGGCTTTTCCCCGGCGCCCGGCGGCTCATCTCAAAGGCAATTTCATCCATGTCCAGCTCGATGCCCGACGGCACACCGGACAGGGACACGCCCACGGCGAGGCCGTGGGACTCGCCAAAAATCGTGTGTTTCATGGCTCTCTCCTTAATCCCAGATGCTGAACTGTCCGCCCAGCCGGTAATAGTGTTCCCAGAAGCCGGGGTGGGACTTGGCCACGCTGCCCGCGTCCTGCAAAATCACCCGGTCTGTAGCGGCGCTGGCCACCATCGCCAGCATCATGGCGATGCGGTGGTCGTTGTGGCTGTTCACCACGCCGCCGTGGAGCTGTTTCACCCCGGTGATGATGAGGGAGTCGGGGGTCTGCTCCACCCTGGCCCCCAGCTTGTTTAGCTCGGTGGTGACGGTGTCCAGCCGGTCGCTCTCTTTAATGCGCAGCCGGGCAGCGTTGACGATTTTCGTCACCTGTCCATCCCGGAGAGCCGCCCGCCCCGCCAGGGCGGGGACCAGGTCGGGGCATTGCCGCACATCAATGACCACCTCGCCAGGCTGGTCCAGCAGCGCCTCCTGCTCCACGATGATTTTGTCCCCCTGACAGGTCATGGGGTTCATGTCGCAGACCTGGATATCGTTGCCCAGGCCGTTGGCGATGATATAAAAGGCGGCGTTGGAATAGTCCGCGTCAATCATCACCGGCCCTTTGGCGGCCCGGTAGTGCTGGTTTCCGGGGATGTGCCAGCCGGTCTCCGTCCGCTCCACCGTGACGCCAAACAGCTTTTGGGCCACAATGGTGGAGTCGATATACCCAGCGGACTCCAGTTCCGTGGTGAGAACGATGTCGGAATCGGCCTCCAGCAGGGGCAGGGCGAAGAGCAGCCCCGTGATGAACTGGGAGGACACGTTGCCCGCAATGCGGAAGATCCCTGGCAGCAGCTCCCCTTCCACCTCGATTTTGCCGTTCCGCCGCTCAAAGCGGATGCCCCGCTCTTGGAACAGGTCCCGGTAGGGGCGCTGGGGCCGCTCCATCAGCCGTCCCCGGCCGCTGAACACGCCGCCTCCCGCCACCACCAGGGCGATGGGGATGAGGAACCGCAGGGTGGAGCCGGATTCACAGCAGTCCAGCTCCGGCAGAGGCGTTCTTTTGCCCCGGCGGGCGTTGGCCCCGGTGATGATGCCGCCGTGTTCCGCAGCCTCCGCGCCCAGGGCGCGCATACAGTTCAGCGTGGCGTGGATGTCCTGGGAGAGCTGCAGGTTTAAAATCAGGCTCTCCCCCTCGGCCAGGGCCGCGCAGATGATGGCGCGGTGCGCCTGGCTCTTGGAGGGGGGCGGCGTCACCGTCCCCTGCAGCTTGTGGGGATAAATCGCTAAATCCATGTTTCTATCTGTCCTTTCCGCACCCCTTTGTGCGGGTTCGGCGGCGTTATGTCACCGAAAAACGCCCGCCGGCGGTCAGTCTATTTCATTACAGTGCCTTGATTTGTTCCATCAATTCCGACTTTTTCAGCCGGACAGCCTCCGCCTTGCCCAGTTCGGGCAACAGAATGACGCTGATGTCGCCGCCCTGTCCCTTCTTGTCCAGGCCCACGGCCTCCTCATAGTCGGCCTGGGTGCAGGGGATGGCGTCCGGCAGACCGAACTTCTTCACGATGGATTGGATTTTTCCGGGGACCTCCGCCGGGGTGACGCCCATGTGGACGCCGATTTCCGCTGCCCGGCACATACCGGCGGCCACGGCCTGGCCGTGGGTGTAGGTCTCGTAGTGGTAAGCCTTCTCGTAGGCGTGGCCCAGGGTGTGACCGAAGTTCAATATCATGCGCAGGCCCCGGTCATGCTCGTCCTGGAGGACCACCTCGGCTTTGATGGCGCAGCAGATGTGAATGACCTGCTCGATGGCCGCCATGACCCGCTCCCGGCTGCCGCATTGGTCCAGCATATCGAAAAACTCCCCGTCCCAGATGCAGCCGTACTTGATGACCTCGGCCATGCCGTCGGCAAAGACCGGGTCGGGCAGGGTCTCCAGCACGTCCGGGTCGATGACCACCATCCGGGGCTGCCAGAAGGCCCCGGCCAGGTTCTTCCCGGCCTGGAGGTCCACCGCCACCTTGCCGCCCACGGAGGAATCCACCTGGGCCAGAAGGGTGGTGGGAATTTGCACGTAATCAATGCCCCGGAGGATGGTGGCGGCGGCAAAGCCCGCCAGGTCGCCTACCACGCCGCCGCCCAGGGCCACCACCGCATCGGTGCGGGTCAGACCGAAAGCCATCAGCTCCTCCCATAGCCAGGCCAGCATCTCCGGGTTCTTGGAGGATTCTCCCGCCGGGATGGTGAACACCTTCACCTGGAAGCGGGCGACCTCCAGGCTGTCTACCACCCGCTGGGCGTACAGGGGGCCGACGGTGCTGTCCGTCACCAGGGCAATGCGTGTGGCCCGCATCAGCACCACCCGGCACCGCTTGCCCACCGCGTCCAGCAGGCCCCGTTCAATCAAAATCTCGTACTCTCTGCCGGGCAGAGCCACATTCAGTCGGTTCATGGCGCACTCCTTCCGGGCAAGCGGTGCGCGGTAACGCTCTATGCGTTTGTCCCGCTCTCGCTCCGCCCCGATACACTTTATCGGTTTAAAGTAAATTCTATCTTTTTATACTACTACAGTTTTGCCCATCAGGTCAACCACTTTTTGCACCTTTCCCATAAGTTGACCGAACTGCATGGGGGTCAGGGACTGCTGGCCGTCACAGAGAGCGTGCTTGGGGTCGTTGTGGACTTCGATGATGAGGCCGTCGGCTCCCGCCGCCACCGCCGCCATGGTCAGCGGCTCCACCAGCCAGCTGTAGCCGCCGGAGTGGGAGGGATCCACCACCACGGGCAGGTGGCTCATCCGCTTGATGGAAGGGATGGCGGAGACATCCAGCGTATTGCGGGTGTACTTCTCGAAGGTGCGGATGCCCCGCTCACAGAGAATGACGTTTTCGTTGCCCTCGCTCATAATGTATTCAGCGGACATGATCCATTCCTCGTAGGAGCTGGAGAGGCCCCGCTTCAGCAGCACCGGCTTGGACATCTTGCCCACTTCCTTCAACAGGTCGAAGTTCTGCATATTTCGCGCCCCGATCTGCACCAAATCCACCTTTTCCTCGAACAGTTCACAGTGCTTGGGACTCATAATTTCGGTGACGATGGGCATCCCCGTCTCCGCCTTGGCCTCCAGCAGCAGATTCAGGCCGGGAGTCCCCATACCCTGGAAGGAGTAGGGGCTGGTGCGGGGTTTGAAGGCCCCGCCCCGGAGGATGGCGGCTCCCGCCTGCTGCACCTCATCGGCGATGGTGACGATTT
Source organism: Clostridiales bacterium (assembly GCA_021203185.1). Classification (GTDB taxonomy): domain Bacteria; phylum Bacillota; class Clostridia; order Oscillospirales; family Oscillospiraceae; genus Onthomonas. Next base: position 14,725 of record JAJQBR010000003.1, read on the forward strand.
GTTCCCTCGATTCCACGGAACAGGGTCCCGCCATGACCGCGAAGTTGCCGCCGCCGATCTCCACGCCGTTGACGTTGACCACCGTGTCCGCCGGGTGGAACTTCCGGTTGGCCTTTTTGAACGGCTCTGACACCCGCATGACCCGCTCCACATGGTCATTGAGCAGAATCTTGTCCTCGTCCAGCTGGGTGGTGTCCCCCACCAGGCCCAAAATGGAACAGTCCACGCCGTTGGTGATGCCCACCCGCAGGTTCATGGCCTCAAACCGGGCCGCCAGCTTGCGGATTTCCTTTTGACTGGTTCCTGGTTTCATAATGACCACCATAAAGATACTCCTTTCATTTTGAACGCAAAAAGGCCCATTGCCTTGCGACAATGAGCCTAAAATCACAGTGTATAGGGTATGCCTTCTGACAAAGGCGGCTTTAGACGCTCACAGTCCCACTATCTCATTTTAACCATGCAAAGGAGCCGAAACCGAAAAATCGATTCCAGCTGCCGGTAAAAGAGAAAGTGGAAGAATACAACATCGTTCTCTGCGCCTCAATCATCAGGTAGAACTTGCGTCCCATCAAAAAAGTCAATGGAACAGTATAGTCATTATAGCATCTTTTTCGGAAAACGCAAGGGGAAATTTTCAGAAAACGCGAAATTTTAAAAAAGCGTCAACAATTCCGCAAAGCTGTCCACCTTCGCCGCATACCCCTCTGCCTGGCCCAGCCCGTAGGCGGCGAACACAAAGTCGATACCCGCCTTGACGCAGGAATTTGCGTCGCCCTGGGTGTCCCCCACGTAGACGGGGTTTCGCAGGCCGTACCGCTCCATCAGAATGTGGATGGTCTCGTCCTTCTCCACCAGGGTATCCCCCCAGGAGAGCCACCCCTCGAAGTAATCCCGCAAATCGCAGCAGTCCAGCAAAATTTCAATATACCCCCGCTGGCAGTTGGAGACGATAAACAGCCGGTGACGCTTCGCCAGCGCCCCCAGCGTCTCCGCCACACCGGGGTAGAGGACGCCGGGATCCTTCACCAATCCGATGTTCTCCTGAGCGAAGCAGCGTTCCCCCAGCTCGTGCCGCTGGGCGGGGGATAACTCCGGTACCAGGTCTAGCATAATGTCGTCCATGGTCTTGCCAAACTCTTTTTCCAGGGTCTTGCCGTCCCAGCGGTAGGGCCTGCCAGTGAATCGCTCCGCCTCGGCGGACCAGATCTTGGCCACCTTGTCGCAGGAGTACCAGAGGGTGCCGTCCACATCGAAGATAATGCCGTCATATTGGTACATCATACCATCTCCATAACATATCCAGTGTCAGCAGGTCGGGGAACTGGTGGATGGTGGCGGTGGGGTGTTCGATTTTCCCCAAACCGTAGGCGGCATAGATGATATCCACCCCCGCCCTGGCGCAGGCGTCCGCGTCCGCCTGGATGTCCCCCACGTAGACAGGGTTTTTCAGCCTGTACCGTTTCGCCAGCACCCGCAGGGTCACGTCCTTGGGGGCGTTGGTGTCCGCGTAGCACAGCCAGCTACAAAAATAGGGGCTCAGTCCGGTGCCCTGGAGCATGGCCTCGATATACCCCTTGCCGCAGTTGGAAACGATGAACAGAGGGTATCGTGCCATCAGCTTCTCCAGCGTCTCCTCCACGCCGGGGTAGAGAGTTCCCGGCCGCTCCAGCAGCACTTCGTTCTCCCGGCGCAGGCAGTAATCCCCCAGCGCCGCCTTTTTCTCCGGCGGCACGCCGGGCAAGGCGAAGTCGATCAGCGCGTCCAGGGGCTTGCCAAAGAGCTGCCCGAAGGTCTCGCTCTCCAGTGTGCCGGGGGTGCCGGTGATTTCTTCAATGGCCAGGTTCCACCCGGCGGTGATGCTCTCTCTGGCGTCCCAGAGGGTGCCGTCAATATCAAAGACGATTGCGTCGTAACTCATACGTTCTCCCAAAAGGGCCGCTACAAACGCAGCGGCCCTTTTCATCTGTCGGTTTTTTTACTTAAAATACGCCGCGCCGGACTCGAAAATCGGCATCAGCTTCTCGCCGGGGATGTTCTTCGCCACGCCGGGGTTCCACCGCTCGGTGTGGCCCATCTTGCCGAACACCCGCCCGTCCGGGCTGAAAATGCCCTCGATGGCGTAGAGAGAGCCGTTGGGGTTGGCGGAGATGTCCAGAGAAGGACGGCCCTGGGCGTCCACATACTGGGTGGCGATCTGCCCGTTTTGCACCATCTGCTCCAGGATGGGGGCGGGAGCCACGAAGCGGCCCTCGCCGTGGGAGATGGGCACGCTGTACACGCTGCCCACTTCGGACTTGAGCATCCACGGGGACTTGACGGAGGCCACGCGGATGTCGCAGTAGCGGCTCTGGTGGCGGCCAATCAGGTTGAAGGTCAGGGTGGGACAGCTCTCGTCCAGCTCCCGGATTTCGCCGTAAGGCACCAGCCCCAGCTTGACCAGGGCCTGGAAGCCGTTGCAAATACCCAGCATCAGGCCGTCCCGGTTCTTGAGCAGGTCATGCACCGCGTCCTTGATGCGGGGGTTGCGGAAGAAGGAGGCGATGAACTTGCCGGAGCCTTCCGGTTCGTCGCCGCCGGAGAAGCCGCCGGGCAGCACAATCATCTGCGCCCCCTGAATAGCCTGTTCCAGCGCCGTTTCGCTCTCGGTGAGCAGACCGGTGGTCAGGTTGCGGATGACCAGGATCTCCGGCTCGATGCCCGCCCGCAGGCAGGCGTTGGCGGTGTCGTACTCGCAGTTGGTGCCGGGGAACACGGGGATGACCGCACGGGGCCGGGCCAGTTTGGTGGCGGGGGCGTGGGTGCTGCGCTGGGCGCAGTCCACATTGGGGATGTCGTAGGGGTGTTCCACCTTCGCCACGGTGGGGTAGACCTTTTCCAGCGTCCCCTCCCAGGAGGCGCGCAGGTCGTCCAGGGGCATCTCCTCCCCCGCCACCCGGAGGATGGGCAGGCCGGTGGTCTCGCCGATCTTCTCGCCAAAGTCCACATCCCCGGTCAATTCCGCGATGATTGCGCCATAGTGCCGGTCAAAGAGCTTCGCGCCGGTCAGTCTGGCCTCGCCGAGGAAGCCGATGCCGTTGCCAAAGGCCATTTTCATCAGGCCCTCGGCCACGCCGCCGGAGGTCAGCGCCCAGGAACCGGCCACCTTGCCCGCCAGCACCAACTGATGATAGCGCTGCCACATGGCTTTCATGGCGGGGTAATCCCCCTCCGGGGCGGCGAAGAGGTATACCGGATGGCCGGGGGCCTTGAACTCATTGGAGATGATATTTTCCACCTTCTCCGGCGCGATGGCGAAGGAGACCAGGGTGGGCGGCACGTCCAGATCCATAAAAGAGCCGGACATGGAGTCCTTGCCGCCGATGGCGGCGCAGCCCAGCTCCAACTGAGCCTGGTACGCCCCCAGCAGGGCGGAGAAGGGCTTGCCCCAGCGGTGGGGGTCCTCGTGGAGCCGCTCAAAATACTCCTGGAGGGTGAGATAAACCTGCTCGTTGTCGCCGCCGGCGGCCACCAGCTTGGCCACGCTCTCAACAACGGAGCATTGCGCTCCCAGGAAGGGGTTTCGGGCCATCAGCTCCGGGTCGAAGCCAGAGGCCATGATGGAGCAGGTGGTGGTGGTGTGGCCGGGGCCAACGGGCAGCAGGCCCACCATGGCCTGGGTGGGGGTCAGCTGCTTTTTGCCGCCGTAGGGGAACAGCACGGAACCGGCCCCGATGGAGGCGTCGAACCGCTCGGTCAGGCCCCGCTGAGAGGCGGTGTTGGGGTTCTCCGCCAGGGCGAAGAAGCGGGCCTTCACATCGGCGGTCTTGTCGTCCTCCGGCTTGCCGGGGAGGGCGGGGACCGCCACAGATGCGTGCTTCACCGCGCCGTTGGAGTTCAGGAAGGAGCGGGACAGATTGGCGATGGCCGCGCCGTTCCAGTTGATGACCATACGGGGTTCTTCGGTGACGACAGCCACCGTGTACGCCTCCAGGTTTTCGGCGGTGGCGGCGGCGATGAACTTGTCCACGTTCTCCGGGGCCACCACAACGGCCATCCGCTCCTGAGATTCGGAGATGGAAAGCTCGGTGCCGTCCAAGCCCTCGTATTTTTTGCGCACGGCGTTCAGGTCGATTTGCAGGCCGTCGGCCAGCTCGCCAATGGCCACGGAGACACCACCCGCGCCGAAGTCGTTGCAGCGCTTAATCATCCGGGTCACGTCGCCGTTGCGGAACAGCCGCTGGATTTTCCGCTCCTCCGGGGCGTTGCCCTTCTGCACCTCGGACCCCATGGTCTGGAGGGAATCCATGTTGTGGGTCTTGGAGGAGCCGGTGGCCCCGCCGATGCCGTCCCGTCCGGTGCGGCCGCCCAGCAGAATGACGATGTCGCCGGGGGCGGGGACTTCCCGCACCACCGCGTCGGAGCGCACTGCGCCCACCACGGCCCCCAGTTCCATGTGCTTCGCCACGTAGCCGGGGTGATAGTATTCGTTGACGATGCCGGTTGCCAAGCCGATTTGGTTGCCGTAGGAGGAATACCCGGCGGCGGCGGTGGTAGCCAGCTTCCGCTGGGGCAGACGGCCCTCGATGGTCTCGCTCATGGGGACGCAGGGGTCGCCGCAGCCGGTGATGCGCATGGCCTGATAGATATACGCCCGCCCGGAGAGGGGATCCCGGATGGCGCCGCCGATGCAGGTGGCTGCGCCGCCGAAGGGTTCGATTTCCGTGGGGTGGTTGTGGGTCTCGTTCTTGAACTGGAGCAGCCAGTCCTCCTCCACGCCGTCCACGTCCACGGGGATGTGGATGGAGCAGGCATTAATCTCCTCGGACTGGTCGATGTTGGCAAGGCCGCCCCGCTTTTTCAGCACCTTCGTCCCGGCGGTGGCGATGTCCATCAGCGTCTCCGGGCGGGCGGCGGCTTTCTCCGGGCCGTAGACCTCCACCCGGTCGGCCTTGTAGCGGTCATAGGCCGCTTTGACGGCGGGGTCCTGGATGTCGGCGGCGTCCAGATGGGTACCGAAGGTGGTATGGCGGCAGTGGTCGGACCAGTAGGTGTCCACCACGCGAATTTCCGTGATGGTGGGGTCCCGGTGTTCCTCGTTCTGGAAGTAAGACTGGAGGAAGGCCAGGTCGTCCAAATCCATCGCCAGACCCAGCCGCTTCAGCAACCCGGTCAGGGCCTTCCGGTCCATTCCGATAAAGCCCTCCACCGTGGCGACGGAGGTGGGGATGTCGTAGGTCTGCACCAGGGTCTCCGGCTTGTCCATGACGGCCTCCCGGCGCTCTACCGGGTTGATGAGATAGCGGCGCACCTGGTCCAACTCCGCCGGGGAGACGGCGGGCAGCAGCACATAGAGGGTGGCGGCGCTGACCAGAGGCCGGTCACAGCCCGCCAGCAGCTGGACGCACTGGGCACAGGAATCCGCCCGCTGGTCGAACTGGCCCGGCAGGGCCTCCACCGCCAGAATGGAGTGGTCCTCCGGCAGAGCGGGCAGCGTTTCGTCGTAGAAGTTGTCCACCATCGGCTCGGAAAAGACGGTGGTTTTGGCCCGCTGGTAGACGGCTTCGTCGATTTGGTCCACGTCGTAGCGGTGGATGATACGAACGCCCTCCAGCTGCGCCAGACCCAGCTGCTCCCGCAGCTCGGCCAGCAGGTGGCTGGCCTCCAGGTCAAAGCCGGGGCGTTTTTCCGCGTAGCAGCGGTACACTTGGTTGCTCATAATTCCGTTCCTCCTGTTGCTGTCTGTTGAAAACTGTTCACGTTGGAAGTGCTGGAAAAGTGCGCGTAGGGTTATTTTGTTGGTTGTCTTTATTTTGCACAGGCGTTTTGCCTTTTCAATGTGCTGGGGGAATTGAGCTGTTAGCCGTTAGCAATTAGCTGTTGCCGTCAAGCGGCACTTCCGAAGCTGCGCTTCTCCCTGTAGTAAGATGCTGCAAGCCAAAAACGCAGAGCTGAAAAAGCAGCGCCGCCAAGCTAAGAGCCAAGAGCTAAAAGCTAATAGCTCATCACTCTTCTGCTTTACTGGCCTCCACCGCCGCTTCGGTGAAGCTCCAGTCCCAAAAGTGGTAAAACAGGTTCTGCTGGGTGGGTTTCTGGCTGGTGAGATACCCCTCCCGGCTGAGCAGGGAGTAGGTCTTGAAGCAGACGGGGATAAACGGGGCCTGCTCCGACAGCTCCCGGTAAAAATCGGAGGCCGCCGTGGTGCGCTCCTCGCTGCTGGCGCAGTTGAACAGTCGGGACAGCTCCGACAGGTCGGCGTCGTAGTAGCCGCTGTAGTTCAAACTGCCGCCGTAGCCGATAAACTGGGTCAGGTCGAAATTGCCCTTCATCTTCACCTCGCCCAGGTAGAGGTCGTAATCCCCGTTTTTCAGGGCTTTTTTGTACTTGGACCAGGAGAGAACCTCCACCTCCACGTCCAGCCCCGCGTCCTCCAGCTCCTGGGCAATCTCGTTGGCCAGGGACACTTTAAAACTGGAGTTGGAGTTGACCACCAGAGCCAGGGTGGAGCCGGGGTTCGCCGCCCCGCACAACTCCGCCGCCGTGTCCCGGTCATAGCTCAGTTCCGCCGCCAGCTCCTCGTCATAGAGGGTAGAACTTGGTGAGACGGGCAGCACCGCCGCCTCCGCGTGTCCCGCCAGCATCCGGGTAACCAGCGTCTCCCGGTTCAGGGAACGGTAAATGGCGGCGCGGAGGGACTGTTCCGCGCAGGCCCCTTCGCTGGTGTTGCAGCCCAGGTAAATCATGTTGGTGGTGGCATAGTCGGTGACGGTGTAGCTGCCGGTGTAGGTCAGGGAGTCAGTTCCCGTCATGTCGGTGGAAACCACGGAGACATTTCCGCTGCTGAACCCGAAAATCAGCTCGTCGCTGTCCTCCACAGCGTAAATCTGAATCTCCTCCAGGGGCTGGGTGATGGTTTTCGTCACCAGCATGGTGGTATCTGACCCGCTGGTGCTGTTCAGGTTCTCCACTTCTTCCTCGTACTCCCGCGTCAGCTGCCACCAACTGGCGTTGGCTTTCAGCTTGGTGGGCAGACCGTTCTTGTTCCGCTGGGGGATGTACGGCCCCGTTCCCACGGGGAATAGATCCTCGCCGGTGCCGTATTTCACGATGGGGATGTCCAAAAACGCGGCCACATTGGTATTCGCCCCGCTGATGGTCAGGTAGACGGTGGTGCTGCTCCCCTGCCACACGTTGGTGACGGTGGAGAGGCGATTATAATAGACGCTGTCGGAATCCATGGCCCGCTCGATGGAGTAGACCACGTCGTCTGCGTCCATAGTGCTGCCGTCGGAGAAGGTCACACCGCTGCGGAGGGTGATGGTCACGTCGGTCTCGTAGGTGGTGATGGCGGTCTCGGTACTTTCCTCCGCCTCGGCGCTGGCACTGGCGGAACCGTCGCCCTCTTCCTCGTCCGTGCCGGGGTCGGTGTCCTCGTCCCCAGTCTGGGAGTCGGCGTCGTCCTCACTATCCGCTTTTTCGTCCTCATCCTCATCGCTTTTCATGGTGGTGGTGCCGGTGGAGCGCACCTCAGCCGTCACCGACTCCGCCAGGCAGGGAATGGCCTGGAAGGACTCGTTGACCTCGAACAGCGTCTCATAGACCAGCCCGGCTATGGTCTGGTTCTGAGCGTTGTCGCAAAAGTAGGGGTTGATGCCCACTCCTTTATAATACCCCAAGCCGAAGGCGGACAGCTCGTCCGTCTCCTCCGGTTCCTCCACCACCTCCTCCACGGAGACATCCGCCGAGCCTTCGGCGGAGCTGTCCCCTTGACGAGCGCAGGCCGTCAGGCCCAGCAGCAGAGAGAGAACCAACACAAGGGAGAGAAAGGAACTTTTTTTCATGGGAAAAACCTCGTAATGATAAGCCATTAGCCGTTAGCTGTTAGTTAGGTACTACCAATCTAAAGCGAACAGCTAAAAGGAAACTGAAAGCAAAACCACCTGTTTGTAAAGCAATGCAAACGGTAGGCGTAGCACATAATGCCAAGAACTACAGAGCTAATAGCTAAAAGCTAAGAGCTAACAGCTATTATACCAATTGAATCATGGCCGCCATCAACCCTCTTGCGGGGCCGGTGTGCCTATGGCTCCAGTATATATCAGGACGGCAGGCGGTGCAATCGTCAGAAATAACGATTTTTTCCGGCAAAACCCCGGCTTTTTCAAGCCAGTAACCATTGATCCCTTTTAAATCCACCCGAAACTTGCCGCCCGGCAGCGGGTCGATATAAGGGGCCGCCGCAGAACCGCCCATAGCCCGCTCCATGGCCTGGGGCACGTCGCTGTGGGTCTCGAAGCAGCAGCGGGAGATCCCCGGCCCGATGGCGCAGCGAAGATCCGACGGGCGGCAGCCGTAGACCTCAGCCATAGTCCGCACGCTTTTCCCGGCGATGCCCAAAGCGGTACCCCGCCAACCGGCGTGGCAGGCCCCCACCGCCCGGCGCACCGGGTCGCAGAGCAGGATGGGGATGCAGTCGGCGGAAAAAATCACCAGAGGCAGGCCGGGGACGTCCGTCACCAGAGCGTCCGCCTCGTAGTCCCGCGGGCGGTCCAGCCCCTTCCCCGCGTCCGCCAGGGTGCAGACCCGAACCTCGTTCCCGTGAACCTGATGGGAAAAGACCATCTTGTCCATCTCCGCGCCCAGCGCGCCGCAGAAGCGGCGGTAGTTCTCCCGGACGTTGGCCGGGTCGTCCCCACGGGCGACACCCAGGTTCAGGCTGGCAAGACAGCCCTCGCTGACCCCGCCCAGCCGGGTGGAGAAGCCGTGGACCGCAGCCCCATCGGTGAAGCCCTCCGCGCTGAGCCAGTCCAGACCGGCCTCCCCCTGTCTGTGGATAAAATACATCGCGTCTCCTTCCGCGTAAAAGACAGCCGCAGACAAACCGCCTGCGGCTGTAAAAAATTGAGTTTGGGGGTTCCGCCGAAATCACCGACAAGGCTCATTCAACGGAACTGCCAAAAAGTGAGCAGTTTCCGGCTAACAGCTAACAGCTGCCGTCAGGCATTCTTGCTCTCGCTGACAGGCTCCTGCACGGCCTCCTGGGCGGCCTCGTCCACCTCGTCGGGGACATAGCGCTTAGCGCCGTTCTTGCCGTGGCATTTCTTGAACTTCAGACCGGAACCGCAGGGGCAGGGGTCGTTGGGGCCGATTTTTGCACCCTTGACGATGGGCATCCGCTTTGGCTTTTCGGACTCGTTGGCGGCGACCTTGTCCACCTTGCCGTGTTCCGCACCGGCGGGAGCCGCCTGATGGCGGGCCACGCCGCGGGTCTGGATGTTCTGGGTACGGGGGTCGGTGGCGGCGTTGGTGTAACCGCCGCGGCCCTCGGAGGTGACGCGGGCCACCGCCCGCCGCTGGAGGGAGCGCTCCCGCAGCCGGAACAGGAACAGGCGGCGCACCGTCTCCTCCCGGATCTGGTCCATCATCAGCTCAAAGACCTCGAAGCCCACCCGCTTGTAGGCGACCACCGGGTCCTCCTGGCCGTAGGCCCGGAGCCGGATACTCTGCTTCAGGTCATCCATGGCGTCCAGGTGTTCCATCCAGTATTCGTCCACGACGCCCAGCAGGATGACGCGCTCGGCCTCCCGCATACCGCCGTCGCCAGGCATTTTCTCGTTGACGATGGCCTCTTTCTGGGCATAGATGTCCAGCGCACGGGCCTTGACCGCTTCGATCAACTCCTCCGGCGTCTTTTGGGCCATTTCCTCCTCAGTGAAGTTCATCTCGTCCGCCGTCAGGAACATGGCGCGGTATTTCTCGATGGCGTCCTGGAAGTCCTCCACGGTCAGGTGGTGCTGCTCGCCCACCTTGCCCTGAATGGCGTTGGTGATACTGGCGGAAATCATCTCCAGGATGGTGTCCTTCATGTTCTCTCCAGCCAGGACTTTGCGCCGGTCGGCGTAGATAACCTCCCGCTGGGTGTTCATCACGTCGTCGTAGTCCAGCACGTTCTTTCGGGTCTGGAAGTTCCGGGACTCCACCTTCATCTGGGCCTTTTCGATGGCGTTGGACAGCATTTTGGCATCGATGGGGGTGTCCTCGTCGATGCTCAGATTGTCCATCATCTTCTGGATCTTATCGGACCCGAAGAGCCGGAGGATGTCGTCCTCCAAAGACAGGAAGAAGCGGCTCTCGCCGGGGTCGCCCTGACGGCCGGAACGGCCGCGCAGCTGGTTGTCGATGCGGCGGGCCTCGTGGCGCTCGGTGCCCAGGATGAACAGGCCGCCTGCGTCGCAGACCTGCTGGGCCTCATCGGCGATTTCGGCCTTATACTTGGCCTGGCTCTCCACGAACATCTTCCGGGCGGCCAGCACGTCCTCGTTGTTGGTGTCGGCGTAACCGGTGGCCTCGGCAATAACCTCGCCGTTGTAACCGGCCCGGCGCAGGTCGGCTTTGGCCAGGTACTCGGCGTTGCCGCCCAGCATGATATCGGTACCACGGCCAGCCATATTGGTGGCCACGGTGACGGTTTTCAGCTTGCCGGCCTGGGCGATAATCTCGGCTTCCTTCTCGTGGTTCTTGGCGTTGAGGACGTTGTGGGGGATGCCCGCCTTGCGCAGCAGCCTGGACAGATGCTCCGACTTCTCGATGGAGACGGTACCCACCAGCACGGGCTGGCTGCGGTCATAGCACTCCTGAATCTGGGCGACGATGGCGCGGTACTTGCCCTCCTCAGTCTTGTAGACCACGTCGGGGTTGTCCTTGCGGATAACGGGCTTGTTGGTGGGGATCTCTACGATGTCCAGGTTGTAGATGGAGCTGAACTCGTCCTCCTCGGTCATGGCGGTGCCGGTCATGCCGGAGAGCTTGTCGTACAGCCGGAAGAAGTTCTGGAAGGTGATGGTGGCCAGAGTCTTGGACTCGTTCTGGACCTTGACAGCCTCCTTGGCCTCGATGGCCTGGTGCAGGCCCTCGTTGAACCGGCGGCCAAACATCAGACGGCCCGTGAACTCGTCCACGATGATGATTTGGTTGTCCTTCACTACATAATCGATGTCCTTCTTCATCACGCCCCGGGCGCGGATGGCCTGGTTGATGTGGTGGTTCAGGGTGGTGTTGTCCTCATCGGCCAGGTTCTCCACGTGGAAGAACTGCTCCGCTTTGGCGATGCCCCGGGCGGTCAGGGTAGCGGTCTTGCGCTTTTCCTCCACCACGTAGTCGTAGTTCTGCTCGACGGTCTCGTCGATTTCCTTGTCCTCGGTCTCGGCGATGGTGTAGCAGTCCAGGCTCCTGGCGAACAAGTCCGCCTGCTGGTAGAGCTGGGTGGATTCCTCGCCCCGGCCGGAGATGATGAGGGGGGTACGGGCCTCGTCGATGAGGATGGAGTCCACCTCGTCCACGATGGCGAAGGACAGGCGGCGCTGCACCACGTCTCGGTCATAGACCGCCATGTTGTCCCGCAGGTAATCGAAGCCGATCTCGTTGTTGGTGCCATAGGTGATGTCGGCGGCGTAGGCATCCTGCCGCTCCTTCTTGGTCAGGCCGTGGACAATCAGGCCCACGCTCAGCCCCAGGAACCGGTAGACCTTGCCCATCCACTCGGAGTCGCGCTTGGCCAGGTAGTCGTTGACGGTGACGATATGGACGCCCTCCCCCGCCAGCGCGTTCAGGTAGGCGGGCAAGGTGGCCACCAGGGTCTTGCCTTCACCGGTTTTCATCTCGGCGATACGGCCCTGGTGGAGGATGATGCCGCCGATGAGCTGCACCCGGTAGGGGCGCAGGCCCAGCACACGGTCCGCCGCCTCCCGGCAGGTGGCGAACGCCTCCGGGAGAATTTCGTCCAGCGTTTCGCCGTCGGCAAGACGGGCCTTGAACTCGTCGGTCTTGGCCCGCAGCTCCGCGTCGCTGAGGGCCTTGTACTCATCGGCCATGGATTCGATTTTATCCACAATGGGAGTAATTTTCTTGACCTCCCGCTTGGAGTTGCTGCCAAAAAGTGTTTTAAGCACACCCATAAGTGATGTTCCTTTCTATCTTAATCCCTCTTAGGAAAGAGAGGGGTATTCATACAGGGGGCATTATATCACAAACCGCGTCAAGAAAAAAGGGGGAATTTCAAAGAATGGCCAGGAAAATTTGCTTTTCTCTGATTTTTTTCGAGGGGCATACCCCGTTTTTTCATTTTGAGGCGCGTTTTGGCAGGGGTAATTTTTACGCTGTCCTGTAGAATTTCCCATTTTCAATTGCAATACAG
>JAJQBR010000168.1 GCA_021203185.1 Clostridiales bacterium
CCCTCCTCCCCTTTCAGGGGAGGCAAGGGGGGGTAGTGCTTTCAATTTGGTTGAGATTTCAGTGAGTAAAAATCAGTTTCCCACGCAAAAAAGGCAGGACAGCGTTGGCCGTCCTGCCTGCTTTTGTTGCTCAGACCAGCCGGGGCTGGATGCCGAAGCTGACGGCGATGGCCCGGTCCACCTGATCCATCATCTCGCCCTCCAAATGGCCCATGCGTTCCCGGAGCCGCCGTTTGTCCAGGGTGCGGATCTGCTCCAGCAGCACCACTGAGTCCCGGGTCAGGCCGCAGTGCTGGTCGATCAGCTCGATGTGGGTGGGCAGCTTGGCTTTGTTCATCTGGGACGTGATGGCCGCCGCGATGACGGTGGGGCTGTGGCGGTTGCCCATGTCGTTCTGAATAATCAGCACCGGACGAACCCCGCCCTGCTCGCTGCCCACCACCGGACTCAGGTCGGCGTAAAAAATATCTCCTCTTCTGACACTGGTATCCACGTTCTCACACTCCGCAGTAAATGGTTCCCTGTTACAGCGCAATCTTAATCTTATGTAACAGGTCACTCTCATTTTCCCACGGTCTCCGCCGAAATATACCCTCCCGGCGGAAGAACCACTCCAGCCTATGCGACAGCCTTCGACTTTGTACCAGATTTGTGTCGATTACCGGGAAAGTGCATTCAACCCCCCAGCCATTGCGCATTGCACATTGCTAATTGCTAATTACTCCACGTACACCCGCGGCACACGGGGCGCGATGCGGCACAGCAGCTCATAGGTGATGGTCCCCATCTCGTCGGCCTTGTCCTGGAGGGAGCAGCCTTCCCCGAAAATCGTCACCTCGTCCCCCACCGCCAGGTCAGGCAGGTCGGTCACGTCCACCATACACATATCCATACACACCCGGCCAATTTGGGGAACGGTTCGCCCCCGGATGAGGAAGCTCTGCCGGTTGGAGAGCAGCCGGGGCAGGCCGTCTGCGTAGCCCATGGTCACCGCCGCCACCACGCTGTCCCGCGCTAAGGTATAAGTGCGTCCGTAGCCGATGCAGGTTCCCTTTGGCAGACGCTTCACCGAGGCCACCCGGCTCTTGACCTCCATCACCGGCTTTATGTCGATCATGCCGTCGCAGGCGTGGTCGGGGGAGTAGCCGTAGAGCAGGATGCCGGGGCGCACCATATCGTAGTGGGCCTGGGGATAGTTCAGCGTGGCGGCCCCGGCGCAGCAGTGCCGCAAAGCGAAGGTGCAGCCCCGATCTTCCAGGGCGCGGAGCAGGGCGTTATAACGCCGAATTTGCAGCTCGGAATAGTCCGGGCAGGTGTCCGCGTCGGCGAAGTGCTGGTAAAGGCCCTCCACATTCAGCCCCGGCAGCCGGTACATCTCCGCCAGGGTGTCCGCCGTCTGGTCCATGTCCTCCTCCCGGCACAGAACGCCGAGGCGGCTCATGCCGGTGTCCACCTTCAGGTGGCAGCGCAGCCGTCCGCCTGCGGCCAGCGCCGCCTGGGAAAACGCTTTGCCCAGCTCCGGGTCGTAAATCGTCTGGGTGATGTGGTATTGCAGCAGGGCGGGGGTGTCCTCCACCGGGGTATAGCCCAGAATGAGGATGGGCAGGTCGATCCCCGCCTCCCGCAGTTCCAGAGCCTCGGCCAGGTAAGCCACCGCAAGATAATCCGCACCCAGCTCCTCCAGCTTTTGGGCCACCCGGACGGCCCCGTGGCCGTAGGCATCGGCTTTCACCAGCCCCATAAACTTGCTGTGGGGGGCAATTTCCCGCAGGCGCTGATAGTTCCAGGCCAACCGATCCAGGTGAACCTCCGCCCAGCTCCGTTCGGTTTCGCCGCCGAAGTAGTTTTTCATAGTATCGTCTCGCTTCTTTCGTTGTAACACGTTGTTGTTTCCCCGTTCTGGGTACGGCCTGCTTACTAATCACTGACCGCTCAATCCTTCGCAGCCAGCGTGACCCCGAAGGAGGAAAACTCCAGTGTCAGCACAGTGACGCCATCCTCTGCCAGCTCCGCCCGCTGGAGAACATAGCTCTCAGCGTCGAACCGGCAGGAGACGGTGACGCTCTCGTCCTCCGGGTTCTCCATCTCGGCACACAGCACTTCGCCGTCCTCTTCCCAGGCGCACTCCACCAGCGCACCGGCGCGGCAGGCGGCGAGAACGGTGGGCATGGCGTCGGCAGGGGAGAGGCCGCTTTCACTGAGCGCGCCGGTCTCCAGAGTGGTCTCCTCGTAGGTCAGGGAGGTCGCGTCCTCCGCCCACTGGAGCACCGTCCCCGCGATGTTCTCCGGGGCCTGCACCGTCAGCGTCCCGGCGGAGACCGTTCCCTCCACTGCGGCAGTGTAAGTGTAGACCCGCTGGCCGTAGTCGGCAGTGATGTCCGCCACGCCGGTGACGCTCTCCGCCGACTGGTAGAGGGTACGCATCTCCCACACCGCGTCCTCCGGTTTGGCCGCGCCGCCGCAGCCGCTCAGCGGCAGGCTGAACAAAAAGAATACCACAAAACTCATCCTTTGTACACCCTGTTTCAGGTGCATTTGCATTTCTCCTGTTCTTCCAGCGGTTTCAGCACCGCTCCAAAATGGGAAATCAGGTCGCTGGGGGCCATAGCCCGCTCTCCCATCTCGTCCCGACACAGGTTCCCGGCGCTGCCGTGAATCCAGACCGCAGCCGCCGCCGCTCGAAAAGCGTCCATCCCCTGGGCCATCAAGGAGACGGTCAGTCCCGCCAGCACGTCGCCGCTGCCGCCCTTCGCCATGCCCGCGTTGCCGGTGGTGTTGACGCAGAGGGAGCCTCCCGGCTCCGCGATGACGGTGCGGTGGCCCTTGAGTACCACCACGGCCCCGGTCTGCTCCGCCAGAGCCAGGGCTTCGGCCTGGCGGTTCTCTCCCGGCCAGTGGCCGGTGAGCCGGGCGAACTCCCCGTCGTGGGGAGTCAACACGGTAGGACCGCTTCGCCCCCGCAGTATTGTTATATGCCCGTCCAGAGCGTTTAGACCATCCGCGTCCAGCACAAGGGGCGGTTCGAGCTGCTCTGTCAATGTTCGCACCAGCCGGTCTGATTCCCCGCTGCGGCCCAGGCCGGGGCCGATGAGGATTGCGTCGCAGCCCTTTGCCCGCTCCAAAATCAGCGGCAGAGCTTCCCCACTCACCTTGCCCCCCTGGTCGGGCAGGGGGGAGGGCATGGCCTCGTCGCACTTGACCGCCACGATGGGGTAAACACACCG
This sequence comes from Clostridiales bacterium, assembly GCA_021203185.1. Classification (GTDB taxonomy): domain Bacteria; phylum Bacillota; class Clostridia; order Oscillospirales; family Oscillospiraceae; genus Onthomonas. The sequence continues at coordinate 3,225 of JAJQBR010000168.1, forward strand.
GGGGATCTGCAAAAAGACCAGCCCGGTTCCGCCCCGGACGGCGGCCCGCGCCGCCAGCACCGGCGCGCCGGTGTAGCCCTCGCTGCCTGCGATGATGTCCACCTTGCCGAAGGTACCCTTGTGTCCGTCCTCCGGGCGGGCGGGGAGCCAGCTTTTCACCAGCGACTGGTTCAGCTCCACGGGGGCGTTCACAGCGTCACCCGCAGCTGGCCCAGGTACTTTTTGTTGTTGCGGCCGCTGTAAATCAGGCCGCCCAGCCAGCCCAGCAGCCCCACAAAAATCAGTCCCAATACAATGTAGGTGAATACTGCGGCCAGCGTCGCGTCCGGGGCGACCCCGTCCTCCACCCAGAAGGTGTCCACCACCCAGTTGAGCATGGCGCCGGTGATAATCAGGGTGCCAAAGCCGGTCCACAGCTTTTTCGCCCGGATGCGCCCGGCCTTCCAGCCATCCACCGTGGCCTGATCCAGCTTGGCGTCTTCGTTCAGGCCGATGCCCTTGACCGCCCGTACCTTCCGCAGATCCCTGGACGGCCAATACCAAAAGGCAAAAATCGTAATAATGACGCTTATCATAAAAAACCACCTCAGTGCGGAGCGGCGGTTCGCCCCGTTGTTGCTCCCTCTACTTTATCAGCTTACGGGGGAAATTGCAATTTCCCCTTGCAACTTTTTTTGAGATGTGTTATAAGTATGGGGTACAAGCTGAGAATGGGAAGATGAGCGGCATCCCCCTTTTCACCAGAGAGCCTCTGTCACCGGCTGCAAGCAGAGGCGGAAAAGCGCCGCTCCGTTCGCCTGGGAGCAGCCATGGAGACATGGACGGTCGGCCCCCGTTATCGGGTCTCAAGTGTGCGGCGGTGCGCCGCAAAAGCGGGTGGTACCGCGGAAGGGCTGACCTTTCGTCCTGTTGCAGACAGGGGGAAGGGTTCTTTTTTTGCGCTTGGGCGTGAGAAACCCCTCCACCATGCTTCGCATGGTCCCCGGCAGGTTGTCAATCAAGTGCA
>JAJQBR010000043.1 GCA_021203185.1 Clostridiales bacterium
TCCAGGGGTTCCTGATCCTGGTGTGTGTGGGTATCTATGCGGTGCTGATTCAGTCCGTGGCCATTTCGGATGATATTATCGCATCCCTGCGGGTCCAATTCAATGCTTGTGGTCGTCTCCCCAAAGGTTGACGCCCAGCAGTCGAAGTGTGTCAGGCCCATTTGCTGGAGAGTCCCGTACTGAAGGTAGCGCATGACGGTGTACAGCTCGGTCATAGAATTGCTGACCGGGGTGCCGGTGGCAAACACGATGCCCCGCCCACCGGTCAGCTCGTCCATATAGCGGCACTTCATATACATATCGGAGCTTCTCTGCGATTCAGAGGTGGATAATCCAGCCACATTCCGCATTTTCGTGTACAAAAAGAGGTTTTTGTACGCCTGTGATTCGTCCACATACAATCGGTCTACGCCCAACTGCTCAAAGGTGATAACGTCGTCCTTTTTCTCAGTGGCCAGCAGCTTGTCCAGCCGCGCTTCAAGAGAACGCTTGGTCTTTTCCAACTGCTTGATGGTGAAATTCTCGCCCCGCTGGTACTTTGCAGAGGCAATGGCGTCGGTTATATCGTCAATTTGCTCCCGCAGCAGACGCTCCTGCCGCTCGGTGGAAATGGGGATTTTCTCGAACTGGCTGTGGCCGATGATGATAGCGTCGTAGTCGCCGGTGGCAATTCTGGCGCAGAACTTCTTGCGCCGGGAAGTCTCGAAGTCCTTCCGGGTTGTCACCAGCAGCTTCGCGCTGGGGTAAAGCCGCAGGAACTCATTGGCCCACTGCATGGTCAGGTGGTTGGGGACAACAAACATAGATTTCTGACACAGACCCAGCCGCTTCGATTCCATCGCAGAGGCGGCCATTTCAAACGTCTTGCCAGCCCCAACTTCGTGGGCCAACATCGTATTTCCGCCATAAAGTACATGAGCAATGGCGTTTTTCTGGTGTTCCCGCAACGTTATCTCTGGATTCATCCCCACAAAGTGGATATGAGAACCGTCATACTCACGGGGCCGTGTAGAATTGAACAATTCGTTGTACTTTTTGCACAGGGCCGCCCGCCGGGTGGGCTCCTTCCACACCCAATCCTGAAAGGCGTCCTTGATGGCCTGCTGTTTTTGCTGGGCCAAGGTGGTCTCCTTTTTGTTCAGCACACGCTTCTGTTTGCCGTCCGGGTCCTCCACGGTGTCGTAGATGCGGATGTCCTTGAGGTTCAGCGTCTCCTCCAGGATGCGGTAGGCGTTGGCCCGTCCGGTGCCGTAGGTGGTGTAAGCGGCCACATCGTCCCACCGGGGTTGGGTCTTGCCGGTGATGCGCCACTCAGCGGTGTAGGGGGAGAACTTCACCTCAATGGCTCGCCGCAGGTAAAATGGCGTTTCAAAGGTCTGCTGCATGAACTGCTGGATATACGCAGGGTCCACCCAGGTGGAACCCAGCCGCACGTCGATTTCCGAAGCGTCCAGCTCCTTGGGCTGTGCCTGTTCCAGCGCGGTCACGTTGACCGCAAACTTGTTGTCCGTCTCGGCGGCCAGCTTCGCCACACGCAGCTTGTCCCGGACGTTGCCGGAGAGATATTCATCCGCCGTCTGCCAGCCCTGCTCCGGGCCTTCCGGGGCCAGGGGGTCTTTGAAAATCACGCCGGAAAGCTCTCCTGTGATTCTGTCGTACTCGCCAGGCATTCCCATCAGTGCTGCCATGAAAGGCAGATCCACCCTGCCGCGCTCCCCGATGGAGACGGCCAGCGCCTCGCTGGGAGTGTCCACGCTAGTCACTTTCCGTTCCGGGCGAATCGTCCGTTTGGTGAACATATCGGCCTTGCCGACGAATTTGCCGTCCTCGTCCAGATTTTCCAGCGAGCAGAGGAGATAATAGGACGAATCATCGGCAAACGCCTGGGCGTTGCCTCTGGAGTTGATAAGGCCATACTGTGCCATGAAACTGTCATAGGCGGCGTTCAACTCCCGCTGCTTTGCGACGATGTCCTCTTCCGGGTAGTCCTCCATCTGGTATTCAATCAGCTCGTTGACGATCTGCCGGAGCAACACCAGCCCGGTGACGCGGCCTCTGGCCTTGTCGTTCAACTCCACCGGCCTCATCACGGAATTTTCCCGGAAGTAGACCTCGCCGTCCACCACCGTATAGGAAAAGTTCTTCACGTTGGGGTCGGCGGGGATAGACTGCGGCCCGTCCGTAACGTCCACTTTCTCGGTTTCCAATACCGCCGCCTGATAGCTGCCCTGAATGTGGGAAACGGCCTCGTGAAGCTGCTCCGCCAAATCAGCACTGGGGAGGGGCGCAACGGTACATTCGTCTTTGCCATATTGGGTACTTCGGGAGGTCAGTTCCCCCATGACCATCTCCGGGTGGTCTACAAAATAGCTGTTGATGGCAAACCCCTCCGGGGTCTGCGCTAAGTGTACCCAATCAGGCTCAATGTCAATAGGGGTCTCCCGCTTTTGCAGAAATAGGATGTCTGAGACAACATCCGTCCCGGCATTGGCGCGGAAGGCATTGTTGGGGAGCCGAATCGCCCCCAGCAACTCCGCCCGCTGCGCCAGATATTTGCGCACCTCCGGGGATTTTGCGTCCATCGTGTACCGACTGATGACAAAGGCCACCACGCCGCCGGGACGCACCTGGTCGAGCGCCTTGGCAAAAAAGTAATTGTGGATGGAAAAGCCGAGCTTATTGTAAGCCCGGTCATTGACCTTGTAGTCCCCAAACGGCACATTGCCCACCGCCAGATCGTAGAAATCCCGCCGGTCAGTGGTCTCAAAGCCGGCCACCTTGATGTCCGCATGGGGATAGAGCTGCCGGGCAATGCGCCCAGTGATGGAATCCAGCTCCACGCCGTAGAGCTTACTGCCCTGCATGGCCTCCGGCAAAAGACCGAAAAAGTTGCCGACACCCATTGACGGCTCTAAGATATTGCCGCTCTGGAAGCCCATGTTGCCGACAGCTTCATAGATGGCCTTGATGACGGTGGGGCTTGTATAGTGTGCGTTCAGGGTCGAGGCACGGGCGGCGGCGTATTCCTCCTCAGTGAGCAGGCTTTTCAGCTCCTGGTACTCCTTCGCCCAGGAATCTTTACCAGGGTCAAAGGCATCTGGCAGAGCGCCCCAGCCCACATAACGGGACAACACTTCCTGCTGTTCCGGGCTGGCCTGCAAGCCCTCGGCCTCCAGGTGCTGCAACAGTCGGATGGCTGCTACGTTAGCCTGATACTTGGTCTTGGGGCCGCCCTCGCCCAGCGCATCGTCTGTGATGTGGAAGTTCTGGGCGTTCCGGTGGGTCTGTTCCTTGTAGTCGGCGTACAGGGCTTCTTCCGCAGCCTCCCGGTTGGAGAAAGTACGCCACTCGCTGCCGATCTGGACAGAGACAGGCGTTCCACCTCCACTGGTGGTTTCGTCCAGGGTAGGCTCCGGCCCTGCCACAGACTCCGGTTTTGGTTCTTCTGCGGTGACAGGTTCCTTTGTGGGTGTTGTTTGTTCAGGTGCATCAAAGTGAAGTGTCCTGACCTCCAGCCCGGAAATCTCACTGACCGCCGTTCCCAGGGCATTGGTGGCCTTTCGGGTGTTGTAGTCGAAGATGGGGGTAAATTCGTCCGGTTCAAAGTAGTCATTGGGGTTTTCTACACAGCGGCTCAGAATCTCGTACTTGATGCTGACCGTTGCGGCGTTCAGGAAGGACATCCTTCTGCTGTCCTCATCATACCCCTCCAGGAAGCTGTCCGCAACGATGTCGGCCAGCTCATATTCATGCTCCATCCAGTAGTCGATTGCCAGCCAGTTTGCGATGTTCTCCACCTGCACGTCCAGCGGATCACGGGCGGAGACCTCAAACACTGCCGCCAGCGCCTCCTGCACAGGACGCTCGTATTCCTCCCGCATCTGCCACAGGTTCACCGGGCGGGAGTTCCGCCTCGCATCGGTGTCGGCCACATCAAAGACGTACCGCAGACGAGGGTAATCGCCGCTGTTGTCGATGAGGGCGATGCCCTTGGAGCCTCGCTTCACATACCGCCGCATGGTGTTGTTCCACAGGTCGTACTCGGCGCAGGCGGTGGCCTCCGGGCGCTGGGCGAAAATCATGAGCTGGTCGCCATAGGCGTACTTGCTCACCCGGCCCGCAGTCCGCAAAAACGCTG
>JAJQBR010000187.1 GCA_021203185.1 Clostridiales bacterium
GATACTCGGTATCCAGTACGCCGCCGGTCTCGTAGGGGGAGTGCATGGCGAGCTGGGCCAAACCGATGTCCACGGTGTTCAGGGAGACGTGCTGGTTTGCCAGGTTGCCCAGGGTGGAGCCGCCAGGGATGTCCGAGCGGTTGCAGTAGGTCTGCCACGGTACCCCCGCCCGGTCACAAATCGTCTTGAAAATCGCCTCGGAGACCCCGTCAGTGGTGTACTTCTGGTTGGCGTTGTACTTGATAACAACGCCTTCGTTCAGATATGGCCGATTGGTGGGGTCAGCCTTCTCCGGGTGGTTGGGGTGGACGGCGTGGCCGTTGTCCGCGCTGACGAGAAAGCTGTTGGTCAGCACCTGCCGGAGGGCACTGCCGCTGCGCCCGGTAGATTCCCAAATGCGCCCGATGGTGTCCGCCAGCAGGGTGGAAAGCGCGCCTTGCTTGGTGCCGCTGCCCACCTCCTCGTTGTCAAAGACAGCGCAGAGGGTGACGCGGTCCTCCTGGTTCTCCGCCTGCAAAAAGCCCTGGGTCAACGCCCAGGCGCATTGCAGGTCGTCCAGGGAGCGGGTGGAGACGAACTCGTTCTCCGCGCCCCAGATGGTCCCCGGCATCCGGTTGTAGAGGAACAAGTCTGTCCCCAGAATGTCCTCCGGCTCCGCCCCGGCGGAGGCCGCCACCAGGGGCAGCAGCGTTCCGGCGGCGTCCTTGCCACCGAACAGGGGCAGCATATCCACCTGGGCATTGTAGGAGGTTCCCTCGTTGACCCCCCGGTTCATATGGATGGCTAGGTTAGGGATGAGGGCCACGTCCCGCTTCAGGTTCACCAGCCGGGTCGCCAGGGCGTCGCCCTCCCGGACAACCACCCGGCCCGCGATGGACAGGGGCCGGTCCAGCCAGGGCGCACACAGCATTCCGCCGTACTTTTCCACGTTCAGCTTGACGTAGTGGTTCTCCACCACCATCTCCCCGTTGGTCTTGATTTTGAACACGGGGCAGTCACTGTGGGCGGCGGCCATCTGAAAGCCCCGGATGGGTTTCACCGGCATACGGAACGCCAGCAGCGAGGAACCGTTGCGGGTGACGTAGTACCGCCCGCCGGGCCGGAGATCCCAGGGTTTTGCCTCGTTCAAGGAGGTGTAGCCGGTCAGCAGGCTTTTCAGGCTGTGGACGGCGTGGTAGGCCGTAGGGCTTTGCTCGATGAACCGGAGCAGGGCGTTAGAGGTTTCGAGTGCCGTTTCCATGTCGGTATCCTTTCTTTTATTGGAAAATTGGTTGAAAGAGGTTGTGCTGTAAACGGTAGAAAAATGGATCTTTTTGCACTATATCGCCAATTTTGGCGTTCAATGCCACATAACGTAATAACAGGGGAGCGAATCGCCGCTCCCCTGTTTTTTCCATCAGTGTCTCCGGTTGAAGTCCCGGAAGAACTTGTCGTGGATGGTCTGCACCGCCCGGTCCGCGTCCATCTCGTCCACCAGGACGGAGACCTTGATTTCGGAAGTGGAGATCATGTTGATGTTGATGCCCGCGTCGTACAGGGCCTCGAACATCTTGGCGGCCACGCCGGGGCTGCCGATCATACCCGCGCCCACAATGGAGACCTTCGCCACATGGTCGTTGACCTCCAGGCTTTCGTAGTTCAGGGTGTCCTTGCGCTCCTCCAGCAGAGCCTTAGCCTGCTCCAGGTCGCCGCGGCTGACCGTGAAAGAGATGTCCTTTTGGTCGTCCCGGCCAATGGACTGGAGGATGATGTCCACGTTGATTTTCCGGTTGGACAGCAGGGAGAAGACGCGGAAGGCCACGCCCGGCTCGTTTTTCAAGCCCACCAGGGCCAGACGGGCAATGTCTTTGTCTTTAGCGACTCCGCTGACATGAGAGTTTTCCATCTTTTTCACGACCTCTTTGACTTTAGTTCCGGGGTTGCCGGTGAAGCTGGACAGCACCTCCAGCTTGACGTTATAGCGCTTCGCCATTTCCACGCTGCGGTTGTGCAGCACCTTTGCGCCCAAGGTTGCCAGCTCCAGCATCTCATCATAGGTGATTTCGTCCAGCTTGCGGGCGCCCTCCACCTTGTTGGGGTCGGCGGTGTAGACGCCGTCCACGTCGGTGTAGATCTGGCACAGGTCCGCCCGCAGCGCGGAGGCCAGGGCCACGGCGGAGGTGTCGCTGCCGCCGCGCCCCAGGGTGGTGATGTCGTCCCGGCGGTTGATGCCCTGGAACCCGGTGAAAATGACGATTTTATGCTGATCCAGCTCCATGCGAATGCGCTCGGTCTCGATTTTGGTGATGCGGGCGTCGCCATAGGTGGTGTTGGTCTTAAAACCTACCTGCCAGGCGTTCAGGGACACCACAGGGAAGCCCATCCCCTGGATACACATGGCGGCCAGGGCCACGGACTGCTGCTCGCCGGTGGAGAGCAGCTGGTCCAGTTCCCGTTTGCTGGCCTTGGGATTGTACTCCTTCGCCAGGGCCAGCAGCTGGTCCGTGGTTTTCCCCTGGGCGGAGAGGACCACGACCACGTCGTTGCCCTGGCGGTAGGTGTCGGTGATAATTTTGGCGACATGGCGCACCCGCTCCGGGCCGCCCACCGAAGTGCCGCCAAATTTTTGCACGATCAATGCCATTTTTACAAATGACCCCCTAAATTCTCAACTTACTACAAAGGAAAAAGGGAAACAGCAGGACCGTCCCAGGCCCTTTTTTGAGCGCAGACGATCCACCTGCGGCCTCCCTTGACCTTCCTCTCTTATGATATGCGCCACCCAACGGTTGGGCTGCGGCTCACAGCACCCGATACATGGCCTTGACCACCATGTCGGCAGTTCTTTCCTGCACCTGGGGCAGGGTCAACTTTTCGTCGGTGATGAAGGCACACTCGCCATCGTTGGCGTCGCCGTTGCGCAGGCGCTTGGTACCCTCCACGGCGAAGTCCCCTGCGGCCCGGACATACCACTGGTTGGCCACCTCGTTGATGGAATAGACGGTGTCGGGGCCGCCCTCCTCCCAGGAGATGACCTTCTTGCCCTTGTTGCGGACAATGTCCATGACATCCGCCACCACAGCGGAGGCGGTGGGCAGCTTGCCAGCGCCCCGGCCGTAGAACATTACATCGCCGATGGAGTCGCCGGTGACCTGGATGGCGTTGAACACGTCCTCCACGTTAGCCAGGGGGGAATCATCCGCCACCAGATGGGGCGCAACGTAGGCGCAGACCTTGCCGTCGGATTCCCGGCGGATGGAGCGGCCCAGCAGCTTGATTTTGTAGCCACCGGAACGGGCATAGGCCACGTCAGCAAGAGTGATGTTGGTGATGCCCTCGGTGGGAACCTGGGAGGGATAGATATGCCGCCCGAAACCCAGAGAGGACAGGATGCAGATCTTCCGGCAGGCGTCGGCGCCCTCAATGTCGGCGGCGGGGTTCCGCTCGGCGTAGCCGTTGGCCTGGGCCTCTTTCAATGCCTCCTCGAAGGACAGCCCAGCCCGAATCATCCGGGTCAGGATGTAGTTGGTGGTGCCGTTGAGGATGCCCACCACCTCTTGCAGCTCGTTGGCCGCCAGGCAGCTGGTCATGGGCCGCAGGATGGGGATACCGCCACCCACAGACGCCTCAAAGAGGTAGGAACAGCCGTGTTCTTTGGCGATTTTCAGCAGCTCGCAGCCGTGGGTGGCCACCAGCTCCTTGTTGGAGGTGACGACGCTCTTGCCTGCGGTCAGGGCGCGTTTGGTACATTCGTAGGGGAAGTCCACGCCGCCCATGGTTTCCACCACGATTTGAACCTCCGGGTCGTTCTCGATGACGGAGAAATCCCGGATGACCCGGTCGGCATAAGGACTGTCGGGGAAATCCCGCAGATCCAGAATGTATTTCAGGTTCACCTCGTTGGCCACCCGCTCGGAAATGTGCTGGCCGTTTTTATAGATGATCTCACCGACGCCGCTGCCCACAACGCCGTATCCCAAAATCGCAATGTTTACCATAAGGACACCTCTCTAAGTTTCATTACTATATTCTTACCGTCCGGTATACCGGACAGGATTTGATATGTTTTTAACCTCTTTATAGCAATTGTCAAAAAAGGTGACACACTTGACAATGGGTGTATAACAGTGT
>JAJQBR010000035.1 GCA_021203185.1 Clostridiales bacterium
AAGGTCCCTTTTGCGATGCCTGCGGCGGCGGTGATGTCCGAGATGGAGGTCCGCGCCATCCCCCGGCTGGAAAACAGCATGAAGGTGGCGTCCATCAGGCGTTCCAGCTTATTCTGTTTGTTATCCTGGGCCTTTCCCATGGGATTCCCTCCTGCTTTTTGCATAATGAGCAATGTGCAATGAGCAATTTGCAATGAACGGGTTTGCAGTCATAGTTGTCCTGGGAGAACGTCTGTGGAAAACAAGGTCTTTTACCGAGAATCGACAGCGTCCGGTTTTCACAAATATTACACATTGCTAATTTTTTGCTCGGTATGCTCTCGTTATTGCTTCCGGCGGTAGAAAAAGGTAAATGTCCCCTCCGCCAACAGCAGCGCCTCCCCTTTTCCGCCATAGACCCTGGCCCGGAGGACAGCCACGCTGCCCCCGGCGCGCACCACCTCCGCCCGGGCGGTGAGGACGCCGGAGGACACGTTGCGCAGAAAGTGCATATTGCTGTCCAGCGTGACAGGGTGCTGGCCGTGCTGCCGGGCGGTGGCGCCGGCGACCATGTCCGCCATGGTGTACAGCAGACCCCCGTGGACGATGCTGTAGGGGTTGTGAATTTGGGGCGTGACCTGGACCTGGGCGTAATAGCGGCCCTCCGGGTCCTCCAGCAGCTGGATGCCGCAGAGCCTGATAAACTGGTTCTGTTGGATGAGACGGGCTTCTTCCTCTGTCATGGGTATCCCTCCCGGCGCGTGGGCAAATGTTTCCCCAACAGTATACCCGACTTGGCGGTGATTTGCAACCGGCGAAGTTTTCTGACCGGAGCAAAAGATTTTCGTTCCCAGCGCCGGAAATTTGTGTTATACTTTGAGTACCTATCTTTGTATGGCACTGTGCGGAAGGGAGCTGCAATGAAAGAGAAAATCAGAGTGACCATCGCCGGGCGGAATTATCTCCTGACCGCCGACGAAACCGACGGGTATATCGAGCAAATCGCGGACTATGTGGGCCAGCAGATCGCCCAGGCGGAAAAGGTGGCCCGGTCCTCCGCCGTGGACGCGGCCACCATGGCGGCTATGAACATTGCCGACAGCTATTTCCGGGAGCGGGAGGCCGGGGAGAACCTGCGCCGCCAGCTGAAAGAGGCCCTGGACGAGAGCAGCAGCCTGAAGCGGGAGATCTCCGACCTGAAGCGGGAGAACTTCCGGCTGAGCCAGGGCAAGTGACCGGAGTATGATGGAACTGCTGGCCCCGGCGGGGTCGCCGGAGGCGGTTCGGGCGGCGGTGCAGTCCGGCGCGGACGCGGTCTATCTGGGCGCGGGGGACTTCAACGCCCGGCGGAACGCCGCCAACTTCGACCGGGAGACGCTGCGGGAGGCGGTGGACTACTGCCACCTGCGGGGGGCGAAGGCGTACCTGACGCTGAACACCCTGCTCTATGACCGGGAGCTATGCCCGGCGGCAGAGCTGGCAGCCTATGCCAGCGCCATTGGCGTGGACGCGGTGCTGGTGCAGGATCTGGGGGTGCTGCGGGCGGTGCGTCAGGCGGCGCCCGATCTGCCCATCCACGCCTCCACCCAGATGTCCATCCACGACCTGGAGGGAGCCAGATTCGCCGCCGGGCTGGGCGTCAGCCGGGTGGTGCTGGCCCGGGAGCTGAGCCGGGACCAGATCGCCTACATCTGCGCCCGCTCTCCGGTTGAGGTGGAGGTGTTTGTCCACGGGGCGCTGTGTATGTGCTACTCCGGCCAGTGCTTTTTCTCCTCTGTGGTGGGGGGACGCAGCGGCAACCGGGGTATGTGCGCCCAGCCCTGCCGTCTGCACTACGGCTGGAACGGCAGGGCCGACAAGCCGCTGCTGTCCCTGAAAGACATGAGCCTGGCCGCCCACCTCCGGGAGTTGGAGGAGATGGGGGTGGTCTGCGCCAAAATCGAGGGACGCATGAAGCGCCCGGAGTATGTGGCGGTGGTTACGGGGATCTATGCCGCCTGCCTCCGGGAGGGCCGGGACCCCACGCCGGGGGAATTGACCGCCCTGGAGCGGGCGTTCTCCCGCCAGGGCTTCACCGATGGCTATTTTATGGATCGCACCGGCCCCAAAATGTTCGGCGTCCACGACAACAACGCGCCGCCCCCGGAGGACTTATTTGCTGAGGCCCGGCGGCGCTATGGCAAGGAACAACCGCTGGTTCCCATCGACATCCGGGCGGAGGTAGCCGCCGGACGGTCTGCCGCCGTCACCGTCTCCGACAAGGCGGGACATTCCGTCACCATCGCCGGGCCAGTCCCCGAACCGGCCCGAAACCGCCCTCTGACGGGGGAGCAACTGCACAGGCAGCTGACCAAGACCGGCGGCACCCCCTATTTTTGCGAAACCTGCGAGATGCAGGTGGAGGAGGGGCTTTCTCTGCCTGTTTCCGCCCTGAACGGTTTGCGCCGGGAGGCATTGGAAGGGTTGAACCGGGCGCGGATTGCGCCTCCCGCCCGGCAGACGGGGAAATTCGACCCGCCGCCGCCCGTTCCCAACCGACAGGAGCCGCCGGGGTTCTCCGTCTCGCTGCTCCGGGCAGAGCAGTTGACGAGCGAACTGCTGGCCCTGCGGCCCGGCTCTGTGGCCCTGCCCCTGGAGGAATACGCCGCCCACCCGGAGTTGGTGGAGCAAATCACCCGCAGCGGCGCGGAGTGTGCCGTCACCCTGCCCCGTATCCTGTGGGATCGGGAGCGGGAGGGGGCCAAAAAACTGCTGGCCGACCTGGGTCGGAGGGGTGTCACCGCCGCCTATGCCTCCACCTGGTCGGGGGTCATGCTGGCAAAAGAGATGGGCTTCACCCCGCGGGGGGACTTCGGTCTGGGGGTCACCAACAGCGAGACGCTGACCGGGATGCAGGAGCTGGGCCTTGCCTCGGCGGTGCTGTCCTTCGAGCTGAAAAGCCAGCGGGTCCGGGATTTGCGCAAGCCCCTGGATACGGAGTTGATCGTCTACGGGCGCTTGCCCCTGATGATTACGGAAAACTGCATCATGCGCGGCAAAAACGGAAAGTGTTCCTGCAACTGGAAAACCGGCGGCGACCCGGTGCTGACTGACCGGCGGCGGGCCAGATTCCCGGTAGTCCACGCCTACGGCTGCCGGAACGAAATTTTGAACTCAGCCCCAGTCTATCTGGCGGACAAGGGGGATTTTTGGCGGAAGTGCGGCCTCTGGCGGGTGCGTCTGCTGTTCACCACCGAGGCGGGTGCAGAGTGCGCCGAAATCTTGCGCCAGTACCGGACCGGTCAGGCCCGCCTGCCGGAGCATTTCACCCGGGGGCTGTACTTCCGGGATGTGGAATAATGAGCTGTTAGCCATTAGCCGTTAGCTGTTAGCCAGGTTGCTGCAAATCAAAAGCGCAGAGCTGAAAAGGCGGCGCCGCCGGTCAAATCAGGCTCTGGACGCGGGCGGCCAAGGGCCGCCCCTACAGGTGTGTGGAAACAGGTTCGGGTAAAACTGCTGGGGCTGATTCAAAAGAGGAATCACGACCAAAAACGACAAAGGAACGGTTTACAATGAAGTTGAAAATCAAAGCCCTGTCCCCAAAAATCGGGACAGAAATCCCCTTCCCCTACTACGCCAGCGGCGGAGCCGCCGCCATGGACCTCCACGCCTGCATCGACCAGCCGCTGGTGCTGGCGGCGGGGGAACGGGTCACAGTCCCCACCGGCATCGCCATCGCCCTGCCGGGGCCGGACTATGTGGCGCTGGTGTTCGCCCGTTCGGGTATGGCGGTGAAGCAGGGCATCAACCTCTCCAACGGCGTGGGGGTCATCGACAGCGATTACCGGGGCGAAATTCAGGTGGGCCTGTTCAACAGCAGCCGGGAGGATTATGTCGTCCAGCCCGGCCAGCGGGTGGCACAGCTGGCCGTGGTGCCGGTGGTGCAGGCCCAGCTGGAGCAGGTGGACGAACTGGACGAGACCACGCGGGGCGCGGGGGGCTTCGGCTCCACGGGAAAATAGACCGTACTGGTTATCCCTTTTACTCAGCCTTATGAGCAGTTTAGCTTTTAGCCATTAGCTTTGTGGTTCTTGACATTACGTGCTGCGCTTACCGT
>JAJQBR010000152.1 GCA_021203185.1 Clostridiales bacterium
TTTTTGCATATTTTTCTCATTCCGGGTCATACTGGAACCATCAACCGCAAAGGAGATGGAACCATGGCAAATCTGACCAGCAAGGAGCTGTCCGCGCTGAAAGACCAGCTGGACTTCGAGCACACCTGCATCGTCAAGTACCAGTGCGCTTCCCAGGAGACCAACGAGAACGCCCTGAAACAGTGCTTCGACCAGTACGCGGGCCAGCACCAGCAGAATTTCAACACGCTGCTGACCTTTTTGAAGTGAGGAGGGACCCCCTATGACCGACAAGGAACGGATGACTGATTTGATCCTGACCGAGAAGAAGATGACCACCAACTACAACACCTTCGCCTCGGAGTGTACCAACACCCGGCTGCGGGACACCTTTGTGAACATGATCCGTAGCGGCCACAACACCGCCACTCAGCTGTTTGACGAGGCCATGAACCGGGGCTGGTTCACCACCACCCCCGCCGACGGCGCGCAGATCGCCCAGGCGTATCAGACCTATTCCTCCATGAACTGAGAGAACGCAGAAGCCCCCGCCGTGGAGACGGCGGGGGCGAAGTTTTGCTTCAAAAAGTTACCGCACAGAGTAGTTGGGCGCCTCTTTGGTGATGCTGATGTCGTGGGGGTGGCTCTCCTTCAAACCGGCGGAGGTGATGCGGATGAACTGGCCGTTCTGCTGGAGGTCGGGGATGGTGGGCGCGCCGCAGTAGCCCATGCCGGAGCGGATACCGCCAATCATCTGGAAGATGGTGTCGGACAGGGTTCCCTTGTAAGGCACACGGCCCTCCACTCCCTCGGGGACCAGCTTGCGCTTGCCGGACTGGAAGTAGCGATCCTTGGAGCCGTTGTTCATGGCGGCGATGGAACCCATGCCGCGATAGACCTTGAAGGAACGGCCCTGATAAATCTCCGTCTCGCCGGGGGATTCCTCGCAGCCCGCCAGCAGGCTGCCCAGCATGACCACGTTGGCTCCTGCGGCCAGGGCCTTGACAATGTCGCCGGAATACTGGATACCGCCATCGGCAATGACGGGGATGCCGTACTTGGCGGCCACGCAGGCGGCGTCGTAGACGGCGGTGATTTGAGGCACGCCGATGCCCGCCACCACACGGGTGGTGCAGATGGAGCCGGGGCCGATGCCCACCTTGACGCAGTCCACACCGGCTTTGATGAGGGCCTCGCACCCGGCGGCGGTGGCCACGTTGCCGGCAATCAGCTGCACGTCGGGGTACTTGGCCTTGACCCGCTCCACCGCATTGAGGATGTTGCGGCTGTGGCCGTGGGCGGAGTCCAGGTTCAGCACATCCACACCGGCCTCCACCAGGGCATCCACCCGGTCCATCAGGTCAGCGGTGACGCCGATGGAAGCGCCGCAGAGCAGGCGGCCCCGCTCGTCACGGGCGGCGTTGGGGTAGGCCACGGCCTTCTCGATGTCCTTGATGGTGATGAGGCCCTTGAGCTTGCCCTCCTCGTCCACGATGGGCAGCTTCTCTACCTTGTGTTTGCAGAGAACCTTCTTGGCGTCCTCCAGCGTGACGCCCTCCTCGGCGGTAATCAGGTTGTCTTTCGTCATCACCTCATTGATGGGGCGGCTCATGTCGGTTTCAAACTTCATGTCCCGGTTGGTGATGATGCCCACCAGCTTGCCGCCCTTCTCGCAAATGGGTACGCCGGAGATATGATACTTGGCGCAAAGCTCGTCCGCCTCGCCCAGGGTGTTGTGAGGCTCCAGCCAGAAGGGGTTGAGAATAACGCCGTTTTCGGAGCGCTTCACCTGGTCCACCTGCTCGGCTTGCTGCTCGATGGACATATTCTTGTGGATGATGCCGACGCCGCCTTCCCTGGCGATGGCAATGGCCATCCGGTACTCCGTGACGGTATCCATGGCGGCGCTCATCACGGGGATGTTCAGGCGGATTTTTTGGGTGAGCTGGGTGTGCAGGTCGATGTCCGCAGGCAGCACGTCGCTGGCGGCGGGAATCAGCAGCACATCATCAAAGGTCAGTCCTTCCTTGACAAATTTTTCAGAAGCGTTGGTATTGATCATGTCAGCATCTCCTTTTAAAAAATTTGATTTATTTATGGCAGCGCCGGAAAACCCAAACAGGCTCTCCGGTGCTTTTTTGACTATTTTAACCGCCGCTGGGACGAATCAACAGCTTGTCCCGGCAGCACAGGTCGTTCAGGTCGTCCAGGGTGGCGGCGGGAAGGCGCAGGGAAGCGCCGCAGCGGGCGCAGACCACTTCCACGCTGGAATAGTGGACCTTCAGCGTCCAGTCCCGGCTGCCGCAGGCGCAGGAAACCCCGCCCCGGGCCGCGATGTCTTTCAGTTCGCCCAGCATCTCCGCCATGACCACGTCGTTGAGGAAGGAACCCTCCTCCTGCTTTTCGTCCAGCTCATCCACCGCTTCCTCCAGGCGCTTGATCGCCTGATAGACGGCCTCCTCCTGGCCCACATAGCAGCAGTCCAGGCCGGTTTTGCCGCAGGAGAAGCCCAAAGCCTTCTGGCGCAGGAAGTTCTTCTCCGGGCAGTAGGCGATGTGTTTGCCGCCGCAGGCCACACAGGGGGCCTCCACCCGGAACCGGTCTCCCTCGTAGTCGATTCTCACCTCGGAACCCCCGCAGGGGCAGGTAATCTTGGTGGGAGCGGCGGTCAGGGAAAAGACGGAGCGCTCCACAACGACGCTCTGGCGGCACTTGGGGCAGAGAAAGCCGATGACACGTACCTCATTGGACATGGAACATTCCTCCCTCTCTGGCGGCTGATTTCAGCTATTATATCAGCCCGTCCTGGAAAAAACAATAGCGGTTGCGTACAATTTTCTCCTGTTTGAGGGGAGCATTTTAGAATATTTTCACCCCTTCCGCGCAGACTATACCCGATACGAAAACCACAATGGGAGGCGCAACTATGACAGCAAAAAAACTGGGCGGACAGACCTACGCCCTGACCGCTCCGCCCTCCATCGCGGGTCACGCCAACGTGGTGGGCAAGAAGGAGGGGCAGGGGCCGCTGGCGAACAGCTTCGACCTCATCAGCCAGGACGCCACGTTTGGGCAAAGCACCTGGGAGAAGGCGGAGACCGCCATGCAGAAGCTGGCCCTGACCCACGCCATGGAAAAGGCCGGGCAGCCCCTCTCCGCCCTGGATTTTCTCTTTGCCGGGGATCTGCTGAACCAGTGCATCGGCTCCGGCTACGCCGCCCGTGACCTGGGCGTTCCCTACTTCGGCCTGTATGGGGCCTGCTCCACCATGGCGGAGAGCCTGGCTCTGGCCGCTATGACCCTTGACGGGGGCTTTGGGGAGTGGGCGGCGGCGATGGCCTCCTCCCACTTCTGTTCCGCCGAGCGGCAGTACCGTACCCCGCTGGAGTACGGCGGGCAGCGCACCCCCACCGCTCAGTGGACCGCTACGGCGGCGGGGGCGGTGGTGCTTGCAAAGGAGGGGCCTGGACTGTACGTCACCCACGTCACCGTGGGCAAAATCAACGACAAGGGCATCAAGGACGCCAACAACATGGGGGCAGCCATGACCTGGGCGGCCTACGACACCATCTCCTGTCACCTGCGAGACACCGGGCGCGCCCCCTCCTACTATGACCTCATCGTCACCGGCGACCTGGGCAAGCTGGGACGGAGCCTCCTGGTGGAGCTGTTCCAGCGGGACGGGGTGGAGCTTTCCGGCAACTACAACGACTGCGGCTGTCTGCTCTACGACTGCGACGCCCAGGACGTTCATTGTGGCGGCTCCGGCTGCGGCTGTTCCGCCTGCGTCCTCACCGGCTATCTGCTCAACGGGATGCGGGAGGGCAAGTGGAACCGGCTGCTGTTCTGCGCCACCGGTGCGCTCCACTCCCCCACCGCCGTGGGACAGGGGGAGTCCATCCCCGGCATCTGCCACGCCGTGGCCATCTGCAACAGCCGGGAAGGGTAAAACCGGTCCGAAAGGAGATTCAATCATGGAACTGTTTTGGCAATTTGTCCGGGCGTTTCTCTGCGGCGGCGTTCTCTGCGCCGTGGGGCAGATTCTCATTGACCGAACCTCCCTGACCCCGGCGAAAATTCTCACCGCCTATGTGG
>JAJQBR010000048.1 GCA_021203185.1 Clostridiales bacterium
AAACTGGCAGCACCTGACTAACAGCTAACAGCTAACGGCTAATAGCTTATCACAATGCGGCTGATTCAAAGGGATAGTCAGGAATTTCCCTTTTTCAGCCGGGTTTCCTTTGACATATAAGCAACAGTGTGATATAGTAACAAATATCTTATTAAAAGATGCAAGTCAACTGGGGGGATCGCTATGGTGACCATCCGGGACATCGCCCAGGCGTGCGGCGTGTCCATCGCCACTGTGTCCAATGTGCTGAACGGGAAGAAAAATGTCTCCGCCGAAATGCGGGAGCGGGTCATGGAAAAGGTGCGGGAGATGAACTACACCCCCAACTCCGTCGCCAAAAACCTGAAAACCAAAAAGACCCGCACCCTGGGCATCATCGTGGAGGACATCACCATCTTCTCCATTCCGGAACTGGTGGACGGCATTACCGAGTGCTGCGAGGTAAACAACTACCGGGTCATGCTCTTCAATCTGCGCCTGTTTCAGAAGTTTGGCGACGCCTATTACCATCAGGAGGTCTACCGGGAACAGCTGCAGGAGGTGCTTCGGCTGCTGTTGGCTGACCAGGTGGAGGCGGTCATCTACATCGCGGCTCACGAGCGGGCCATTCGCTGTCTGCCGGACCAATTCCCCATTCCCCTGATTATGTGCTACGCCTACAGCACCACCCCCGGCGTCCCCTCCCTTTTGGTGGACGAGACCACGCCCACGGAGGAACTGATTCAATCCGCCATAGATATGGGACACCGGCGCATCGGTGTCATCACCGGCAAACAGGACAGCGTTCACTCGCAACAGCGCCTGGTGGCCTACCGGCAGACGCTGCTCCGCAACGGCATCCCCTTTGACCCCGGCCTGCTCTGCGTGGGGGACTGGCAGCGAGAGAGCGGCATCCGCTGCACGGACCGACTGCTGGAACAGGGGGCTACGGCGATTTTCTGCATGAACGACCTGATGGCCGGCGGCGTCTACGCCCGTCTGAAAGAGCTGGGCCTGACGGTAGGCAAAGATGTGGGCGTCATGGGCTACGACAACCGACTGCTGAGCCAGTTTCTGGATCCGCCCCTGACCACGGTGGAGCTGCCCCTCCACGACCTGGGTTGCCGGGCGGGAGAGATCGCGCTTGCGGCCCTCTCCCGCGAAACTGCTGCGCCCTCGGCGCATACCTACGTGGCGGGGAAGGTGATTTTGCGCGATTCCATGCAAAAAATCGGGGCGTTTCCGGCGTAAAACGGAATATTTAACGAGAAACGCCCGAATCCGGCTGTCAAACCGGTTCGGGTGTTTTTTGCGCCTTACAGCTTTTTTTCCAGAATAATGGACACGGGGAGGCCCCGCTTGTGCCGCCACCAAACGTAGTTGAACACGTTGCCCAAAATCACGATGCTGCCGCAGAGGTACAGCCAGACCATCAGGATAATCACCGAAGCCAGCGACCCGTACACCACAGAGTACCGGGAGGACAGGCTGATGAAGGTGGAAAACAGATGGCTGGCCAGGGTCAGCAGCAGAGAGGTCAGCGCCGCGCCGGTCAGCACCGGAGGCCGAGGGCCGGTTCGCCCGCCGGGAGCCGTGATTCGGTAGAGCAGGGACAGGAACAACATGGATGCGCCGAACATCGCCAACAGCCGGATCAGCGGCCAGTAGACCGGCACCGTGAAGGGGATCAGCGTCTGGAACAGGTTCATAAACCAGTTGCCGGTCAGTACCACCACAAAGGACAGGTAAATCATCACCAACAGCAGAAGCGCGAACACCCAGGAAAACAGGAACGCCCACACCCCCCGAAAGGCTTTGCGGCCATAAATTTCGCCGGAGATGGAAACCAGCCCCCGGAATGCGGCGCTGGCAGCGGTGATGGTGGTAATCAGCCCCGCCACAAACATGGCGATGCTCTGGTAGTCCTGCACGTAGACGATATAATCCGTCACCAGACCGGCCACCATCTCCGGCAGGAAGTCGGAGACGGCTTCCGCCAGGTTCGCCCCGTCCATGGGGAGCATACCCACAATGCCCGTTATCATCATCATAATGGGGAACAGCGTCATCAGCAGGTAGTAGGCCAACTCCGCTGCGCCCCGGCTGACCCGCCGGTCCAAGTAGACCTGCACCACGTCCACCGCGAAGGCCACCCAGCGGTATTTTTGGGACAGATCCTCCAGCAGAAAATCGACTTTTTTCACGCGACCACCCCTTTCGGCGTCAGAGAGACCGCAAAAAACCGCCTGCTCCCGCAGACGGCTTTGCAGACCCGTGAACCAACTCAGCCCTGAATGGCGTTGAGCTTAATGGTCATCTGGCTCTTTTTGTGGGCGGCCTTGTTCTTGTGAATCAGACCGGCGGCGGCGGCCTGATCAACGGACTTCACAGCCGCTTTATAGACACTATCAGCCTCGCTGCGGTTGCCCTCAGCCACAGCGGCGTCGAACTTTTTCAGCGTCGTCTTGAGCGCGGACTTAGCGGCCTTGTTCCGAGCGGTCTTTTTCTGCGCCACCAGGACACGCTTCTTAGCAGACTTAATATTCGGCAAACCAAACACCTCCTCTAATAGCATTACACACTCCGTGCGGTCTTGTATTATAGCATCAAACGATTTGAATTGCAACCGTTTTTTGAAATTTTTTTATCAGGCAGGTAAGGGATAAATCGCCCCGTCCCGGCCATACTGAAAAAAACGCGCAGGAGTGTGAACGGCCATGTTACACATGGAGACAGACCTGATTTTGGAGGCCACGGAGCTGTGGCGGCAGCGGCCCGGCGACCCGGGAGAACTGCCCGGTGTGGCCACCAGGGAATATCTGCGGGAGGGTTTCCCGGTGACGGAGGTCAGGGTGCTGAACCAGACCGGCGCGGAGGCGGTGGGCAAGCCGGTGGGAACTTACCTGACGGTGGAGACCGACCGGGTGGGCCGCGCTGGGGACTACCCCAAACGGGCGGCAGAGGCGGTGGCCGGAGAACTGCGGGGCCTTTTGCCCAAAGACGGGGACGGCAGCGCCCTGGTGGTGGGGCTGGGCAACCGGGCCATCACCCCGGACGCAGTCGGCCCCTGGGCGGTGGACCACACTGTGGTCACCCGGCATTTGGTGGACCGCCTGCCGGAGACCTTCGGGGACTTCCGCCCGGTGGCGGCGGTGGCTACCGGCGTGTTAGGCGCCACCGGCGTAGAGAGCGGCGAGCTGGTGAAAGCCCTGTGCCAGCGGCTCCGCCCGACGGTGGTCGTTGCCATCGACGCGCTGGCGGCCCGCTCCGCCCGGCGGCTGTGCAGCACCATCCAGCTGGCGGACACCGGCATCGTCCCCGGCTCCGGGGTGGGCAACGCCCGCTATGCCCTGACCCGGGAGGAACTGGGGGTACCCGTGCTGGCAGTGGGGGTTCCCACTGTGGTACGGGCGGCAACGCTGGCCGCCGACCTGGGGGCGGACGAAGATCAGCGGGAGACTTTGGGAAGTCTGCTGGTGACGCCCAAGGACATCGATGCGCTGGCGGCGGAGCTGGCCCAAATCATCGGCTACGGCGTGACTATGGCCCTCCAGGAAGGCATTACCCCGGAGGATGTGGAGTATTTGCTGCGGTGAGACAGAGTTGAAGCGAAGAAAAGCCCTCCACAGGATATTGCACAAGTCACAAAAATGTGGTATGCTGTTCCCAGTCTGTAAAACGAAGGAGAACCAATCTATGGCTGAATGTACCCACGATTGCTCCAGCTGCACCGCCAATTGCAGCTCCCGGGAAGGCAGCGCCATCCCCAAGGAGCCGGTCAACCAATATTCCAACGTCAAACACGTCATCGCCGTTATGAGCGGCAAGGGCGGCGTGGGCAAGAGCATGGTCACCGCTTCCCTGGCCGTAGCCACCGCCAAGCTGGGCTTCAAGGTGGGCGTCCTGGACGCGGACATCACCGGCCCGTCTATCCCCAAGAGCTTCGGCATCCACGACCGGGCCGTGGGCGTGGAGCAGGGCATCGTCCCCGCTGTCACCCACACCGGCGTGAAAATCATGTCCCTGAACCTGCTGACCGAACACGAGACCGACCCGGTGGTCTGGCGGGGACCGGTCATCGCCGGAGTGGTCAAGCAGTTCTGGACCGACGTGTACTGGGGCGACATCGACTATCTCTTTGTGGATATGCCGCCCGGAACCGGCGACGTGCCGCTGACGGTGTTCCAGTCCCTGCCCGTGGACGGCATCCTGGTGGTCACGTCCCCCCAGGATCTGGTCTCCATGATCGTGACCAAGGCCGTGAACATGGCAAACCTGATGAACGTGCCGATTTTGGGCCTCATCGAGAACTACAGCTACTTCGAATGTCCCGACTGCGGGATGCGCCACCGCATTTTTGGCGAGAGCCACATTGCGGAGGTGGCCGTGGAGAACCACCTGCCCGTGCTGGCCCAGCTGCCCATCGACCCGGCCATCGCCGCCGCCGTGGACGCGGGGATGGTGGAGGCCATCGAACCCAACGGCCTGGCGGACACCGCAAGTATCGTCACTTCCATGCTGAAATAAACCGGAAACAGCAAAACGCCCCCGGAGCCTGGCTCCGGGGGCGCTTTTCGTCAAATTACGACTTGAAACGTCAGAAAATCAGGTGTACAGCGGGTCGGTGGGGTCGTAGCCCTTGGTGCCGGAGAGCTTGCCGCTGGCGTCCACGTTGTCGGTGATGGTCATTTTACCGAACGGCCCGGCGTTGGTGGATTTGTTCAGCACAACGGTTTTGATGGAGCCGTAGCCTCTCATGTCATAGATCAGCTTGGCGTTGACCACCTGCATACGGATGCACTGCTTGGATTGGGCGGTCCCCAGGTTGTTATAGGAGCTGATGCGCAGGGACTTGCTGTTGCCCTTGGTGTAATACTGCTCAGAATGGCACCAGCTGCCGCTGCCGCTGATGTAGGTACCCCACTTGTACCACCAGTTGGTGGTGTCGATGGTGAACCAGCTCTGGCGGCTGGTCAGCTTGTAAGTGCCGACCTTAAAATTGCTGGCGCTGCGGGAGGCGGAGATCACGAAAGACTTGGTGGGGATTTTGTAGGAGCCGTTATAGGAGGCGTAGAGCGTGGCGGTATAGGTGCCGCGGCTGATGACCAGCTTGGTGGCCTTCTTCTTCCAGGCGGAGGACTTCTTATAGAGGTTCTTGCAAAGAGTGCCGTCGCTGTTGAAGTAGAAGCGGTAGGTGGTGCCATTGCGCTTCAGGTTCTTCCAGCAGCTGGTGTAGACCTTGCCGGTGCTGGTGAAATAATAGGTGTTGTCGGAGGACTTGGAGGAGACGTTGCCGCTGCTGTCGAAGGTTTTCCAGCAGTTCTTGTAGCCGGTCTGCTTGACGCCCTTCTTGTAGTAATAGCTATTCACGACGCCGCTGTAGACCTTGCCGCTCTTGTAGTACTTGCCGTCGCCGGTGCTCTTCGCGCCGGTGTCCATGCGGACATAGGCGGTACTCTTGCTCATGGTGCCGGTCAGCTTGGTGCCGCCCTTGCCGCTCTTGACTACCCAGACGTAGTCGCTGGAGGTGCGGCGGACATAACCGGTGAATACCTTGCCGTTGTAGTACCACAGGCCATCGCCGGTGTAGGTGGTGGAACCATAGGTGCTGGTCACGCTGGTCTTAAACTGGCCGGTGTATTTCACATAGGTGCCGTCCGTCATGTAGTAGAGAACGCCGCTGGAGGGATTGATGTAGTAGCCGGTGTAAAGCTCACCGTTGGAATAGTAGAGCTTGTTATAGGAGCCGGTGTAGTAGCTCATGGTGGAGGAAACAGTCACCGCGCCAGACGATGCGGTGGTCTGGGTGGTGACCACCTGCGCCAGTTTGCCGGAGGCGCTGGCGGAGTCGTCGCACACATAGCTGCTGTTCAGCACCTCCACGACGCCCACAGAGGCGGTGGTGCCGTCGGCCACCAGATAGCCGCTGGCGTCGAAGTAATAATACCCGGCTTTGAAGGTGGTGGTGTCCACAGTGCAGGCCCTGGGGATGTAGAGGACTTCACTGACCGCCTGGGTAGCAGTGGTGGAAGTGCTGTTTTCCAGGTAGGAGAAGGTCCAATAGGCGGCGCCGTCCTCATCGGTGGCCTGAACCCAGCCGGTGGAGACTGTGGCCTGAGCGGTTACGATCACGTCCGCCTCGTCCTCGGTTTCGTCGTCCGATTCTTCGACCTCTGTGTCCTCTTCGGAATCGGTTTCTGCGGAGTCGGTTTCTTCTGTGGATTCGGTGGCGTCAGCCTCCCCGGAGGAATCGGCCTCAGCCTCTTCCGCAGGGGTTTCTTCCTCGGCCTCAGCCTCTTCCGCCGTGGAGGTAGTTTCTTCGGCTTCTTCAGTGGTATCGGTGGTATCGGTAGTATCAGTGGCGTCTGCCTCCGCAGAGACGGCGGAGCTGGTGGCAGAGGTGTCTGCAGACACGTCCGCAGCCAGGGTGACGGACTGGAGCGTCATGCACAAGGCCAGAACCATGCACAGAGCGGAAAGTCCTTTTTTCATTGTGTGTTTCTTCATTGGGTTCCTCCTAAGATTGTGCGGGATTTTGCGTAGCCGGTCGTTTTTACCACTCTGTGGAGTATTTGCGCACCCGGAAGGCAGCGTCCAGGCTCTGGCAGATTTCCCGGCAGGCTTCCAGTTCCTCCGGGGGAAGAGTGTCAACGACGGTCATCATGACGGTGGGTACGTACTTGACTGCGTCCCGGGTGAAGTCCAGCATGGCCTGATAAGCCTGGACCCCGTACCGGGAGCGGACGGCGGCATGGTAGGTTTCGGGGGTGGCGTTGTTCAGGGAGACGGACAGGATATCGAACTTCCCCTGGAACAGATGGGCGGTGGGCATCCCCCAAATCAGGTCGCTGTGGCCGTTGGTGTCCATCCGGATGGGAATGGGGGAGACCTGTTTGACCTGCTCCGCCACCCAGAGGATGTCGTACAGGCGGTAGGTGGGTTCCCCATAGCCCACAAACACCAGTTGCGCGTATTGGGAGAGGTCGGCGGACAGAATGGCGTCCAGCATCTCCTCCCGGGTGGGTTCCCGTTCCAGCCACAGGTTGGAGCCGGTACCCACGCCGTTGCCGGTGTGCCGCAGGCAGAAGGTGCAGTTGCAGTCGCAGCGGTTGGTGGGGTTTACATAGAGGTTGTCGCCATAGACGTAGGTGATGGTCACGGTTTGTTCACTCGATTCCAAAAAAGCGTTTGCCGTTTTCAGTGGAGATGCGTTCCACCTCCTCCGGTGTCAGCCCCCGCAGCTGGGCGATTTTCGCCGCCACCCGGGAGACCTTGGTAGAGTCGTTGCGCCGCTCCCCCTTCTCGCGGGGATAGGGCAGCATATAGGGGGAATCCGTCTCAATCATAAACCGATCCTCCGGCATCCAGCGGAGTACCTCCGGGGCCTTTTTGGCGTTCTTGTAGGTGATGGCGCCGGTGAAGGACAGGTTCCACCCCAGACGGATGAGGGTTTTCGCGTCCTCCAGGCTGCCGGAGTAGCAGTGGAACACCCCCCGCAGGCCGGGGAACTCCTTTACGGCGGCCAGGCAGTCGGCGTGGGCCTCCCGGTCGTGGAGGATGACGGGGAGGTTCAGGGAGCGGGCCAGCTCCATTTGCTCCCGCAGCACCCGGTTCTGGGTGATCCGATCCGGGTAGTCCTGCCAGTAGTAGTCAAGGCCGATTTCGCCAATGGCCTTGACCTTTTCCTGCCGGGCCAGGCGGACGATTTCGTCCAGCGCCTCCGCCGTGGCATCCGCCGCGTCGGAGGGGTGGAAACCCACGGCGGCGTAGACATGGGGCCAGCGCCGGGCGTAGGACACAGCCTTTTGGGAGCTTTCCAGGTTACAGCCGGGGTTCAGCACCAGGCCGACGCCCCGTTCCGGCAGAGAGGAGAGCAGTTCGTCCCGATCCTCGTTGAACCAGCTGGAGTCGTAGTGGGCGTGGGTATCGAACAGCAAGGACACACCTCCTTTTTGCGTCCACAGCGGACGTTACTCGATACTTAGAAACAGTATACCAAAAACAGAGCTTATTTGCAACCGCAGAAAAGAGAAAAAATACCGCCGCCGGAGCGAGGCGATTTGTGAAAATCGTGTTTTTCAATCAAGCGGGGGAAGGGGGCGGCCCCTTGCCGCAGCGGACGTATTTTGTTATGATTCAGTATAGCACGGACGGCGGGCAAAAACAACCCGGTTGAAGGTTGAAAAACCACCCGGATAGGGGTAAGATAAGATGCTTGGACAAACCCAAACAGCGACAGGAGGCACACGCATGGTTCATATCTACTGCGGCGACGGCAAGGGCAAGACCAGCGCCGCCATGGGACTGGCCCTCCGGGGAGCGGGCCGGGGCTTGGGGGTGGTGGTGGCCCAGTTTTTGAAGGGCGAGGATTCCGGAGAGCGTCGGGCATTGGTTCATGTGCCGGGGGTGGTGTTGCTGCCCCTGCCGGAACGGGTCAAGTTCTCCTTCCAGATGGACGAGGCGGACCGCCGGGAGGCCGGGTTGCGGTTCGCGGCCCTGTGCGACCAGTGTCAGGCGCTGGCGGCGGCGGGGGAGGCCCGGATGGTGATTTTGGACGAGGTCTGCGCCGCCGTCAACACCGGCCTGCTCCCGCTGGAGCGAGTGCTGGCGCTGCTGGACGCGGTCCCGCCGGAGACTGAGGTGGTGCTGACCGGACGGGACCCCCAACCGGCGCTGCTGGCGCGGGCGGACTACGTGACGGAGATGAAAAAAATCAGACACCCTTACGAGAAGGGCGTCCGGGCAAGAAAGGGAATTGAATTTTGAGCTGTTAGCCGTTAGCTATTAGCTGTTAGCTGGAAATTGCTAACTTTTGCGGTGATTCTATTGTACCAGCCATGTCGATAATTGTAGCGGAAAAACCTGTACTATGCCGGGCAAAACCGCAGACCAAACAGCAAGCGCTATCCTAACTAAAAGCTAAGAGCTAACAGCTAAAGGCTATGTACCAGCGTCACCCGATACCACCGGCGGGGCGCGCCGGTATCCAAGACGTCGAACCGGGCCAGAGGGAACGCTTCGGACAGTTCCTGGCACTCCGCCTCGGTCAGGCGCAGCTCCCGGCTGCCGGGGTGGGGTACGCCGTCGAAGGCGGCCAGCAGCAGGGCCAGCGGGCTGCCGGGGGAAGAAAATTGGATTGTGGAGGCGGCTTCGCTCTGCATAGCGGTTCCCTTTCTGTGTATCTCTTGTTGAGGGGGGACGGGAACTTCATTATAAAGGATGCCGGGCGATTTGGCAAGGTGCCAGATTGCCCAAAATCAGCGGGCGAATTTTTGGAGGGGGAGAAAAACTCCTGGTTGCACGTTGCATTTTTTCCGCCGCCGTTGTAGAATATGCTTATCATTTTATCCGGGGCAACGCCGCACAAGGAAGGCTGCGGCGGCCTGCACAGGATTTGCCCGGCAAGTTCGGAAGGAGAACGGTGTTATGAGTTTTACATTTGCAGATTATCAGACCAGCGCGGACTATCTGCGCCGCCAGCTGGGGGGATTTGCCCCCAAGGTGGCGATGGTTCTCGGCTCCGGCCTGGGCTACCTGGCGGAAAAGGTGGAGGATCCCATCGCCGTCCCCTTTTACGCCATCCCCTACTTCCGCCGCTCCACCGCGCCGGGTCACGCCGGGCGGCTGGTCTTTGGCAAACTGGACGGCCAGAACGTGGCGGTGATGCAGGGCCGGTTCCACCACTACGAGGGGTACAGCTTTGAGGAGGTCACCTTCCCCATCCGGGTGCTGCGGCTGCTGGGGACGGAGACGCTGATCGTCACCAACGCTGCCGGGTGTGTCAATGAGAGCTGGGAGGCCGGGGACCTGATGCTCATCGGCGACCACATCAAGCTGACGCTGGACTCCCCCCTCTGCGGGCCAAACCTGCCGGAGTTCGGCCCCCGGTTCCCGGACGGCACCTATGACTATACCCCCGCCCTGCGGAAGCTGGCCCATGAAGTGGCTCAGGAGCAGGGGATTCCCCTGCGGGAGGGGGTCTACCTCTACCTGCCCGGCCCCCAATACGAGACCCCGGCGGAAATTCGCGCCGCCCGGATTTTGGGCGCGGACGCGGTGGGGATGTCCACCGTGCCGGAGGTCATCGTGGCCCGCCACTGCGGGATGCAGGTGCTGGGGGTCACGCTGCTGACCAACATGGCCGCCGGGATTTTGGACCAGCCCCTGACGGAGGAGGAAGTACTCACCGCCGCACAGGAGGGGAAGGAGAAGTTTTCCGGACTGGTGCGGGGATGCCTGGAGAGGCTGTAAATAAGTACGCAAATAATCCGGTTATCCTGTGTAATTGGAGTTTATGAGGAAAATTGTACTGTGTGAAGTAGTAAATGCACCAACGGACAACAACTAGCCCCCTTGCCTCCCCTTTGCGACTCGCATGGCCCCAAAGGGCCATAGCTCCCTGCATTTGCGCTAAAGAGGTGTTGGCCATTCGGCCAGCACTTCACAGGGGAGGCGAGAGGGGTGGTCAATCACATAACAGAAAACGTTGATTTGTGCGCCTTCATACTTTAACCGAGTAAAAGGAATTATCTGAAAACAAGCTGTAAAAATCGCAAAACGAGGCAAATTATGAACACATTATTCAAAAACGTCACCGTTGTGACCATGAACGACAGCCGGGAAGTCCTCCAAAACGCCTATGTCGCCACCCGGGGGGACAAAATCGCCGCCGTCTCCACCGAGAAGCCGGAGGGAACCTTTGACCGGGTCATCGATGGCGCGGGCAAGGTGCTGATGCCCGGTCTGGTCAATGCCCACACCCACGTCCCCATGACGCTGCTCCGGGGCTACGGCGGGGGCCACGACCTGCAAACCTGGCTGAACGACTACATTTTCCCCGCCGAGGCCCGGCTGGACCAGCGCACCATCCACGCGGGTACCGCCCTGGGCATGGCGGAGCTGATCGCCGCCGGGGTCACCTGCATCGAGGATATGTATTACTTCTGCGACGATATGATCGAGGAAGTTCTCGCCGCCGGGCTGAACGCCAACATCTCCCGGGGCATCACCTGCTTCCAGAGCCTGGACGACCCGGCGGCCTACCCGCCCTGCGGTGAGCTGCGGGCCACAGCGGAGCGGTACAACGGCTATAACAACGGGCAAATCAAGGTGGACGTCTCCATTCACGGGGAGTACACCTCCTTCCTGGCCCCCAACCTGTGGAGCTACCTGGGCCGGTACGCCGCAGACAACGGCCTGGGGATGCACGTCCACATATCCGAGACCAAATCGGAACACGAGGAGTGTCTGGCCCGCCACGGCAAAACGCCCCTCCAGATTTTAGATGACTACGGCGTGTGGGACTGCGGGCGCAGCGTGGCTGCACACTGCGTCTGGGTGTCCGATGAGGACATGGACCTGATGGCGCGGAAAAACATCACCGCCGCCCACAACCCCGTCTCCAACCTGAAGCTGGGCAGCGGCGTGGCGAGGGTGCCGGAGCTGCTGCGCCGGGGGGTCAACGTGGCCTTGGGGACAGACGGCCCCTCCAGCAACAACAACCAGGATCTGTTTGAGGAAATCAAGCTGGCCTCCATTCTGGCCTGCGGCGTCAACCGGGACGCCCAGGCGGTGACGCCTCTCCAGGCGCTGGAAATGGCTACCGTCAACGGGGCCAAAGCCCTGGGGCGGCGCACCGGCAGCGTGCAGCCGGGGTACGACGCAGATTTGATTCTGGTGGACTTCACCTGGCCCAGCCTAACCCCCTGCCACGACGTGGTGGAGAACCTGGTCTACGCCGCCCGGGGCGGCGACGTGTGCCTGACCATGGCCCGGGGTAAGGTTCTCTACGAAAACGGCGTCTTTTTCACCGTGGATCTGGATAAAATCAAGAGCGAAGTGGAGGGATACGCCCTGCCCACCATGTTTGGATAATGCGGCGAATTGTGAATCCCGTTCAATCAGTTATGCGGCGAAACCCCTCCGCCACCGCCTAAAGGCGGCGGCCCTCCTCCCCTTTGCAACTCGCATGGCCCCAAAGGGCCATAGCTCCCTGCATTTGCGCTAAAGAGGAATTGGCCATTCGGCCAGCGCTTCACAGGGGAGGCAAGGGGGCTAGTCGAATACCAAAAGGTTAATCTATGTTGAAAACCTGTATTATGCGGGGCAAAAGTGCTGACAAAACAGCAAAGCACATCATCGTTCTGCACAAGGAGGAACGTTCATGTCCGAAGAAAAGCAGCAGAAGAGCGGCAGCACCTTTTTTGGCGGCGCGGCGATTCTGGCCGCAGGTATTCTCATCGTCAAGGTCATCAGCGCGGTGTACAAAATGCCCCTGGTCAACATCCTGGGGGCGGGGTACACCGACTTCACTGCGGCGTTTAACATCTTCAACATCCTGCTGATGATTTCCACGGCGGGGATTCCGGTGGCGGTCTCCAAGATGATCTCTGAGGCCAACACCCAGGGCCGCCCCAACCAAATCAGGAAGATTTTCCGGGTGGCGTTCCTGTTTTTCTTCGCCTTTGGCGCGGTGTGTTCGGCGGTGATGTTCCTGGGGGCGGACGGTTTCGCCGCCCTGATGGGCGACAGCAAGGCCGCCGACTGTATGCGGGCGCTGGCCCCCTCGGTCATGCTGGTATCGGGTCTGGCGGTGTACCGGGGCTACTGCCAGGGACACCAGCACATGACCCCCTCTTCTGTTTCCCAAATCATCGAGGCGCTGTTCAAGCTCATTGTGGGCCTGAGCCTGGCCTGGTATCTGCTGAAGGTGCTGGGTCAACCCGACCATGTGGGCGCGGCAGGGGCCATCGTGGGCGTGACCGTCTCCGAACTGGTGGCGCTGCTCTATATGACCGGCGAACACTTCCACACCCGGGCCAAGTCCCCTCTGGTGGGGAAGGACCGGCCCGACAGCACCAAGAAAATCCTCAGGACCTGCCTGAGCCTGGCGATTCCCATCACCCTGACCTCCTCCTCCACCTCCATCATCACGGCGGTGGACAACGCTTTGGTCATGCGGCGGCTGCAAAACGCGGGGCTGCTGTTGACGGAGAACGCCGCCCGCTCCCTGATGAGCAACTACACCGGCGTTCAGACGGTGTATCAAATCCCCGCCTCCCTGATGGTGGCCATCACCGCCTCGGTCATCCCGGCAGTGACCATCTGCTTCACCCGGAAGGACCGGAAGGGCGCGGCCCGCATCGTGGGTTCCTCCCTGAAAACCGCCGCCCTCATCGCCTTCCCCTCCGGCGTGGGCATGGTGGTGCT
The DNA here is from genome assembly GCA_021203185.1 of Clostridiales bacterium. Lineage (GTDB taxonomy): Bacteria > Bacillota > Clostridia > Oscillospirales > Oscillospiraceae > Onthomonas. The sequence goes on from JAJQBR010000048.1 coordinate 13,189, forward strand.
GGGGACCCCCATTGTCAAGCTGCTGTTCCCCGCGCTGGATTCCTCCGTGGCGGGCGTGATTTTGTCCATCCTGGGGGTGGCGAACATCTTCGTCTGCCTGATGCTGGTGTGCAACTCCGTTTTGCAGAGCCACGGCGTCCTGCACCTGCCCATCGTCACCATGCTCATCGGCGGCACCATCATGGTACTGGCGGACTACTTCATGGTGGGAACCGCCTCTATCAACATCTACGGCTCCCCCGTGGGTACCTGCATCTGCTACGGCACCACCTGCTGTCTCGACCTGTTCATCGTCTACCGCATCGTCCCCGGCTGCCCCAGCTTTGTCAAGGTCTTTGGAAAGACCCTGCTGGCCTCGGTCATTATGGGCGGCGCCGCGTGGGCCATTTACGGCCTGGTTTATCGCTCCACCGGCAGCAACACCCTGGGAGTGCTGGTGTCCATCCTGTCGGCTGTGGTCATTTATGCGATACTCATCATCGCCCTGCGGGTGCTGAACAAGGACGATTTGGCTCTGATGCCCAAGGGGGATAAAATCGGGAGGCTGCTGCATATTCAGTGAGCTGTTAGCTGTTAGCTCTTAGCTGTTAGCCAGATACTGCAAACCAAGAATGAATGGCTAATAACCAGAATAGTACCGGTCTTCCACAGAACACTATCTTTTTGGCAACCAACCGCCCCTCTCGCCTCCGCCGTCAAGCGGCACTTCCGCTGCGCTCCCTGCCCTGAAAGGGGAGGTGGCACGGCGTTAGCCGTGACGGAGGGGTTTTGCCTCCAACATTCGTTCAAAAACAGCCAAAACTAACAACAAATAGGAGAAAACAACAGAGAAAATACGGAGAGGAAAGTCCAATGAACATCTATCTTGACCTGTTTCTCACCTTTGCCCAGACCGGAGTCTGCACCTTCGGCGGGGGCTATGCCATGCTGCCCATCCTCCAGCGGGAGGTGGTGAACAAGCACCACTGGGCCACCGACGAGGAACTGGCGGATTACTACGCCATCGGTCAGTGTACCCCCGGCATCATTGCCGTCAACACCGCCACCTTCATTGGGGCCAAACAGAAGGGCGCTCTGGGCGGCATCGTCGCCACCCTGGGGCTGGTGTTCCCCAGCATCGTCATCATCACCGTTATCGCCGCCTTTTTGCAGAACTTCGCGGACCTGCCGGTGGTGGCCCACGCCTTTGCGGGCATCCGGGCCTGCGTGTGTGTGCTGATTCTCAACGCGGTGCTGAAGCTGCGGAAGTCCAGCGTCATTGACGGCCCCACGGCGGTGATTTTCGCGGTGACGTTTCTGCTCTCCGCCCTGTGGGGCGTTTCCCCGGCCATCATCGTGGTGCTGTGCGGCGTGGTAGGCCTGGTTCTGAAAATGACGAAGAAGGGAGAGCGGGCGAAATGATTTTTCTGCGGCTGTTTTTGGAATTTTTCCGGACGGGCCTTTTCGCCGTGGGCGGCGGCCTTGCCACCATTCCGTTTTTGACCGACATCGGCCAGCGGACGGGTTGGTTCACCAACACGGAACTGGCGAATATGATCGCCATTTCCGAGTCCACTCCCGGCCCCATGGGGGTCAACATGGCCACCTATGTGGGCTTCGAGACGGCGGGGGTTCCCGGCGCGGTCACCGCCACCCTGGGCCTCATCACCCCGTCCATCATCGTCATTCTCATCATCGCCGCCTTTTTGAAGCGGTTCCGGGACAACAAATATGTGGAGGCCGTGTTCTATGGCCTGCGTCCCGCCTCCACCGGCCTCATCGCTGCGGCGGGGTGGAGCGTGGTCTGCATCTCCCTGCTGACCGTGGCCTGGAGCCTCAGCGGGGACGCCATTCTGGTGGATATGAGCGTCAACTGGAAGTGTGTGCTGGTGGCGGTTGCAGTGTTTGTCGCTACCCGGATCCCAAAGGTGAAAAACCTGCACCCCATCGTCTGGATCGCCCTGTCCGCTGCGGCGGGGGCGGCGTTTAGCCTGTGAGAGCGGGTAACTGACGCTCTTTTGTTCAATCGCGCTTTGAAGCCCCTCCGTCGCGGCGTAAGCCGCGACGGAGGGGCTTCGCTGAATGACCAACAAGGCCAATTCAGAGGAAAGTCCGAAAACGGAAACAAAACGGTTACAAAAGGTAAAAATGATTACAGATTGCCCGGTCCCCTTGACAGCGGACTGGGCATATGTTATGCTATGTACATACTAGATGTCGTAATACGGACCTAACGGAAAGGAGGCGCAAAGTTGAATAAAAGACGCGATTCATCAAATTATTTCACAAAAACCCTTGACTACAGGCCCGTCCCGGTGTATGATAAACGTGTATTATTCCGCTCCATACACCCACTATGGCGCGACAGAGGTGATCGTGTGTTTTTAACATTGAACTACAAGAGCAGGAAGCCCCTTTGTGACCAGCTGTGCGACGGCGTCATCCGTCTGGCAGCCTGCGGCGGGCTGGAACCCGGTGAGCAGCTTCCCTCCGTGCGGAATCTTGCCCAGGAGCTGGGCATCAATCCCAATACTGTGCAGAAAGCCTACCGTATCCTGGAGAGCCAGGGTGTGCTGGAGACCGTCCCCGGCAAAGGCTCCTTCCTGGCCAGCGAAAACAACGCCCAGGAGCAGCTCCGGGCCAGAACCAAAAAGACCCTGGGGGTCGCGTTGCAGGAGGCTCTGGACCGGGGCCTGACCGTGGAGGAGGTGGCGGACTTCTGCGCCACGTACCTGCAAAAGAAAAAAGAGGAGGACGCTTTATGATCGAAATTTTGGAGTACACCAAGCGATTCGACAACGTGGTAGCGCTGAATCAGATTTCCTTTCAAATTCAGGAGGGGTGTATCTTCGGTCTGGTGGGCAGCAACGGGGCGGGCAAATCCACCCTGCTGCGCAGCCTGTGCGGGGTCTACGCCGCCGACGGCGGCGAGATCCGCATCGACGGGGAGACCCCCTACGAAAACCCCAGGGTGAAGGATCGGGTGGTGTTTGTGCCGGACTTCCCCTATTACCTGCCCCAGTCTAACCTGCGCACCATGGCCGACCTGTACCGCCGGGTCTACTCCGGCTGGAGCAAAGACGAGTTTCAGCGGCTGTGCAGCCTGTTCGGGCTGAACCAGAAGATGAAGCTCCACAATATGTCCAAGGGGATGCAGCGTCAGGCCGCGCTGATCTGCGCCCTGGCCGCCCAGCCCAAGTATCTGCTGCTGGACGAGGTGTTCGATGGGCTGGACCCGGTCATGCGCCAGCTGCTCAAGCGCATCGTCTCCGACCAGGTGGCCGAGCGGAATATGACCGTGATCATCGCCTCCCACAACCTGCGGGAGCTGGAGGACTTCTGCGACCACGTGGGTCTCATCCACCAGGGCGGCGTGGTCTTCGAGCAGGAGCTGGACACCCTCAAGCTGGGCATCCACAAGGCCCAGGCGGTGTTCCAGCCCCCGCTGGAGCAGCAGCAGCTCCAGTGGCTGCGGGAGCAGCTGAACATCGTCAAGCTGGACACCAGCGGCTCCATGATCAGCCTGGTGGCCCGGAAGGACGAGGAGACGGTGGAGCAGGTTCTTTCGGAGCTGCACCCGGTCTTTTCCGAAACCCTCCCCCTGTCCCTGGAGGAAGTATTTATCAGTGAAATGGAGGCGGTAGGTTATGACCTCGACAAGATCCTCTCGTGACGAGCGCAAAAACGGCGCGTTCCGCCGGGTGTTCTGGTGGCAGCTGCGCAACAACCGGGTGTTCGCTGTGTTCTTCGGTCTGTGGACCATAATCTCCATGCCCATAGTCACCCTGAGTACCATTTTGGGCAACCAGACCTATTACACCGACATGACCAACTGGGAGGGCTACACATCTGAGGCGGTGGCCCAGCTCTACGGCCAGGCGGTCTATTACAGCCTGCTGGCCTTCCTGCGCACCGGCGTGTTCCTGGTGCTGCTGCTCTACCTGGTGGTCTACTGCTGCAACAGCTTCGGCTATATGCACACCCGCCGCAGCGTCGATTTGTTCCACGCCCTTCCCGTCCGGCGGCGGCCTCTGCTGCTGGGAGGCTATGTGGCAGGGCTGCTGACCTCCATTGTTCCGCTGGCTATCGGCTTTGGCCTGTGTCAGCTGGTCTGCCATGTCTACAGCGTCCCGCTCCCCAACGCGGCTCTCTCCCTGTGGGCGCTCTTTGGCTGCTGCGCGCTGATGACCTTCGCCTGCCTGACCTTTATCCTGTTCTTTATGGTGACTGCCGGTACATTGCTGGACGCGGCGGTCTCCCTGGTTGCCACCGCCGTGGGCTGGCCCCTGCTGTGGGATGTACTCAACGCCACCATGAATCAGTTCCTGCCAGGCTATGTATCGGTGATCCCCGACGCATTTTACACCGCCCTGTGTCCGTTTGGCGCGTTTTATGAACTGTTCAGTACCAATTACACTATCATGACCGGGGTGTATTACGCCGATGGGTCATCCATCACCGCTGAGCTGCCGGGGCTGGGCCTGGGGAGCATCCTGTGGTGGGCGCTGTTCACCGTGGCGCTGCTGCTGGTGACGGTGTGGTACTATGGCCGCCGCAAGAGCGAACACGCTGAGAACAGCTTCTGTGCGCCGGTGCTGCGGGGCGCGGTACGGTTCCTGCTGTCCGTGGCCGTGGGGCTGGGCCTTGCCAACATCCTGGGCGACATGACCGACAGCAACCGGGTCTATTTCATCAGTGTAGTGGTGGGTTCCCTGGGTGCGTACATTCTCATTCAGCTGGTTTGGGCCAGAGGGTTCCGCAAGTTCTGGCGGGCTGTCCCGGCCTATCTGCTGACGCTGGCGGCCTGCGTGGGCTTCCTCTACTGCCTGTACACCGGCGGCCTGGGCTATGTGACCCGCGTTCCCGCCCAGGACAACGTGGTCAGTGTGAGCTTCTACCTGCCCGGCCTGGCGGGGGACAACTCCAAGGAGTGCTACCTGGCCTCCCAGAGCGAGGGCGCTCTGGATGTCAGCTATGGCGACTACAACTGGGGCTATTTCACTGTGGAATTTGCCGATGCCGACGAGCAGAGTACCGTGTTGGCCCTGCACCAGGCGATTTTGGAGAAGTTCCCCGGCCCCTACCTGCCCTTCGGGGACGGTACGAACCAGTATAGCCTCTCTTCCATTTCGGTCACTTATACCCTGGCCAATGGCAGCACGCTGGAGCGTTCCTATTATGTGCCGTTGTACGAGGACGACGAGGAAATTTTCTCCTGCATCGCCGCCATCCAGAAGTGCGATACCTACCAGCTTTATGACACCTTCTATTCCATGGACGGCAGCAGCGTCAGCGGCGTTTATGTCTCCCAGTACACCAGCGAATACGACTACGACGCCAGCAACTACGACCTGACGGACGAGCAGAAGGAGCAGGTCTGGAACACCTTCCTGGAGGATCTGGACAGCGCTGACTTCTCCTATGACGAGGGACGGGACGATTACATCATCCAGACCGCCAGCGAATACGCCGATGGCTACGTGGTATTGGAGTCCCTGGCCGGAGAGCGGACCTACACCATCGGCACCAATACCCTCAAGTATGCCGACCTGAACGCGGAGCAGCAGGCTTTGCTGGTCCGGCTGCTGGGCGAGGCCGACGCCGCCACCGCCGAGGTTTACAACTACGGCTTCACTGTGCCGGAGTGCTGCGAAAAGACCCGCGCCCTGCTGGACGAGCTGACGAAGGACTACGGTGAGTACTACTGGTACGATGAGGACAGCGGGGAGTATGTGACCGCCATCCCCACCGAGGAGGAGACCGATCCGGCGGACAGCGGGACCGACCCAGCCGACAGCAGCACTGACCCCGCCGATGCCAGCACTGACGAGGGCAGCGCAATCGTCACCGCCTTTGACACGGCGGACGGCAGCGCTGTAGGGTAATTCCCAATCATACACAGTTCAATTCAACTTCACCCCCGCCGCCCGGAAGGGCGGCGGGGATTTTTTGGTTCTGGTGGTTTTGACGGGAAACGGGGGTAAAACTTTGTGGAAAACTGACCGTTAGAAGCGGCGGGAACGGTTGACATTTGGTGCAAAGAGCCGTATAATAACATTGTTAAAAAAAACACAATCATTTTCCCATCCGCTCTTCCACAAGTACCCCCAATTTTATTTATTGGTTGTCCCTTTGAATCAGCCGCGTTGTGATAAGCTATTAGTCGTTAGCTGTTAGCTGTTAGTCAGGTTCTACCAGTTTAAAGCAAACAGCTAAAAAGGAAACCGAGAGCAACCCCCATTTGTAAAATCATGTAAATGATAAGCGCAGTATGTAATACCAAGAACCACAGAGCTAATGGCTAAAAGCTAATAGCTAATAGCTAAAATGCGCATGAGGCTGAGTAAAAGGGATAGTCAGATTTTATTTTTTCAGGAGGCCAATTTCTATGAAAGATGTCTATGTAGTCAACTGCTGCCGTACCGCTCTGGGCAAATTCGGCGGCTCCCTGAAGGACAAGACCCCCGCTGAGCTGGGCGCCATCGTGGTCAAGGAAGCTCTGAGCCGCGCCGGTGTCGCCCCGGAGAACGTGGACGAGCTGATGTTCGGCTGCATCCTCACCGCCGCCCAGGGCCAGAATGTGGCCCGCCAGGTGGGCGTCAAGGCCGGTCTGCCTCTGGCTGTCCCCGCTTACACCGTGGGCATGGTCTGCGGCTCCGGCATGAAGTCCGTTATCGAGGGCGCCCGCGCCATCAAGGCCGGTGACGCCGACATCATCGTGGCTGGCGGCACCGAGGTCATGTCCGGCGCTCCCTACGCCCTGCCCTCTGCCCGTTGGGGCGCCCGTATGTTCGACAACAAGATGGTCGATACCATGGTCAACGACGGCCTGTGGGACGCTTTCAACGGCTATCACATGGGTTCCACCGCTGAGAACATCTGCGACATCTGGGGCATCACCCGTCAGGACCTGGACGAGTTCGCCGCCTCCTCCCAGCAGAAGTGCGAGGCCGCTCAGAAGGCCGGCAAGTTCGACGACGAGATCGTTCCTGTCCCCGTCAAGGTCAAGCGCCAGGTCGTGGACTTCAAGGTGGACGAGTTCCCCCGCGCCGGTACCACCGTCGAGTCCCTGAGCAAGCTGCGCCCCTGCTTCCCCACCACCGCTGACGGCTCCCTGGACAAGGTGGAGATGACCTTCGAGACCACCGAGATGAAGGATCTGCCCGAAAACGTGGGCCAGGGCCGTGTCACCGCAGGCAACGCCTCCGGCATCAACGACGGCGCTGCTGCCATCGTCCTGGCCTCCGGCGAAGCCGTTGAGAAGTACGGCCTCAAGCCCATGGCCAAGCTGGTCTCCTACGGTCAGGGCGGCGTCGATCCCAAGATCATGGGTACCGGCCCCATCCCCGCCTCCCGCAACGCCATGGCCAAGGCCGGCCTGACCATCGACGACATCGACTTGGTGGAAGCCAACGAAGCCTTTGCCGCTCAGTCCATCGCCGTGGCCCGTGAGCTGCACTTCGACATGAGCAAGGTCAACGTCAACGGCGGCGCTCTGGCGCTGGGTCATCCCGTGGGCGCTTCCGGCGCGCGTATCATTGTCACTCTGCTCCACGAGATGGAGAAGCGTCCTGAGACCAAGAAGGGCCTGGCGACCCTCTGCATCGGCGGCGGCCAGGGCGTGGCTACCATCTTCGAGAAGTGCTGAGCCTGACGCAGCAACAAACGCAAATGAACCTTTGGGCGGTCCGCTTCGGCGAACCGCCCTTTTTGCGTGGGGAGGGGTTTCCGCCGAAAACACCGCCAAGTCCGGTTCAAAGGGACAACCAAGCCCCCTCAACCCAACAAAAGCACCCGGACACAACGATCCGGGTGCTTTCGTTTAGGAGGGTATCGAAATAAAGATTATTCGCTGTCGGTGGAGGTATCCGCGTCGGTTTCCTCTGCGTCCTCGCTGTCGTAGGTCAGGCCGTTGGCGGCCAGCTCCAGAGAGGTTTCGATGCTGCTGGAGGAGATGAGATAGACCTCGTTGGGGTTGGTGTCCAGAGTGCAATAGTAGGCGTCCTCCTCCTCATTGTAGCCGCCCACGGTCAGGACGGAGGTGACGGTGATCTCATCGCCGTCGTCGTCCTCGTCGGTGTAGCGCACGGTGAGGGTCAGGGTGGGTTCGGTCAGGCCGTAGACCTCCAGCGCCTCGTCGGTGGGCTTGAAGGCGGCCAGACTGTACATGGAGATGGAGCCCACCTCGGTGTTGAGAGAGGTGATCTGGCTCTGGTCGGTCACGTCCTCGCCGTCCAGGAACCAGTGGTACTCGATTTCGGTCTCTGGCTCACTGGAGGAGGCGGAGGAGTCGGCGTCCTCGTCCTCGTCGGACTCCACCTCCACCTCGACCTCGCTGACGGTCAGGGTCAGTTCACTGTCGCCGCTGGTCAGGGTCACGTCCTGGATGATGTCGCTGCTGAGGGTGGGGTAGTCCGCCAGGTCCGCCATGTCGTAGAGGGCGTAGGCCAGGTAGGTGGAAAGGGTCTCATCGATGGTATAGATGGTGTCGCTGTCCTCCAGCATGGCATAGTAGTAGTCGCCGGTGGCGCCGCCCACCAGAACGGTGTAGGCGTCCCCGTCCTCGGTGGTGTAAATGACCGCCAGTTCGGCGTCCTCCAGACCGTAGGCCGAGAGATCATCAACGATTTCAAAGGAGGCGTCGGCCTGGAAGTCCTCCGCCAGTTCCGCCACGGTGGACACGGCGGTGTCGTCCAGCAGGAAGTCCTCGTCGTCGGCCCAATACCACTCGTCGTCGTCGTTCAGCAGAAATTCCAGGCTGGAATCGCCGTTGACGAAAGTGACGCCGATGACGTTGTCCAGGGTCAGCACACGGGGGATGGCGGCGTCCTCCGCCGCCTCCTGGCGGGAGGTGTTCCAGTTGTTCAGCTGAATGGCCACCACCAGGATGGCCGCCATGGCCGCCACAATGACCACCATAATGGTCAGCTGTCTTTGCTTTTTCTTGCTCATTTGGCTACCTCGCTTACAGCTTGCGGCGGCGGAACCACCGGACGAAGCCGAAGATCAGCACGGCGATGGGCAGCGCCACCAGGAACAGCAGGCTCCACAGCCCGGCGTTGGTTACGGTGTTATAGGTGGTCTCCAGGCTCTTGGCGTCGATGGAGATGTTGGACACATCCTCAAAACCGCCGGTGAGGGTGTTCATCACCACGGTCAGGTTGACAATGGAGTCGCCAAAGCTGTCGGTGATGTCGTCGTTGACCAGGCTCTCGGAGGTCAGAACGGTGAATTGAGCGGTGACAGTGTTAGCTTCTTCTTCCTCTTCTTCCTCCTCGTCGGATTCGGCACTGGTGTCGGCGTCCTCATCAGCCTCGGCGCTGGTGTCCGCGTCGTCCTCATCGGTATCGGCGGTGTCGGCGTCCTCGGATTCCACTTCGATTTCCTCCGTGGCGGTGACGCCCAGATAGTACTGGCCGGAGACGGTGTCCTCGCCGTCCAGCATGACGCCTCCGGAGCTGGAGGTGGACAGGAAGTCGTCCACTTCGATGGTATCTCTGGCCGGGTCGATCAGGTTCAGACCAAAGGAGGTGGTGACCAGCACCAGCGCATCAGAGGCGATGCCGTCCGCTGCGTCAGAGCTGGAGGTCAGTTCCGGGAAGAAGGTGAAGTAGCTCTGGGTGGCGGCGTAGTAACGGCTGGTGTCGCCCACATAGCCGCTGGTCAGCTCCATGCCGTAGGTGGCCATCAGGCTGTCCAGGTTGGGGTGTTCAAAGGAAGAATTGCCCCAAATCAGCTCCACCTTGCCGCCTGCGTCGAGGTAATCGTAAATCATGTCGATTTCTTCCTCGGAGAAGTCGCTGGTGGGGACGTAAATCAGCAGCAGGTCGCAGTCCTCCGGCACGGAACCGGTCTGGAGCAGGCTGACGGTGCTGGTGGTGAAGTGGTTCTTCTCCAGCAGCTCGGAGAGGTTGGTTCCCACGTCGGACTCGCCGTGGTTTTCGGTGCAGTAGACGGTGTAGCTGCTTTCAGAGACCACATAGTCGATGGCGGAGAGTACCTGGCCCTCGCCGTCGAAGGAGGTGTAATAGGTGGTGCCGTAGTAGTAGTAATAGTAGCTGTCGTAGACCAGGATGCTGTCGAAGGACACCTGATAGGTGCGGTCCGTGTCCTCACAGGTGACGACGAGGGTGTTGCTGCTGCAATCGTAGGTGGTCAGGGCGGAAGGATAGGCCACAGGGTCGATCCACTCCAGGGTGACGTGGTCAGAGAGGGCCGCGTACTTCTGGAGGAATTTGACGATGCGGGTGTCGGTGTCCTCCTGGGTGGCCACGGCGATGAGCTGCACGTCGGTGTCCAGCTCCGCCAGGTAGTCCTTGGAGGTGTCGGAGAAGGAGTAGAGCTTGGTGTTGGACAGGTCAAACTCCATCACGCCGGAGGGGATCTGCCCCACCGCCAGGTTGAAGATCAGGGTGATGACCACGGCCAGCACGATGAGCGTGGTGGAAAACAGCCCGTTCCGGCTGCGGATGCTCATGCTCCCACTGCCCTCGCTCTTGCCGCCTTCGGACAGCTTTTGCAGCTCTTTGGCCTGCTTTTGGGCCTTTCTGTCGGCCTTGTTGTCGGTATTTTTATCGTTCTTGGAAAAAAGAGCCATAATGCGCACCTCCTCAGTTCCAGCGGCGTCTTTGGATGACCTGAACGGTCAGGAAAAGACAAAGGACGGTCAGGGACACATAGAGCAGCAGACCGGCCACGTCAAAGAGCTGGTCGCTGGCAAAGCTGGAGATGACCTCGGAGACGGAGAACTTGCCCAGCACATTGACCAGCAGGCTCTCATAGAGGCTGCTGTCCACGGCGTAGGTGATGCCGATGGCCGCCAGGCCCACAACACCCACGCCGATGGTGATGCGGGGGGAGGAGGTCAGGCTGTCCAGCAGCAGGCACAGCAGGGCCAGAATAAAAATGGTCGCCGCCAGGTTGCCGATGGCGTTGGTGGGCAGGAAGTCCACGATGCTGCTCCACATATAGAGGATGAACAGGGCGGCGAAGGTACCCACGGCGGAGAGGATCTGACTCTCGGTGGTGGAGGAGATGAGCAGGCCGATGGACAGGTACAGCCCACCCAGCAGGAAGAAGGCCAGCAGGGTGGCGTAGTCGGTGGCCCAGTAGACCTGGCCGCTGGAGCCGCTGGCCAGCTTGATAATGACCGGGCAGAAGCAGAACAGCACACAGGGAATGGCGTACACCGTCAGCAGGGCGAAGAACTTGCCCAGCACGATTTGAGTGACGGTGATGGGGGAGGTCAGCAGCAGCTGGTCGGTACGGGACCGGCGGTCCTCCGCCATGGAGCGCATGGTCAGGATGGGAATCACCACCAGGAAGATGAACAGCGAAGCGCCCAGCGCGTCGGCAAAGCTGGGGTCGCCGCTGTAGAGGTTGTAGGCCATGAAGTACAGCCCCACCACCGCCAGCAGAAAGGCGATGCACACCGGGGCAATCATGTTGTTGAAGTAGGAGGACAGCTCCCGCTTATAAATCGCTTTCATCAGTCAGTTCCTCCTTCTTCGGGTTCTTCCTCCAGCTCCCAGCCCGGCTCCGGCGCTGGCGCGGCCTCGGCCTTTTTGGGGGCGGGGGCGGCGCCGCCGTCCTCGGTCAGCTCCAGGAACACGTCCTCCAGGGAGGCGGTCTGGATGGTCATTTCCAGAATGGGCTTTTTGGCGCGGGCGAAGGCAAAGAAGATGTCGGCCCTGGGGTCGCTGCCCGCGTCCATTTCCACCAGAGCGGCGGTGGTGCCGTCGTCGTTTTCGGTCAGCTCCTGGATGGCGACGTTGCTGACGGTGTGCAGCAGGTCCTCGGTGTCCTCGGCGTCGGCCTGGACCAGCAGCCGCAGCACGGCGGAGCCCTTCAGGTGGGCCTCCAGATAGTCGGCGCTGTCGTTGGCGATGAGCTTGCCGTGGGAGATGATGATGATTTGGTCGCAGATCTCCTGCACCTCGGAGAGGATGTGGCTGGAGAGAATGACGGTGTGATTCTCGCTGAGCTGGCGGATCAGGTCACGGATTTCGATGATCTGCTTGGGATCCAGGCCCACGGTGGGTTCGTCCAGGATGATGATGGGAGGGAACCCCAGAATGGCCTGGGCCAGGCCCACCCGCTGGCGGTAGCCTTTGGACAGGTTGTGGATGAGCCGCCCCTCCACGCCGTCCAGCCGGGTCATGTGGACAACGCTCTCGATTTGGGCGGCCCGCTTGTCCTTGGGGACGTTTTTCAGCCCGGCGCAGAAGTTCAGGTACTCCGTCACCGTCATATCCATATACACCGGGGGCTGCTCCGGCAGGTAGCCGATGCACTTTTTGGCCTCCTCCGGCTCCTCCAGAATGTCGTGGCCGTTGATGATGATCTCGCCCTCGGTGGGGGAGAGATAACCGGTCATCATGTTCATGGTGGTGGACTTCCCGGCGCCATTTGGACCGAGAAAACCGTAAATTTTCCCTTCCTCGATGGTCAGGTTCAGGTGATCCACCGCCAGGTGGCTGCCGTACCGCTTGACCAGATTCCTGAGTTCTATCACAGGGGTTCCTCCTTTTCGCGGGGCGCGCCCGCAGTTCACTGTTTGACAGGTGTACTGTACTACGGGAATCTTAAAACAAGCTGAAAGGAACGCATACCCGAATTTTAATCAAAACGTAATGTTGGCACGATTGTTTTTTTTGGCGGAGTGTGATAGAGTAGTGGTAGTACAAATGGGGGGACGGGTGAAGTTGTTGCAAGGTGAAACCCCTCCATCGCGGCTTACGCCGCGCCGC
>JAJQBR010000026.1 GCA_021203185.1 Clostridiales bacterium
CAGCTAACGGCTAATAGCTTATCACAACGCGGCTGATTCAAAGGGATAGTCAGAATTTTAAATTCTGGACTGTACTTCTTGTTCTTATGGCTGATTCTTGCCATAATAATAGCCCCCTTAGTGTAGTCTCGAATTTTTTGCTTTTTCGAGCATCTACTCTAAGGGGGCTGTTTCAATGAGCTGGTGTCGGCTGCTTTGCTATACTTTGGTTCAATATTCAGTATCTACGGGTGTGAATTGAACCACATTCTCACTTCTTCTGTTCGTTCTCCTTGCAAATGGCTTCCCACAGCCCGTTTAAGTAACAGGCGCCCAGGGCGCGGTCATAGAGACCATAACCGGGGCGGCCCACCTCGTCCCAAATCATCCGGCCATGGTCGGGGCGGATGTACGTATCCGGGCAGGTGTCGTAGACGGCCTTCATAATTTCGTACATATCCAGGTCGCCATCGGCGGACAGGTGACTGGATTCCCGGAATTTTCGGTCGTTGCCCAGATGCTTGATGTTGCGGACGTGGAGGCAGCCGATGCGGTTCATCTCCCCAAAGTGGCGAATCATATTCGGAATGTCGTTTTCCACGTTGGACCCCAAAGAGCCGGTGCAGAGACAGAGGGTGTTGCAGGGGCTGTCGTGGAGCTTCACCATGCGGTCAAAGCCCGCCTGGTCGTGGGTGATGCGGGGCAGACCGAAAATCGGCCAGCCGGGGTCGTCCGGGTGGCAGGCCATTTTGATGCCCACCTCTTCGCAGGTGGGGATGATGCCGTCCAGGAAGTATTGGAAATTCTCGAACAGTTTGTCCGCGTCCACGCTCTTGTACAGATCCAGCGTCTTTTCCAGTTCCGCCAGTCGCTCCGGCTCCCAACCGGGAAGGGAAAAGCCGTTGGAGTTTTTCGCTGTGTTTTCCACGATTTCCAGGGGCGTCATATTGCCCAGCTCGGCCTCGTCGTAGTACAGGCTGTTGGAGCCGTCCTCCGGGATGACACGGGCCAGGTCTGTGCGGAGCCAGTCCAGCACGGGCATGAAGTTGTAGATGATGACCTTCACACCCACCCTGGCCAGATTTCGGATGGTCTCGCAGTAGTTTGCAATGTACTGGTCTCTGGTGGGCAGGCCCAGCTTGATGTCCTCGTGGACATTGACGCTCTCAATGACCTCGCACTCCAGGCCCGCCGCGTGGACGTGGTCCACGTAGGCTTTGCACTCTTCATAAGTCCAGACCTCTCCCGCAGCTTTCTCGTCTAATAAACCCATCAGCCCGCTCATGCCGGGAATTTGCCGGATTTGTTTCAGAGAGACGCTGTCACGGCCCTCTCCGTACCAACGAAACGTCATTTTCATATGGTTTCCTCCTTCGCTGCTCTGTGGAGGAGGCCGCCCGGCGGACGGCCTCCTCCGTTTCTCGTTTTCAGCCTACATATTTGTGCAGGGTGGCGCGGACAGCGCCGGGTCCGACCAGTTCTTCCTTCAGATAGCCCTCGATTTTGGCCGCTAACGGCGTCTCCGTCAGGTCGGAGCCAAAAATGGCGGCGTTGGAGAGGATGGGCTGGAGCTTGCCCGTGACGCTTTCCGGATTGCCCAGCTCCACGCCGACCAGCATGGTCTGCAAGTCTGCCTTCATGGGGTCGGCAGAGACCTCCATAGGCGCGCCGTTGTCATCCACCGCCAGCAGATAGCGCAGCCAGCCCGCAATAGCCAGGGGAATGGCCACCAACTGGTTCAAATCCTCGCCGCCGCTGCGATAACTCTTGATGGTTTCGCCGTAGCGAATGGCGACCTTCTGGGAAGTGTCGGTGGCGATGCGCTGAGGGGTGTCGGGCATATAGGGGTTGGGCAGACGCTCGTTCACCACCTCGTCGATGAACGCCCTGGGGGAAAGAATTTCCGGGTCCACCACCACGGGCAGTCCCTCCTGGTAGCCCAGCCGTTTGACCAGGTTGACCAGCTCCCCGTCCTTCATCTCGTCACAGATGAGGGTGTAGCCCAGCAGACAGCCGTAGACGGCCAGCGCCGTGTGCAGGGGGTTCAGGCAGGTGGTGACCTTCATGGTCTCGGACTTGTTGACGGTGGCGCGGGTGCCGAAGTAGACTCCCGCCTTCTCCAGCGGCGGACGACCATTGGGGAAGGTGTCCTCGATAACCAGATACTGAGGTCGCTCCGCGTTGACAAAGGGGGCGATGAAGGTTCCCTTGGCAGTCTTGACCGGGGCGATGTCCTCGATTCCAGCCTCCTCCAGCGCCTTTTCCACGGCGGGGGCGGGCCGGGGTGTGATTTTGTCGATCATGGACCAGGGGAAAGCGATGGTTTTCTCATCGGTCAGGTAGTCCATAAAGCCCTGCTCCACATAGCCCTTGTCCAGCCAGGCTTTGGCAATTTCCAGTACCGAAGCCTGGAGCTTTTCGCCGTTGTGGGAACAGTTGTCCATGGACACCACGGCCAGCGGATACCGCCCGGCCTTGTACCGCTCCAGCAGCAGGGCGCAGACGATACTCATGGCGTGGCGGGCGGCGGAAGGGCCTTCCTCCATGTCGGCCACGACGACGGGCATCAGCGAGCCGTCCACCCGCCGCAGGGCGTAGCCCTTCTCGGTGATGGTGAAGGAGATCATCTGGAGGCCGGGGTTGGTGAAAATCTCTTTCATCCGGGCCATGTTCGCGGGGTTGGCGCTGTCCACCGCAATGCCCTCCACAATGCCCGCCTGAATCTCCCGGTCAAAGGAGCCGTCGGCGTTCAGGGTGACGTTCAGGGTCAGGTTGTCAAAGGGGTCATAAATGTCGGAAATAATGCCATAGTCGAAGGTCTCCGCAGCGATAATACCCCGGTCACAGACCCCGGCGTTCAGCATCCGCTGGGCCAGGGAACCGATGAAGCCCCGGAAGATATTCCCTGCCCCGAAGTGAACCCACATGGGGTTGGCTCTGGTGCGGGCCACCACCTGTTCCACATCGTATTGGGGCAAGGCGACGCCTGCGGCGGCCCAGCCCGCCCGGTCCTGTAGGGACGCAAGGTTCAGTTTCATAAGAATAACGCTCCTTTCTGCTCCAAACCTGTCGCTTTAGGACAGGCTGGCGAAGTGTATGCTGTTCAAAAACGTTTCCAGGACATCCTTTGGATTTTCCACGGTGCCCTGTACGTTCAGTTCCGCGTTGATAATAGCGCTGTCGTAAGTGGTAAAGGCGGAGTACACCGTGGTATAGGGGACGTCCTCATCGTCGGAGGGATAAACCAACACGGTGAACAGATGGCCGTTGCAGGTGACAGTATAGGTCTCCGCCACATCGTTGGACTCCTGCTCGTAAGCCAATCCGTCCTCCAAATACGCTTCGGCGGTTTCCGCGTCCGCTGTCTTTTCCAGCAGCAGATATAGCGTCGCGTCAAAGGCGCTGATGGAGGAACCGGTGGTGGTCTCAAAGGAAAATTCTTCTCCCAGGGACCAGATGCCGTAGTACATCTCGCCGTCGGTGTAGACCTTGCCCTTTTCAAAGCTGTCCATACCGCTGGCGTCCTCGTCGATGCCCAGTGTTCCACCTATGGTGGTCCACGCCCCGTCCCATGCCGTACCGTCCTCCGCTGCCGTCGGCGTTTTGGCGCAGCCAACGGCGGAGAGCAGGAGACAGACGCTCGTCAATATGCAAAGCCATCGTTTCATGTTCGGTTCCTTTCCCTTCCCAGGGGTGAGGCTATCCCACCCCTGGGAAGTTTCTCGTGCCTCCGGCGCGTATCACGCAAACGGATTCTCCGTGGGATAGGGCAAACTCTTGGGCTGGTTGTACGCGATGTCCTCCACGCCCAGGAACTTGAACACCTCATAGAGATACTTACCCACATGGGAGAAGGCCACTGCGCCGTGGTGGGGGTACCGCTTCCGGATCAGCACATGGCGGTAGAATCGGCCCATTTCGGGAATGGCAAACACGCCGATGCCGCCGAAGGAGCGGGTGGGCACGTCCAGCACCTCGCCCTGGGCGATGTAGCTGCGCAGAACCCCTTCGCTGTCGCACTGGAGGCGGTAGAAGGTGATGGGGCTGGCGGCGATGTCGCCCTCCAGCGTGCCGCGGGTGAAATCCGGTTCGCTGTCCTGCGGCTCCAGCAGGCGGTGCTGGATGAGCTGGTACTTCACCGCCCGGTCAGAACACAGCTTGCACTCTGGGGTGTTGCCGCAGTGGAAGCCCATGAAGGTATCGGTCAACTTGTAGTCATACTTGCCCTTGATGTCCTCGTCGTAGATGTACTTGGGGACGCTGTTGTTGATGTCCAGCAGGGTGACGGCGTCGTTGGAGACGCACATCCCGATGTACTCGCTGAGTGCGCCGTAGATGTCCACCTCACAGGAAACGGGGATGCCCCGGCTGACCAGGCGGGAGTTCACATAGCAAGGCTCAAACCCGAATTGGCTGGGGAAGGCGGGCCAGCACTTGTCCGCAAAGGCTACGTATTTTTTGCTGCCCCTGTGGGCCTCGGCCCAATCCAGCAGGGTCAGCTCGAACTGCGCCATGCGCTCGTTCAGCTCGGGGTAGTAACTGCCCTCGCCCATCTCGGCGGCCATTTCCGCGCAGATGCCAGGGATGCGGGGGTCGCCTGCGTGTTCCTTGTAGGAGACCAACAGGTCCAACTCGGAATTTTCCTCGATTTCCACGCCCAGATCATACAGACCTTTGATGGGGGCATTGCAGGCGAAGAAGTCCTGGGGACGGGGGCCGAAGGTGATGATTTTCAGGTTTTTCACGCCAATGATGGCCCGCGCCACGGGGACGAAGTCCCGAATCATGTCGGCCACTTCCTCGGCGGTGCCCACAGGGTATTCGGGAATGTAGCTCTTCAAATGGCGCATCCCCAGGTTGTAGGAGCAGTTCAGCATCCCGCAGTAGGCGTCGCCCCGGCCGTTGACCATGTCGCCGTCCCCCTCGGCGGCGGCCACGAACATACAGGGGCCGTCAAACCGCTGGGCGATCTCCGTCTCCGGGGTCTCCGGGCCGAAATTGCCCAAAAACACCACCAGGGCGTTGCAGCCCGCTGCGGTCACGTCCTCCACGGCCTTGAGCATATCCAGCTCGTTCTCCACGGTGACGGGACACTCATACAGCCCCTCGCCGTAGGCGGCCACGATGTTTTTTCGGCGCTGGGTGGACAGGGCGATGGGGAAGCAGTCCCGGCTGACGGCGATGATGCCCATTTTAACGGTTGGAATATTGCTGCCTAACATTTGAAGTTCCTCCTTGTTTTAAATTCGTTTTCGGTCAAATGTCGCTGGAAATGTCGATGTTGCCCCCTTTCAGGCCAATGTATGCGCCCTGCCCGGCCTCATCGGACTCCGGGTGGGCCAGCAGCCACTTGTTGCAGGCCCAAAGCAGGGTGTCGTCGCCGCCGTAACTCTTTCTGCCCTCCGGCTTGGGGCCGTTGGTTCCTTTGGGCAAGGCTACCAGCACCTGGAAGCCCTTCGCCGGGTCGGTGTGGCAAGGGGCATAGTGCAGGGTGGTTGCGTAGACCTCCACCATTGTTCCGGCGGGAACGCGGAACGCCTTTACATCAGCAGTGTCCAGCATCCCGTCGGTGATTTGTTCCTGCCGGGCCAGCAGCAGGATAAAGTCCGACGTTCCCAGGTTGAACTCGCTGTCCCGGTGGTACTCCAGGCAGTTCAACTTGGTGTTGTGGCCGTTGCACCAGCCCATCTGGACGGACATCCCGCCGAACAAATTGTCGGAGACCTCCGCCGTGGCGGGCAGCTCCTGCAAATCCTCGTCCTCGGCAGTGTAGACCACACCGTCTGTCACTGGGGTCGCCGCCAGCGCCTCCATGATCTCCTCCACAGGAAAGTTCTCATGCACCTGCCCGTAAGGTTTAAAATCTTCATCAAACACAGAACAAATTTTCATTTCTGTCACCTCTCACAGCAGTTGAGGGAACAGGCTCTTGCAGGTCGGATAAATCTTCCGGAATTGCTGATACCGTTCCTCGTACAGCGCTGCCAGCTCCGGCTCCGGCTCCACCGTATCCACCACATGGACCAGCTTGTCGCAGACCGCTTTCACGCTGGGATACGTCCCGTCCGCCACCATCGCCAGCATTGCGCCGCCCATGCCGGGGCCTTGCTCGGACTCCACGATTTCCAGCGTGACGTTCAGCACGTTGGCGCAAATCGTCTTCCACAGGGAACTTTTCGCCCCGCCGCCGCAGATTTTGCTGCGCTTGATGACGATACCCTGAGAGCGGGCCACCTCCAGACTGTCCCGGATGCCGAAAGCCACCCCCTCCAGCACCGCCTGGGTCAGGTCGGCACGGGTGGTGTCCATCGTCATGCCGATAAAAGTCCCGCGGGCATTGGTGTCGTTGATAGGGCTGCGCTCCCCCATCAAGTAGGGCAGGAAAAAGACATGATTTCTGCCTAACTTGTCCCGCGTGATGGGAGCCTGTTCCCTGGTGTAATCCTCCGTCTGGAAGATGTCCTCCATCAGCCACTTGTTGCAGCTTGCGGCGGAGAGCATACAGCCCATCAGGTGATAATTCCCGTCCGCATGGGCGAAGGAGTGGAGAGCGTTCTGCGGGTCCACGCCAAATTTCTCACTGGAAATAAAAATCGTTCCCGAAGTACCCAACGAAATGTTACAGGCCCCCTCGCCTACGGTTCCGGTACCCACCGCAGCGGCGGCGTTGTCTCCGGCTCCGGCGGCGACGACAACCGTTTCCGGCAGGCCCAGCTTTTTCGCCATGCCGGGCAGCAGCGTCCCCACCGGCTGGTAAGATTCAAAGATTTGCGCCATCTGAGATGTTTTTATGCCGCAGAGGTCCAGCATCTCCTGCGACCAGCACTTGTGCTGTACGTCAAAGAGCAGCATCCCGGAGGCGTCGGACACGTCGGTGCAGTGGACGCCGGTGAGCTTATAGTTGATAAAATCCTTTGGGAGCATGATTTTGTCGATTTTAGCGAACAGATCCGGTTCATTCTCCCGCATCCACAGCAGCTTGGGAGCGGTGAAGCCCGCAAAGGCGATGTTAGCGGTGTACCGGCTGAGCTTGTCCTTGCCAATGATGTTGTTCAGGTAGTCCACCTGCTTGGCGGTGCGCCCGTCGTTCCAGAGGATGGCGGGACGGATGACGTTGTCATCCCTGTCCAGCACCACCAGGCCGTGCATCTGGCCGCCCGCTCCAATGCCTGCCACCTGAGCAGCGTCGAAACCCGCCAACAGCTCCGGTATCCCCTCCTCCACGGCGGAGAGCCAGTCCTCCGGATTCTGCTGGCTCCAGCCGGGGTGTGGAAATTCCAGCGGGTATTCCTTGGAAACAATGTGTAAAATCCGGCCTGTTTCGTCCATCAGCAGCAGTTTGGCCGCCGAGGTTCCCAGGTCGATTCCAATGTAGAGCATAAATGACCCTCCTCAAAGTTTTTCACAGGCGCACACAGAAGGTTTTCTCCGCGTTGGCGCATTGCTTTTACCACCGAATTGGTGTATACTAAGTGAAATAGTTACTGGTTATCCCTTTTACTCAGCCTTATGAACATTTTAGCTATTAGCTCTTAGCTTTGTGGTTCTTGGTATTACGTGCTGCCCTTACCGTTTGCAGGATTTTGCAAACGGGTGGTTTCGCTCTCAGCTTCCTTTTTAGCTGTTTGCTTTAAACTGGTAGCACCTGACTAACAGCTAACAGCTAACGGCTAATAGCTTATCACAACGCGGCTGATTCAAAGAGATAGTCGGAAAATAGTTTTCACCACTCTTGGCGCTGAATTTCCATCGCTTCTTCCTCGTCCTCTTCCCTGGGCGTCCGCAGCGCCGCATTCAGCCGCTCCTCGATTTTAAAGTCCGCGTCCAGCTTTTTGTAGACGATCATCGTCCCAACGACTGCCGGGAACCACAGTCCCAGAAGGACGTAGACGATGAGACTGTAGGGAATCAAAAGCGCGAGCAGCACCCAGTAGCAGAGCTGCACCACCACTGACAGCAGCGTCACCAGCGGGTGGGCCAGAATCATCAGCAGGCTGTTGCGGAAGATGTAGCGCAGCGGCAGGTCCAGCAGCACCCGTTGGGGCCACAGGTAGGTGAACACAGCCATGGTGAGTACAATGCTGATGATGGTACACACCAAAATGGAGGTTGGCACCCCGTCCTCGCCGTATTGCAGGACCATCAGCACATCCACAACCATAGCCGCCAGACAGCCCAGCACCCCGCCGGGCAGGAGGTTCGCCTTCCAGTCCCGCTTCCACGCCTCGCGGTAATGGTCCCACCACCGGCCCATCTCACCCCGGATGGCGCGCATAATGCCGTCCATCATGGCCCCATAAGCGGCCCCGGCAATCATGCCGCCCAGCACCCCGGCCAGCAGCAGGAGGAGCGCGCCATTCTGGCTGAGCGCATAAACGATGCCCACCACAGCGGGCAGCAAAGCGATGGTACTGAGGGCGCTGGTAGCAAAAAGCCGTCCCATATTGTCAAAGAGAATCTCCCAGAACAGCCGCACGCCGGTGTTGTTGGAGGTGGGGCCGGAAACCGTCCCACCCATGTTTTCAAAATTCTGTCCGAATAGCATTTTCACGCGCTCCTTTCGCTCGTATTTCTTGGGAAACGAATCTAAAACCGCTTGGGACTGCGGAAATGGCCGTCAGGCAAGGCCCGTCAGCGCCGTAAAGAGGGCGTTTCCTCCGGGAAAGGTGACCTCATAGTCCGCGTCCTCCTCGAACAGGGCGCGTCGGCCCAGGTAGGCGGTGCGCTCAAAGCCCTCGCAGCTCCAGGCCACGCACATATCGGCCCAGTTTTCACATTCGTAGTTGTCCTCCTCGCCGGGGATCACGCCGTCCAGGTACTGGAGGACGCCGGTGGTGAACTGGAACTTCTTCGGGTCGTCCAGGAGGAACAGGTAGCTGTCCGCGTCGTTGAGCTGATTCAGAAGTTTAAGGGTGTTGTAATAGGTTTCCTCAGCGGCCTCGTCGGTGGCGTCCACCCGGAAGTCGATGACGAACTGGCGGATGGTGACGACAACTTCTCCGTCCCCGTTCTCATCGGCCCCTGCCGCTTCCATGGCGGCTGTGACGGCTTCCTCTTCCTCTTCTGTCAGCTCTGTACAGCCGACCCAGGTGACGATATAATCCGAGGGAACGCTGTCGCTGTTGTTGTGATAGAGATAAATGCCCAGCAGGAGGATGATGGCGGCCAGCGCCACCCACTTGCCGTTATAAGTGAACCAGTGGCCGACGGATACGTAGTGAGTTCGGTGGGCAAACGGCTTCATAAGAAAGAACCTCCTGGAGAACGCTGTTTGTGAAAAAGTAAGGAGTAATACTACCTATGATTGAGAACCTGCACGGAACGAGAGAGACCGTCACCTTCAACAACTCTCTCCCCATCCGCTTTTACCGCAACGATGAATCGGAGTGCTTTCCGCAGCACTGGCACCTGCCCGGCGAGATTATCGCACCTCTGATCAATTCTTACGAGGTCATTGTAGCAAAGACCACGGTGGTGGTGTATCCGGGGGATATTTTGATTATCGCCCCCAGCGAGCTGCACGCCATCAACGCGCCGCCCACCGGCGTGCGGTACATCGTCAACTTCGATGTGACCAACCTGGAACAATTTCAGGATGCCAGCTTCTTCTTTTCCTCTCTGACCCCCTACTGCCTGATTACCCAGCGGGACGCCCCGCAGGTCAGCCAGCAGATGATGGACTGTCTGTCCGAGATGGAGACGGAATATTTGGGCGAAGCGTCCTTCCGGGATGTGGCCATCACCTCCCTGCTGCTGCGATTCCTTTTGCTGGCTGGGCGGTACGCGTTCAGCGGGGAGCGGCTCCACGGCTCCACCCAGTCCAAGCAGCAGGAGTATACCGAGCGGTTCACCTCGGTGTGCAATTACATCAGCAAGCACTGCACCGAGGATCTGACCCTGGAGAGCGTCAGCGAATACGCGGGGTTCAGCAAATTCCACTTTTCCCGCCTGTTCAAGGAGTTTGCCGGGACCACCTTCCACAGCTACCTGACCGGCAGCCGCATCCTCTGGGCCAGGAACCTGCTGGCGGATTCCTCTGTCTCCATCACGGAGATCGCCACCCGCTCCGGCTTCAAGTCTCTGGCCACCTTCAACCGGGTGTTCAAGGAACAGATGGGGTGTACCCCCTCCGAATACCGAAAAATGAACGACCCCGGCTGGACCCCTCTTTATGGGTAAATAGTACGCCCCTGGGCGTCCGGGATACCACTCTTGCGGAAGAAATAGGTGTTGATTACATCACGCCATTCGCAAGAGTGTTCTTTTTGGTGCCGGAACCGCTCGTGCAGGCGCTGGTAGACCGGCTGCGGCAGAAGCGGCTCCAGCCCCTCCACCAGTGTCAGGAACGCCGCCGCCTGCTCCGCCCCATCGAAGTGGGTGTCGTAGATGTGCTGGAGTACCGTTTTCCCGCTTTTCAGGCGGTAGGTGTAGTCCAGGTGGTGGAAGAACAGCGCCAGTTCATCCGGGCAGGTCTCCAGATTTTCATACTCTGCGGCCAGCTCCGGCGTGTACTGGCTGCAATAGCCGGTTCCGCTGCTTGTCCGGTCCACGCCCAGCCCCTTGTGGTCGGCCCGGTGGTAGGTTCCCCAGCGGGCGTACTCGTAGCCGTCCACGTTTGGCCCGTAGTGGTGGTTGGGGTTGACCATCCAGCCGATGCCCAGCGGGGCGGTGTAGCTTTCATAGACGGGCCAGGAGGCCATGAGGATGTGCAGCAGGGTCTCCTCCACCAGAGGGGTCTTGCCAAAGGTCAGCCGCAGCCACTCCTTCGCAATTTCTTCCCCGGTCAGGGTGGTGTCGTAGGCCAGCCGCCCAAAGCCGTACAGGTTGGCCGCCGCCAGGTCGTGACCGGTCCAGTTGGGGTCGTCCCCGGTGTTGGCCACTGCCGCCATACCGCAGCAGGTGTTTCCATAGCTGCGGCCGCTGACCAGGTCGGCCACCGTGGAGGGACCTTCACAGCAGTGCATATCCTGGTTCAGCACCTGGCGGAACCAGGGGATCAGATAACACACATGGCGCTGCTGGCCGGTGTACTCCTGGGCCACCTGCACCTCCAGCATCATGTTGGTGTGCTTCAGCCCGCCAAACAGGGGGGACACCGGCTCCCGCACCTGGAAATCCATCGGCCCGTTTTTGATTTGCAGCACTACATTGTCCCGGAATTTGCCGTCCAGCGGCGCAAAGAAATCATAGCCCGCCTTGGCCCGGTCTGTTTTGGTGTCCCGCCAGTCCTGCTGACAGTTATAGACAAAGCAGCGCCAAATCACCTTGCCGCCATAGGGGGCCACCGCCTCGCCCAGCAGATTTGCCCCATCCGCGTGGGTGCGCCCGTAGGCCGAGGGACCGGGCTGGCCCTCAGAATCCGCCTTGACCATGAAGCCGCCCAAACCGGGCAGACTGCCCCAGACCTCGCTGGCCTTGTCCTTCCACCACTGCAACACCCTGTCGTCACAGGGGTCGGCGGAATCCAGGCCCCCCAGCTCCATCGGGGCGGCGAAGTTGACACAGAGGTACATGGTAATCCCATAGCTAGCCAAAATTTTCTGAATCTCCCGCAGCGGCTCATAGTACCGCCTGGAAATCAGCTGGTTCGCCGCGCCGCGCACATTCACGTTGTTGAGTACCACGCAGTTGACACCCACCGATGCGGCCAGTCGGGCATAGGCCACGGTGCGGTCATTCACCAGCACTTCATTGTCCCGAAAGAAGAAGGATTGTCCCGCGTAGCCCCGCTCGATGCTGCCGTCCAGGTCGTCCCAGTGGTTCAAAACCCGCATGGGGTTGGCGGGTCGCCCTTTCCCCTCCCAGGTCAGTTCCTCCCAGGCGCACTGCTCCATTTGCAGCTGCCGCAGCAGAGCAAACGCGCCGTACAAGGCCCCCCGCTCGCCGCCGCTGACGATGGTGCAGCGGCCCTGGTAGACGCGGATGTTGTACCCTTCCGGGTGCATCCTTGGGTCGCAGTCCAGGGTGATGTCCGCCGTCTGCTCCGCCGTGGTTTCCAGCGTCAGGCCGTACAAGCCCTCCAGCCCCAGTCGCAGCTCTTCCACGGCTCTCCAGGCCACCGTCCCCGTCAGCAGACAGGCTGCGGTCAGTGTTTTCCCCGTTTCATCGCAGATGCGGGGGTATTCCAGCCAGCATTTGGTGTAGTTCATCTTGTTCCCTGCTTTCTTTATTGTATTGACCAGTGGCTCAATTAGCTTTTAGCTATTAGCTTGGCAACGCCAGATTTTAAGCACTACGCTTAACACTTGCAGTGCGTGACTAACAGCTAACGGCTAATAGCTAACAGCTAAGATGCGCAGCAGGCGCTCCGCCGCCTGTCTGCCGTCCTCCGGGCTGTTGGTGGGGCCGAAGGACAGGCGGATGGTCTGTTCGGCCTCCTGTCGGGAGAGGCCGATGGCCCGGAGGACGTGGGAGACCTCCTGCCGTTCGCCCTGGTCGCAGGCGGCCCCGGCGGACACCGCCACGTCTGCCATATCCATGCGGTAGACCAGCTGCTCCCCTGAAATCCCCGGCAGGGCCACGCTGACAAGGCCGGGCAGCCGGTCTCCCTCCGGCAGATGGAACCGAGCCCGGGGGCAGCCCGCCAGGAGGGCAGCCACAAAATCCTGAGCCAGCGCCGCCAGACGGGTTCTCTGGACGGAGCGCTGCATCAGCGTCTCCTCCAGGGCCGCCGCCATGCCCACGACGGCGGCGACGTTTTCCGTGCCGCCCCGGAGTCCCCGCTCCTGGCTGCCTCCGTAAATCAGGGGGTGGAGGGGGAGGCCCTTGCGGGCGTAGAGGAAGCCGATGCCCTTCGGGCCGCCAAACTTGTGGGCAGAGGCGGTCAGCATATCTATCTGGCGCAGATTCACGCTCGTTCGACCAATGGCCTGCACTCCGTCCGTGTGGAAAGGAATGTTTTGTTCCCGGCACAGCGCTGAGAGCGCCTCCATTTGCTGGACGGTGCCAATTTCATTGTTGGCGTACTGGATGGACACCAGCGCCGGGCGGCGTTCCAGCACCGCCGCCAGCGACGCCGGAGACACCCGGCCCGAACCGTCCACCGGGAGAAGAACGGTCTCCACTCCCAGTTGCGCCGCCCCCTGGCAAGCCCGGAGCAGGGAGTGATGCTCGATGGAGGTGGTCACCAGCGGTTTTCCGGCGTCGCGCCCCCACAGCGCTCCGTTCCAGACAGCCCAGGCGTTGCCCTCGCTGCCGCCAGAGGTAAAGTACAGTTCCCCCGGCTGGCAGCCCAGCAGCTCCGCCATCCGCCGCCGGGCCAGTTCTATGTCCCGCCGGGCTTTTCGCCCGGCCCGGTACTGGCTGGAAGGATTGGCAAATTCCTCATTCAAATACGGTTCCATTGCCGCCCGGGCGCAGGGCAGCAGCGGTGTAGTGGCGGCATGGTCGGCGTAAATCACGGCGTTGCTCCCCCTTTCTTCGGAGAACTGAAAAATTGGCTGTCGGGCAATCTCTACAATGCGCCGCTCCTCCACACCGTCCCGGCGGAAGCAGGCGTGGCTAGGAGAAGCGCAGCTTCGGAAGTGCCGCTTGACGGCCATGTCGTTGTCTCTCCGGGAACTGTCCTTGATTCAATATACACATATCAATAGTATACACGATTTTCCCGGCGGGAGGAAGTGGCTTAAAAAAGTTTCGTAACCACAGGCCACACGCGCTGCGCGCAGCGTGGGCCGCCTGCAGCGGCGATGCCCTGAGGAGGGGAGGGATAGCACCCCTCCCCTCCTCCGAGGCAGGCGCGCAAAGCACCCGCCCCGGAGGTTCAGGGATTCGGTTGATGCGGTTCCACCCGCTTATTCTGCCTTGCTCTCCTGATAGAGGGTGTTGTACAGATCCAGCAGGTTGTCCACGTTCTGAGACTGCACCTCAGACACATACTGATCCCAGTACTCGTCCAGGTCATAGAGGCCCTCCGCGAAGCCCAGGGTCCAGGAGTTGATGGTGTCGTCCAGCGGGGTACCCCACAGGTTGGCCTGTTCCAGATCATCCTCACTCAGGGAGATGGTCGGATCCAGCGCCCGCAGGCTGCGGTATTCGCTCATCCGGTCATAGAAGTCCTGAAGGCTCTCGTCATAGTTGGAGGTCAGCAGTTCGGTGTTGCCGCCGTACATGAAGTTGCCGCAGGCAAAGCCCAGCTCTACGCGCATATCCACCTGGTCGTCAGAGGTCTGAGCGATGGACAGGCCGCTGCAATAGTAACCGTCGGTCAGGCTATAGTTGCCCTCGTCGTCCACCGTGTAGGTCTCGCCCTCGATGCCCCACTTGGTCAGGATCTGCCCTTCCTCGGAGTACCAGAGCCAGTCAATGAAGCGCATCATCTTGATGAACTCCTCTGTGCCCAGGTCGTTCAGCGCGTTGGAGGAAACCATGATGCCGCACTCCAGACGCTCATTTTCGGACTGCTCGTCGGTAGTGCCAATGGGAACCAGAATACGGTACAGGCTGTAGTTGTCCTCGCCCAGGTTCTCAGCCAGAGCGGTGTCGGTGACGGTGTAGGTGGAGCGGTCTCGCCCCGGTAGAACTTGTTCTCAGCGGTGTCGTCGTTCTGGGTGAAGGTCTCCGGGTCCAGGATGCCCTCGTTGACCATGCGCTGCACCACGGTCATCATTTCCTTGTAATTTTCACTGATGGAACCCAGCTCGAAGGCATCGGTATCCGTGTTGAACACCAGGCCGTAGTTGGAACTCATGCTCATAGCCCAGCCGCTGTAGATGCCATAGGAAGCGCCGATGAGCTTGAGCAGGTTGCCGCCGTTGCCCTGGCCGGACTGGGCGCCGCACCACTTATCAGACCAGATGTAGTCGGATTCGTCAATCATGCCCTCGCTGACCATGTAGGCTTTGACATCCACCAGGATATCCACGAACTCGTCCCAGGTCCAGTCGTCTTCCAGCTCGGTCACATCGTAACCGGCCGCCTCAAAGAGGTCCTGACGGATGCCGATGGTGTAGTCCTGGAGGCAGGTCTCCTTCATGCCAGGCAGACGGTAATACTTGCCGTCCTCCTGGTACAGGGAGGCCACGTCGTCCTCCATGTCGTACTCCTCATAAAATGCCTGATAGTTGGGCATATACTGCACATAGTCGGAGACGGCAACCACGCCGCCGCCGGTCACATAGGCCGTTTCGCTATAGATCTTGGGGATGATGTAGGGCGCGTTGCCGGCGGAGACGGCCAGGGACACCTTGTCGGTATAGTCCGTGTTGTCAACGATCTGGATATCCAGCGTGACGTTGGTGGCCTGCTCGATGGCCCAGAAGATGCCGCCCTCCTCGGACCAGGCGTCCTTGTAGGGATAAGCGCTGTTGTCGTTCAGGTACATGGTGTAGGTGACGGGGGTCTCGGAGTAGAAGTGTTCTCCGTAGGTGTAGTCCAGATCGTCGTCGCTGATGGTGACGCTGGTGTCTCCGCCGTCAGAAGTGCTGCTGCTGCCGCCGCAGGCCGCCAGGGAGAGGACCATCGCCAGCGCCAGGATCAGGCTGATCAGTTTCTTCATTTTGTTACCTCCTGTGAAATGGATTTGGTGTTTTGCCCTCCTCAGGGGCGGAGCCATTCCTCATCGGACGCCGCAGCGTCCTGGCAAGGCCCCTTCGAGGATCTGTAAAACGGGTGTGTTACCCCTTGACGCCGCCCAGCATCATACCCTGGACGAAGTATTTCTGAATGAAGGGGTATACGCAGATGATGGGGGCCGCCGTCAGCACCATGGCACAGGACTTGATGTTGGCCGCGATCTGCATGGAATCGCCGATGGAACTGGGGTCCGTGGTGCTGGTGGCGCTGTTGATGAGCTGGCGCAGGTAGTAGGCCACAGGCCACTTTGAGGTGTCCTGCAAATAGAGGAACGCGTCAAACCAGTCGTTCCAATACTGCACCAGATAGAACAGGGCCATCGTTGCCATGATGGGCATGGACAAGGGCAGAGCGACGCGGAAAAACACGCCGATTTTGTTCATGCCATCGATTTCGCCCGCTTCCTCCAGCTCCTTGGGTACTGTCTCAAAGAAGGACCGCATCAGGATGACGTAGTAAGTGCTGATGAGGCCGGGCAGGATGAAGGCCGCCACGGTGTTGTTCAGGCCCAGAGAGTTCATCAGGACGTAGTTGGGGATCATGCCGCCAGCGAAGTACATGGTGAAGATAATCAGGGGACTGATAACCTTGTTGGCCGTCAGTTCCGGCTTGGACAGGGGATAGGCCAGAATGGCGGAGAAGAACAGGGCGCAGGTGGTGCCGATGACGGTGTAAACGATGGTGTTCCAGTAGTAGGGGATAAATTTGCCGTCGGTGATGATGGAAACATAGGTCTGGACGTTGAAGCCCTTGGGAATCAGATTCACCTCGCCCGCCACGATTGCGGCCTCAGAGGAGAAGGACTGCGCGATCAGATACAGGAAGGGGTACAGCGTTGCGCAGCAGATCAGAATCATAATGATCGTGTTGAACACGGTGAACACCTTGTAACCGGTGGAATCCTTTACTTTCGTTCCGGTGCTAACTTTTTCCTTTGCCATAACAATGCTCCTCCTTTCTTACCACAATCCGCTGCCGGTGAGCTTCTTGGACGCCTGGTTGGCGGCAGTCAGCAGAACCAGGTTAATCAGGCCCTGGAACAGGCTGATGGCGGTGGCATAGCTGTAGTTGCCGGAGCCGATGCCCATCCGGTAGACGTAAGTGGCGATGATATCTGCCGTCTCGTAGGTGGTGGAGGTGTAGAGCAGGAAGACCTTCTCGAACGCCGCCGAGCCGCACAGCGAACCGATGTTCAGCACCAGCAGGGTGGACACCGTAGGCAGAATGCCGGGGATGGTCACATGGAGGCACTGCTGGAACTTGTTGGCCCCGTCCAGAGACGCCGCCTCATACAGCTCCGGGTTGATGCCTGACATGGCGGCCAGGTACAGGATGCTGCCCCAGCCGATGCCCTGCCAGACACCGGACACCACGAAAATCGTCGTGAACCATTCCGGCAGGGACATGAAGTTGATGGCGGTGCCGCCCAGAGACTCGATCAGGCCGTTGATGGGGCCGCTGGTGGACAGCAGCTCCCGGATCATACCGGCCATGATGACCATGGAAATGAAGTGGGGCAGGTAAGAAACCGTCTGCACGAACTTCTTCCAACGGACATTGCGCACCTCGTTCAGCAGCAGCGCAAAAATCAGGGTGATGGGGAAGCTGACCAGCAGGTACTTGAAGTTCAACAGCAGGGTGTTGCGGAATGCCCGCCAGAAATTCTGATCCGCGATGAACTGTTTGAAGTACTTCAGGCCGCTCCATTCGTCGCCGAAGATGCTGCTGCCGGCGCGGTAGCGGCGGAAGGCGATGATGTTGCCCAACATGGGGATGTAACGGAACACAAGGTAGTAGATGAGTGGGATCAGCATCATCAGGTACAGCATCCAATACTCACTGATGTGCTTGGCGATGCCGGTTTTGACCTGCTGGTTGCCAGATGATTGCGGTGCAATCGTAGTCGATTTTGTTGCCATAAATCAATCTCCCTTCTTCGTTTGGTTGCGAGGAGCTTTTCCCGTTCACGGAGAGGCTCCTCCTGTTTTCCGGTGGAAAACAGGAAACTGCGGGAACAGTTTCACAGGGGTTGCTGTTCTTGTTGGTTACTGCACATTCACCATCCTTTCCTTTGCGGTGACGCTGAGCCGCTGGGGGGCAAAGCCCAGCAGCGCCGCGCTGCGGCGGTCCGGCTGGGACGTACCCACGTAGACCGTGTAGCGTCCCGGCTCCACCACGGCTGCGCCGGTCTCGTCACACAGCGCAAACGCGGACAAGGGCAGGTGGAGCGTCACCTCCTGTTTCTGGCCTGGCCGGAGGGCGACCTTCGTCAGTGCTTTCAGCTGGGGGTTGGGGGTTCCAGCCCGCTCCGCCTTTACATAGACCTGCACCGTCTCCCTGCCAAGCCGCGCGCCAACATTTTCCACGCTGACGGCCAGGTCCAGCCCGGCTTCGGTCAACTCGCTTCCGCTGGTTCGCGCAGGCCCCAGCCGGAAGCTTGTATAGGAGAGACCATACCCGAAGGGATACAGCGCCTCCTGCGCCATATAGCGGTAGGTGCGCCCCTGCATGGAGTAGTCCGTAAAGGGGGGCAGTTCCTCCGCAGAATGGTAAAAGGTGATGGGCAGCTTGCCCTCCGGGGAGACCTCCCCGAACAGGACGCGGGCGATGGCCGCGCCGCCCTGGGCTCCCGGATACCAGCCCTGCAAAATGGCGGGGACGTGTTCCGCCGCGTAGTTGACAGCCAGGGCGCTGCCGCTGAGCAGCACCAGCACCACCGGCTTGCCGCTCTCCACGGCCAGGCGCAGCAGCGCCTCCTGGCGGCCAGGTAGATCCAGGTTGGGCTTGTCGCCGCTGGCAAACTGGTTGCCCTGGTCGCCATCTTCCCCCTCCAGGCCGGAATCCAGACCCATGCAGGCGATGATGACGTCGCACTCCTGGCAGATACCCCGGACCTCGGAAAAGCGGTCGTCCGGCTGGGCCAGACCCTGGAACCGGTCCTCATACATGGGGCAGCCCTGAGAGGCCATGACCTGCACCTCGTCCCCCAGGTAGTCCTGGATGCCCTCCAGCACCGTGACATAGCGGGAGGCGGTACCCTCGTAGTTGCCCACCAGCGCCCGGCGGTTGTCGGCGTTGGGGCCAATGACCCCCACCTTTTTCAGCCGGGTCTTGTCCAGCGGCAGCAGATTTCCCTGGTTTTTCAGCAGGACAACGCTGCGCTCCGCCGTTTCCCGGTTCAGCCGCCGCATGGCGGGGGTGTCCACCTGGTCATAGCCGATGCTGTCGTAGGGGACAGCGCCTTCCTCCTCGAACATTCCCAGCTTCATGCGGGTGGTAAAGAGACGCACCACCGCCTCGGTGATGGTATCTTCGCTGACCAGACCCTCCTGCACCGCCTGCTCCAAGTAGGCGAACAGATTGCCGCAGTTCAGGTCACAGCCGCTGTTCACCGCCAGAGCCACCGATTCCACCGGCCCGTCTGTCACCATATGGCCCTCGTGGAAGTCTTTGATGGCCCAGCAGTCGGAGGTCACATGGCCCTCGAAGCCCCACTGTCCCCGCAGGATGTCCCCCAGCAGCGTTTTGCTGCCGCAGCAGGGTTCGCCATTGGTGCGGTTATAGGCCCCCATAACCGCCTCCACCCCGGCCTCTTTCACCAGAGCGCGGAAGGCGGGGAGGTAGGTCTCCCACAGGTCCTTCTGGGTAGTCTGGGCGTTAAAGCTGTGGCGCTGGTCCTCCGGGCCGGAGTGAACCGCGAAGTGCTTGGCGCAGGCGGCGCACTTCATATAGCGCGCGTCATGCCCCTGGAGGCCCTGCACGAACCGGATGCCCAGCCGGGAGGTGAGATAGGGATCCTCCCCGTAGGTCTCGTGGCCCCGGCCCCACCGGGGGTCCCGGAAAATGTTCACATTGGGCGCCCAGAAGGTCAGCCCCTTGTAGATGTCCCGGTCTCCAAAGGAACGCTGCATATTGTACTTGCCCCGGCCCTCGGTGGAGATGGCGTCGCCCACCGTCTCCAGCAGATCCTCGTCAAAGGTGGCCGCCAAACCGATGGCCTGGGGGAAGATGGTGGCGACACCGGCCCGGGCAACGCCGTGGAGCGCCTCGTTCCACCAATTGTAGGCGGGGATACCCAGCCGGGGGATGGCGGGGGCGGTGTGCAGCATTTGGCTGACCTTCTCGTGGAGGGTCATCTGCTCCACCAGCGCTCTGGCCCGCTGCCGGTAGCAGGCCACCTGCGCCCTGTTTTGCATCAACTCGTTCATGTCTCTGTCCTCATTTCTTTTTTCATCTTATCTCAGGCTGAACTCACATAGCCAAAGCCCAAAATGGTAAAGGTTTTATCCCGGTCCTGCCCGGCCATGCGGATCTCCACCCGATGTCGGCGGGACGTTGCTTCATGGAACAAAATCGTCGTGTGGCAGTGGATCCAGCCCGCCTCCTGCGGGTCCAGCACCCGGCACAGCACGCCGTCTACCCATACCTCCGCCCTACCAAACTGTGGATCCGCCGAATCCTTATACTCCAGCAGCAGCGCGAAGCAGGGGATCTCCAGTACAAAGGGGGTGTTTCCCTCCTCTTTCTGCCAGTTGTAGGGGAATTGAGGGGTGTTCTCCCGGTCGTCGTCCAGGGGGACGGCCTGCAAATCGGTGTCCCGCCCGGTGAAGCTGCCCGGCTGAATGATTGCTCCCTCACAGCCGCTTTTTCGGTCCAGCAGCTTCACATTTGCGTAGTCCACGCCGTAATAGGGGGGAACTGCCGGGAGCGTCTCCGCCATCTCCTGCTGATGGTCCAGCCGGTCGATTAAGTACAGCAGGCAGTCGCTCATCAGCCTGTGACCCAGGTTGGAGGGGTGGTATCTGTCGTAAAAATACTGGCGTTTTGTCATCACCCTGGGTCTGCCCGGTTCGTTCCCAAACTGGGGTGAAACCGCCTCCAGCACGTCCACCATGGGCAGCTGGTAGCGCCAGCCGATGGGGGCCAGCCGCTCTTTTAGGTTCCAGTCATTGGCGAACACTGCGAACAGCAAAATCACCGCCGGATGGTTGGGCTGGTTGAGGATTTTCTTCACCAGGCTCTCGTAGCAGACGCCCTCGGTTTCGTCAGATGCGTCGTTCACGGCAAATTCCACCACCACCAGGTCTGGCTGCACCGTCCCATCCCGTGCGATGTCCCGGTCGTAGCGGAGCAGAGCGGTCTCAGAGGGCGTGCCGCCCACCCCAGCTTTGATGTAATGTAAATTGCTTCCGTCCCCGACCCCATATCGGTTTTGTATCTGGCGGAAGGTTTGTCTGGCATAGCAGCGATCCTGGGTCGGCACCGCACCGGCCCCCTGGGTGATAGAGCCGCCCAGAAAGGCGACGGTCACGTCCTCGCCCGCTCTGGCCTTTCGCAGCACCGCCTTGAGCCGGTGGTTGTTGCCGCCGGACAGGAAGGAGCGGGCCACCAGCTCCCGGTACTCCTGACCCTCAAAATCCACTGGCGGATCCGGGTTCACCTCCGGCACAGTGTACCCGTCGTTCAGGTAGAGCTTCAGGGTGACGGTGGCGGTGTTTACTTCGGGGGACAGCAGGAACAAAAACTCGCCGGGGACTGCGTCCCGCTCCGACCATGTCAGCGTATCCAGCGGGATCACCAATTCTGCGCCATCGCCCGTCAACCGGAACCCGTGGTCGCTGCCGCCGCGAGGTCCCTCTGCCGTATAGCAGATAAAGTGAAAACCTACAGAAGCAACAGGGTCTGCTGTCATCGCAGAAATGCCAATGCTGTGTACCAGGTCGCGGAACCCCTGTACGGTGGCGAGCTTGTCCAATATCGCCTCGTCCGTCACCCCACCTGTCATTTTAGCGAGGGCGTCCAGGCGGCCATCGTTCAGGTAAATGGGGTGGCGCACCATCCCGGCCTCCTGGGGCAGTCCGCCTACTTCCTTGTCCAGCAGGATGTAAAAGCCCTGGCGCTTCACTTGGGGATCCATTGGCGCGAGCAGCCCTGTCATGTTTGTCTGCCTCCTTTTTTCTTTTCTGGCTTCTCGATTTTTGTGATTTCATTATATCCTGATTCGATGCTGTGTGCCTATCATTTTTTGCTATTTATTGCTCGAAAATTGCCAACTATGTTCAGGCGATCACCCGCAAAATGTTCGCTTTTACAGTTTTTCTTCCAGTCTTTTTGTGGTTTTTGACATCAATTTGTATCATTTTCGGTGTTTAATTTTCGTTTCTTGCGGTTTTTTCCGCTCAAAATCTTTCTTCCCTCAATTTTTTCTTCCTTTTAATCCCAATAATTTCAGCAATAACTAACAATTATTTTTTGCGAGTTATAAATTATGCGTATTTTTTGCCGTTTCATCGGAAGTTTTTGTCTAAAATGTTTCGTTATTTAAGGATATGCCTCCCTTTTCATCGCTTTTCAGGGTGTTGCATTTCTTTTTTGTCTGTGCTACGCTACTGTTCAAATCAGCCTGTCTACTGATATCCGCCTATCCAACGGCGGCTGTTCCCGCAATCAGCCACGGCAAGCTTCACGACAGGCGCAGGTTCCATCGGTCACTACAAAGGAGGATCACGCAATGAAAGGTAAAATGAAAGTCGCCCTTATGACGGGCATCGGCAAGATGGATTACACCAGCCGGGACATCCCCACCCCCAAAGAGGACGAGGTGCTGGTCAAGCTGGAGTATGTCGGCATTTGCGGCAGCGACATCCACTATTACGAAAAAGGGCGCATTGGCGACTTCATCGTCAAGCCCCCCTTTGTGCTGGGCCACGAGGCCGGCGGCACTGTGGTAGAGGTCGGCGCTGGCGTGAACCACTTGAAGGTGGGAGACCGGGTGGCTCTGGAGCCGGGAAAGACCTGCGGTCACTGTGAGTTCTGCCGCACCGGACGATATAACCTGTGTCCTGACGTGCAGTTTTTCGCCACGCCCCCGGTGGACGGCGTATTTCAGGAATATGTGACGCACGAGGCGGATCTGTGCTTCAAGCTGCCCGACAACGTCAGCACAATGGAGGGCGCGCTGATCGAGCCTCTGGCAGTGGGCTTCCACGCGGCCAATCAGGGCAGCGCGCATCCGGGGCAAATCGCCGTAGTCACCGGCGCAGGCTGCATCGGCCTGGTTTCCATGATGGCGCTGAAAGCCCGGGGCGTTTCCAAGGTCTACGTGGTGGACATCATGGAAAAGCGTTTGGAAAAGGCGCTGGAGCTGGGCGCGGACGGCGTAATCAACAGCAAAGAGGTGGATGCCGTTGAGAAGGTGATGGAACTGACCGGCGGCAGCGGCTGTGACCTGACCATCGAGACCGCCGGTACAGAAATCACCACCCGCCAGGCCATCCGCTTCTCCAAAAAGGGAGCCACCATCGTACTGGTGGGCTACAGCGCTTCCGGCGAAGTGACCCTGCCCATCGGCATGGCGCTGGACAAGGAACTGACCTTCAAGACGGTATTCCGCTATCGTCATATCTACCCGATGGCCATCGACGCCGTCTCCTCCGGCCGCATCGATCTCAAGAATCTGGCCACCAACTTCTTTGACTTTGACGACCTCCAGAACGCCATGGACCGCAGTGTGTCGGACAAAGCAAACATCGTAAAATCTGTGGTGAAAATCGCCAAAGATTAAAATTGGAGCTGTACTCTCGGCTCCAGGGCTTTCTGCGGCCAGCGCGGGAAGACTTTGTTCGGATTCCCGGATCAGATCTCCGTTCTTTTCCTCTTGCGTTTCCCTGATGTGTTCTCGTCATTCTCCCAAGTTTCAATGATATTTTATCTCTATAAAGGAAACAACAACCCCTTACCCTATTCCGCCCTGGGCCGCCAGCCCAGGGCCATTTTTATTCTTGAAGGCACTGTATTGATCTCTTTCTGCCCATGT
Organism: Clostridiales bacterium; assembly: GCA_021203185.1. Taxonomy (GTDB): domain Bacteria; phylum Bacillota; class Clostridia; order Oscillospirales; family Oscillospiraceae; genus Onthomonas. Next base: position 23,369 of record JAJQBR010000026.1, read on the forward strand.
TGTGGCACATGACCGATGAGCGGAAAAATTATCGTTGGCGGTGTGTTGCAATGCTCCAAGCGTAAACCGCAGGATAAACCGGGCTGCGCCGAAACGATATCTTTCGCAATGATTAAATTTGACATTTGCAGACGGACATGATATACTATAAATGGAATTTATTGACCTGTTCAAAGGAGGATCACGTATGGACCACTTCAAAAATATGTCAGGCTCTGATTATCTCGAAACGCACCCCTCTTTGGAAGAACTGAACGCCAACAGCGCGTCCTTTGACAGTTCGCTTCCCTATTCCTACGGCGTTCTTGCACTGTATACAAAATCATTCGCGCGCATTAAACCGGCTTATTATAGTTATGAATACGACCAAAAAAGGGAATTTGACCCTTCTGAGACTGTTATTTTCTATCCGAAGGACCTCCCGGCGGACGCTCCTGGTGTCGAAAGCGAGGAGAAAATAAACACGCCGAAAAACGTCTATCTGGTTCGTTATCTGGACGGGGGCGTTACAACGAACGAAAAAACAGGCGAAACACAGCCGACGATTGACAGTTCCGTCCCGGTTACAGTGCTGCTGAAATGCGTCAAAAAGCAGTGCCTGTGCCTAATGGTCGAGGATGGCGTTGTGACCGTGAAAACGGCGTCTCAAGTGAAACCCGAACAGACTGACAAGACGGTTCCGGTCGCCTGCAAGGAGCTTGATGAAGCGGCGATTTCAGCTTTAGCGTCGGCAGTCCATGCGCAGATCGATCAGCTTGGATTTGTCTACGCGGCGAAGTTTCCCGACATCCTGCAAAAAGTCTGCGGCACAAATGATGTGCGCCAATACGCCCCCGGCGTCAGGGATTTTGTTGAGAAATATCTCGCTGATTCCTTCCGATATGAGCAGAACTATTCTTACGAAGGAAAAAAGATTCCAGGGGTTATTCTGCCCCGCAGCACAACAGTCGGCGTTGTGAGAAAGCAGAAAAAAGCGGCTCTGACGGAGGAGAAAAAGGAAATCATCTTCTCTGCCATTAAGGCCGAAATGCTCAAAAACAAGGGAGCAATCAAGCCCACGGAGGTTCCTAAGGTATTGGATTCTTTGTGGGAACAGGGAATTGACCGGACGATCTACCGGGGAGAACCGTTGCAGTCCTGGTTGAATACCAATTTTCCCCAGCTGTACGTCTCTTCAAGCGTCAACGGCGGCGGACATGAATATATCTATCTTCAGAAGGTGACACCGGAGGAAATCCGTCAAGTGGGTCTGACAGAATCCGCTGTTGAGAAAATACGAATAGCTCTGGTCGGATATCTCATGGAAAATTCTTCTGTGGCAGTTGCGGATATCAGCAGAAAAGTATTTATGCCGAACGGCATTGACCCTCGCTTTTACCCCCTTGGCAAAAGCGTAAGAGAGTGGCTGATGGAGCAAGAGCAGTTTACATTCAGCGAAGATGAATCTTCAATCAGTCTTTCGCCGAAGTTCTACGCGCAACTTCAGATTCCCGATTCGGTTCCGGCTCCGGTTCCGGCGCCGCCAGCCAGCGATCCCTTTACCGACGCCGATAGGGAGGAACTGGATGGCAAATTTGACCGTGAGCAGTACGTAGAGTTCCTTTCCAGCGGCTGTTTTCGTCGGCTCAATCCCAGTGAGATTCCCATCGAATATATGGAAAAAGCGCTCACTGCGGCACGTTGCCTTGTTTTCGGCCCCAGCGAGGAAGCGGTTCACCTAAACACATTCCAGCGGAATCTTTTAGAGGCTGCAACGAACGACGATTTTTCCGATTGGAGCAATGGCATAAGGTACAATGAAACCATTTTTGAGCAGTGCCTTGACACCATGCTGTTCAGCGGGACAAAAGCGATTGCCGCGCAAAAGCTGAACGAGCTTGTTCACAGCAGCTCCCGCGCAGACCAATATTTGGATTCCAAGTCCAGCAAGACCAGGGGGGTTGTTTCAAGATTCCAAACAGCAAGGAACGAACAGACCTTGCCGCTTTACATCGTCGCTGCGTTTGCCCAGGACAACCAGAGCAGCCTGAAAATCATACTGATGAACTACTGCCGTTTTGTGCAGGAAATCATCACAAACAATCGAGGAGCGGAACGCACTCTCTATCTTTCGTCTGTTCTCAGAACGATCCTGCTGGCGCCCTGCGCACAGGAGTACCATTTGGAGAACGCCACGCAAACATTGATCCTTTCGGTGTTCGTGGATACCTATAGCATCGACACGCTCGACGACGACCTTGTTCACGCACTTTTTCCGGATGAGGACAGATACCATCGTTCTCTGATTGCTCTCATCAAACAGCACGAAACCTGGGACGAGGCAGCGTTCGTCGATTTCATCGCAAAAGGCCCTAATCTGCAATTATTA
>JAJQBR010000148.1 GCA_021203185.1 Clostridiales bacterium
GGCGACAGGCAGCAGGAGGAAGTGTTGTGATGGGCCGGGACAAAGAGAACCGGGATATTGTGCTGCACTTTCGCGTCAGCCCTTCTGAGGAGGCCCGTATCCGGGCGAAAATGGAGGAGGTAGGTGTCACCAGCATGAGTGCCTACCTCCGCAAAATGGCGTTGGATGGGTATTGTGTCCAGCTTGATTTTGACTATCCCCGGAAAATCAGCGCCCTTCTTCGGCGCTGTAGCTCTAATTTGAATCAGTACGCCCGCCGCGCCAATGCCATCAGCAGCATCTACGCCGAGGACATTCAGGATTTGCAGGAGCGCATGAACGAGATTTGGCTGAATCAGAAGAAATCACTGAAACTGCTTGCCTCTATCCGATGAAGTGTAGTCCGCACAAAAAGAGCTGTGGCGACATCCTTGCAGATTGCCACAGCTCTGGTAAAATGGAGTTAGAATACAAAGGGGGTAAGAATATGACGTTATTGAAGTTACCGCTGAAGCTGATTGCCCTGCCAGTGGCGCTGGCTGTCACCATCGCAAAGTGGGCGGGTGTGTTTCTGACCAGCTTTGCAGGCGCGATTTTCTATCTCCTGTCCGGTCTGTGCTTCGTGCTTGCCGTCCTCAGCTATCTGATGGGCATCAGCACCGGCGCAGAAGCAATCAGGATGTTGGTGATTGGGTTCGTGGCGTTTGTCCTGCCCTTCGCTGCCGGGTGGGTGATTGGAGTAGTGGACGCATTGAGCGATTCCCTTTGGGACTTCATCAAGTCCTGATAGTCCATTCGCCAGTCGACAAAATCGGCAAATCATCGTTTTTCATGGCTCCAGACGGACAGTTCTCCGTCTGGGGCCGCTTCTATTTGAAAATTGCTGGAAATGTCGATTCATGAATCGAGGAAAGCGCCCCGAAAATGGCACTCTTGCGAAAAGACGGAGGTGAGACCCATCGCAGCAACCAGACTGATCCCCCTGCACATCAACAAGGGGAAAACCATCGCACAGACACTGAATGACCGGACAGACTACGCCAAAAACCCGGAAAAGACGGAAAAGGGGGATTTGGTCACGGCCTATGAGTGCGACCCTTTTACCGTGGATGAGGAATTTATGCTGTCCAAGCGGCAGTATGAACACAGCACCGGGCGGCGGCAGAAGCATGATGTCATAGCCTATCAGATACGGCAGTCCTTCAAGCCGGGTGAGGTCACAGCGGAGGAGGCAAACCAGATTGGCTATGAACTGGCGATGCGGTTCACCAAGGGGAAACACGCCTTTATCGTGGCCACCCACACGGACAGACCCCATATCCACAATCATATCATTTTCAATTCCACCACGCTGGACGGGAGCCGCAAGTTCAAGAACTTTTTCCTGTCCTATCTGGCGATTCAGAAAATCAGTGATCGGCTCTGTGTGCAGCACGGCCTCTCCATCATTGAGTCGAAGCCCTATCGGGAACGGGAGAAACGGACGGACTATCCGAAGAATCCCTCCTTCCGGGACGGCATTTGTGAGGCCATCGATGCCATTCTCCAGCAGAAGCCAGAGGATTTTGAAACATTTCTGCGGATGTTGGAGGAATACGGCTATGAGGTCAAGCGGGGAAAACATATTGCGCTGAAGGGCAAAGGCCAGCAACGTTTTATCCGGCTGCGGTCTCTCGGTGAAGGTTACTCGGAAGAAGAAATCCGGGCTGTCATTGCCGGTGCCAGAGAACATCAGCCCAAGCGACGGAGGAAAGAAAAGCAGTTCTCCGCAGCGCCGCCGAAGCTCCAGCTTTTGATCGACATCGAGGCGAAGCGGGCGCAGGGCAAGGGTGGCGGTTACGTCCGGTGGGCAAAGAATTTCAATTTGCAGCAGATGGCCGAGGCTGTTTGTTTTGTTAAGGAGCATAACATCGGCACCTACGATGAGCTGGTGGAAAAAAACGATGCGGCAACCGCCCGATTCAACGAGCTTTCCGATTCCATTAAATCGGCGGAGCAGCGTCTGGCGGAGATCGCTGCTCTGAAAAAGCATATTATCAACTATTCCCGGACGAAGGAAACCTATGCCGCCTACAAAAAATCCGGGTACAGCAAAAAGTTTTTGGAGGAACACCGGGAGGAGATCACCCTCCACAAAGCGGCAAAGGCGGCGTTCAACCAGCTTGACAGCGTTGGCGGTCAAGGGAAAGGCAAAGCCAAAATCCCCACCATTAGGCAGCTCAACCAGGAGTATGCCCAGGTGCTGAGTGGGAAGAAAGCGGCCTATGTGGAGTACCGTGAAGCCAGGAAACAGATGCAGGAACTTCTCATCGCACGGAAAAATGTCGAGGCGATATTGGGGGTGGATCAGGAACAGGAGGAACAGCACAGGCAACAGGAACAACAGCATAATACTGACAGATAACAAGGAACCGGCAGGTCGTCACAGGAAATTGTGGCGGTCTGCCGGGTATTTTTGCGTTCTCTGCCATTTGAAACCGCTTCATTGTGCATTATACTCAAGCGCCCATTGCTCAAGCGCTTCTAAAACGGGAACGAACTTTATCCCGATCGGAGTGAGCGAATACTCAACCCGTGGAGGGACCTCCCGATAGACTTCTCTGTGAACAAGACCATATTGCTCAAGCGCCCGCAATTCTTTTGTCAGATTTGCCTCTGTGACATTGGGGAGCTTACGTTTTAGTTCGCTGAAACGCAGGGTCTGTTGGCATAGAAAATAGATAATCACCATTGTCCATTTGCCGTGTACAATTTTTTGGACACTTGCAAGTGGGCAATTCTCTATTGTATCGCTGTAGTCATTCATGGTATTCCTCCATTACTATCAGAAATGATAGTACCTATCAAATAATAACGTACTTGTATATAAGAATTATACCATGTATAATTTGAAATGTAAAGACGGATTGGTACGAGGGTTTGTACCACGCAGTGGGCAAAGGATATAAGGCTTCAGATTTTTGGAACTCCATCCATCATGGAAAGTCGAGGTTAAATGATGATATTATATTTTTCAGGGACAGGCAACAGCAAATACTGTGCGGAGAAAATAGCTGCAAAAACGGGGAGCGAATTGCGTTCCATCAACAATATGATGAAGAAGCAGATTTTAGAGATAGATGTCGTGCAAAGTCCTCTGCTTGGCTTTGTCTGTCCTACCTATGATTTTGACTTGGCATATGCGGTTGCGGAATTTTTGGACGGTCTTATAATCAAGAATGTGCCGGACGGCTGCTATGTGTTTGCTGTTTTCACCTGCGGAAAAAGCTGCGGGGCGGCAGAAAAAACCATGAGAAGCATACTGGGCAAAAAAGGAATGGAGTTGAGCGCTGCTTTCAAGGTGGAAATGCCGGATAATTACATTCCCATGTTCCCATTGATGGAAAGAGACGAGCAGACGAGGATGCTGGAAAATGCTGAAGTTTGTTTAAGTGGTGTAATTGACAGCATTGAGGCGCAAAAGCACTCAACCATCACAACGAAGCAAATGCCCGCCCCAATGAAATTTCTAATCAAGAGAATTGCTATCCCAGGGCAACGCAAAGCCACAAAGAATTTCTGGGTGAATGACAACTGTATTGGCTGTGGACTATGTGAAACGGTATGTCCCAAGAATTTGATCTGCTTACAGGATGGAAAGCCGGTTTGGACGAAGGATGATTGCGCCTGTTGTTTGGGATGTATTCAACGCTGTCCAAAGCAGGCCATCCAGTATGGGAAAAAGACAGAGAAAACAGGAAGATATACAAACCCCAATGTAGACCTATAAAGGCCCCTCTTATTGAAATCTGGGTCACGGCTCAAGTGCTGAGTGGGAAGAAAGCGGCCTAGGCAGAGTACCGTGAGGCAAGGAAACAGATGCAGGACTATCTTATCGCCTGGAAAAATGTTGAGGCGATTTTGGGCGTGGAGCAGGAACAAGAAGAACAGCGCAGACAACAGGAACAGCAGCATAATACTGACAGATAACGAGAAACCGGCACGAGAGCCACAAATCAGTGA
>JAJQBR010000147.1 GCA_021203185.1 Clostridiales bacterium
TTGAAGGTGTTGCACTTCGTATTGTAACCTACCCCCCTCCCCTTTCAGGGGAGGCAAGGGGTGGTCAATTACCAAAAAGCACTTCTTTGTGGAAAACTCGTACTATGGAAATCTCTGACACAGCTGATTCAAAGGGATAACCAGTTTTTATATTTTCAGTTCAGAGGCTCGCTAGTTTGCCACCTGAACCATTGCGAAGCGAATGACCTTGTCGCCCATCCTGAACCCGGTCTGGAAACAGGCCGCGACCACATTCTCCCCCAGCTCGGGGTCTTCGATGTGCATGACGGCGTTGTGCAGATTGGGGTCGAAGGGCTGGCCCACCGCCTCAATGGGGTGGATGTCCAGGCTCTCCAGCACCTGTTTGAGCTGGTTCATGGTCATCTCCACGCCCTGGAGAAAGGCGGCGTCCTCGGTGCCGTGCTGGAGCGCCCGCTCCAGATTGTCGTACACCGGCAGGAAGGCGATGGCGGCATCGGCCTTGGCCTTGCTGTAGGCTTCGGCCTTTTCCCTGGCGCTGCGGCGGCGGAAGTTGTCGTACTCCGCCCGGAGATAGAGGAAATCCTTTTCCTTCTCCTTCAGCGCCTGCTGCGCCTCCTCCAGAGGATCGGGCTGCTGGGGCTGCTGCGCCGCCGCTTCCTCCTCCCCTGGGGCCTCGGCGGTCTCCGGGGCCTGAACGGTCTCCTCGGCCGCCGCTTCGGCGGGTTGCTTCTCTGTGTTTTTGTCCATATGAAACCTCCTGAACGGGGACTTGCGTTTTCGTTTCATTCACTGCCCTCGCTGCTTTCGCCGCCCGGTTCCTTCGGCGGGTTCAGGCCCTTGGGCTGGGGCGCCTGGGGCAGCTGATTGCCGAACAGCTTGCTCAGGTTGTCGGCCATATAGCTGAGCTTGGCGGTGATCTGGGCGTAATCCATCCGGGTGGGTCCCACCACGCCGATGACCCCCCGCATCCCGTCGCCGATGTCGTAGGTAGCCATGACAACGCTGGTGTCCTTCAGCTCCTCGGCGATGTTCTCCGGCCCGATGAGTACCTTGGGGGTGGTGTCGCCGCCGCTGTCGTCCTGCTTCACATAGGGGAGCAGGCTCTTGTCGTCGGCCAGGTAGTTCATCAGCTTGTGGGCCTTTTCCACGTCCTGGTACTCCGGGTGTTCCAGCAGGTGGCTGGCCCCGGCGGTGTGGATGCTGCTCTGCTCTGCGTCCTGGAGGACGTCCATGGCGAAGGACACCACCAGGGAAATCAGTCCGTAGGAGCTGCCCGCCGCCTTTTGCGCCGTCTCCATCAGGTCGGAACTGAACTCGGAGAGGGTCTTGTTGGTGAACGAGGTGTTCAGCAGGGCGTTGAGCAGCTGGAGCTGCGGCTCGGTCACGTTGCTGGGCAGGTGGAACAGCTTGTTCTTGACCACGGCGCCATTGGTCATGGCCACGCAGATGAAGGAGTTCTGGTCGATCATCAGCAAGTCATACCGGGTGATGGTCACCCGCTCCTTCCCCGCCGCCACGGCAAAGGCCGGATAGTTGGTGAACTGGCTGACCAGCTTGCCTGCCTGGTCAATGACCCGGTCCAGCTCCCGCATTTTCAGGTGGAGGGATTCGTTGATCCGCTCCGTCTCCTGCAGGCTGAGCTTGTGTTCCTCCATCAGCTCGTTGACATAGATGCGGTATCCTTTGGCGGAGGGGATGCGCCCGGCGGAGGTGTGGGGCTGCTCCAGGTAGCCCATCTTCTCCAGCGCGGCCATGTCGTTGCGGATGGTGGCGGAGCTGCAATCCAGGTGGGCCAGCTTTGCAATGGACTTGGACCCCACCGGCTCCGCCGTCTCGATATAGTTTTCTACCACGGCGCGCAGGATGCGCTTCCGCCGGGGCGTCAAGTTCACCTGGTTCACCTCGCTCACCTCGCTGTTTTTTGGTTTAGCACTCTTATCTCTCAAGTGCTAAAAATAATATAGCACTTGCTTCCTGAATTGTCAATAGTTGAGTTTGTAAACGGTTTGTGAATCCTCAACAAAAATTTCGACGGTGGAAAAGCGTCAAACGGTCTCTCTGACTGCTAACCGTTCCCAATGCGGAGAAACGCTCCTGTCGGCGGTTCCAATTCTTATCCTATACAGTATATGCCGCACCGGGCCGGTTTCCCCTGGCAAATTCGACCGCAGCGCAAAATTCCGCCCATTTTCCCCGGCGCGCTTGACCCTGCGGAGGGTGTTGGATATAATAAGGTATCAGATAAATGCGCCAGAGCGGAGATATCTTCCGTCCTGGTTCGCTCGTTCGATTCCGATTTGTAGTTATTCATCATTATATTACAAAAAGTTTTATCATGAAAGAATTTCACTTGCCCAAAGCGCTGCCCCTCCCCTAACCGCTTCCCCTGCCGAAAGGGTTGAACAAAATGCCAAAGGGACCCCCCCCCTCCAACCCCATCGGGAAAAAATATCAGGCGGCGGTGGCCGCCTACAGCCGCCAGCTGGGGGACCCCACCCTGCGGCTGAATTTCTCTCAGGAAGTGGACGCCTTTTTTCGGCGCTGCGCCCTGGGAGTCTGGTCTCACGGCGGCCCAGTGACGGAGAAGCACGTGGCCGCTTACAACGCCATCTGTTCCCCTGGCCACACCCCCACCCAGGCGCTGTTCTTCGAGGTCTGCGCCGGGGCGGCGGAGCCGCCCACCTTCCAGCCGCCGGGGTTTTTCCAGGAAGTGGTCGCCGCTGACCGAGGCACCCAGCGCAACCGGGCCGGGCAGTTCATCGACCTGTGCAGCGTGGTGTTGACCCTGCTGGCCTCGGTGGACGACGAGGTCTCCCCGGCGGAGGCGGACTATATCACCGACTGCCTGGCCACCCTAACCGCTCTGGCGGGACAGCCTGCGGCGAATGTCAAGCCGGTCTCTCCCACCCCCAGGCGGTCGCAGGAGCAGCCTGGTTCCGCCGCCGCCCAGACCCAGTCTGAAACCGCCGAGCAGCCGGAGACGGCCCAGGAGGAGCCGCTGCCCACCACCGAGGAGCTGTTGGCCCAGCTGGACGCCCTCTGTGGCCTGGACAAGGTGAAGAAGGACGTGCGCAGTCTCATCAACCTTATCAAAATCCGCACCCTGCGGAAGGAACACGACCTGCCTGTGCCGCCCATGAGCCTGCACCTGGTCTTTATGGGCAACCCCGGCACCGGTAAGACCACCGTGGCCCGGCTGCTGGCGGGGCTGTACCGGGCCATCGGCGTACTGTCCAAGGGCCAGCTGGTGGAGGTGGACCGCTCCGGTCTGGTGGCGGGCTACGTGGGCCAGACCGCCATTCAGACCCAGAAGGTCATCCAGTCCGCTTTGGGCGGCGTTCTGTTCATTGACGAAGCCTACTCCCTGGCTGGCCAGGGGGCCAACGACTTCGGCTATGAGGCCATCGACACCATCCTCAAGGCTATGGAGGACCATCGGGACGAGCTGGTGGTTATCGTGGCGGGGTACGAAGGGCCAATGGCCCGGTTCCTCCAGTCCAACCCCGGTCTGGAGTCCCGGTTCAACAAGTACTTCTACTTCGAGGACTACACCGGCCCTCAGCTGACGGAAATCTTCCTGGGAATGTGCGAGAAAAACGGCTACAAACCCGACCAGGAGCTGTCCGACTTCCTGCCCGGCTACTTTGACCGGATGTACGCCGAACGGGACGACAACTTCGGCAACGGGCGTGACGTGCGCAACCTCTTTGAAAAGCTCGTCTCCGCCCAGTCTGACCGGGTGGCCCAGTTGGAGGAGGTCACGGTGGACGATCTGATGCAGGTCACGCTGTCCGACTTCCGGGCGGCGGAGCCGGAGGAGGAATAAAGCGCCACAAGGATACCTTTTGCTGAATGTGCAATGTGCAATTAGCAATGAAGGATAACCAAAAGCAAAACGCACCGCACAGTTCTGTGCGATGCGTTTTGTTATTTGTAATTGACTTTATTGGTTATCCCTTTTACTCAGCCTATAAGCATTTTAGCTATTA
>JAJQBR010000080.1 GCA_021203185.1 Clostridiales bacterium
GTCGTGAACGTGACATCCAGAAAACCCACCGAGGAGGAAATCGCAGCAATGGAAACCCTTATCAACGCCGATACCATCATCAACGGCTCCATCGTCAGCAAGAACGCCCTGCGGATTCAGGGTACCGTCGAGGGAGACGTGTCTACCACCAGCGCCATGGATGTGTCCGGCGACATCACGGGCAAGGTTGTGGCCAAGGAGCTGAACCTGAACGGCGGCACCGTGGAAGGCAACGTGAACTGCGTGGAGCAAATGACAATGGACAGCAGCTCTATGATTTTGGGCGACATTTCCGCCAAGGAGCTGGTGCTGGATGGCAAGGTCAAGGGCAACGTCAACGTGGGCGGCTCGATCACCATCAAGGCCAACTCCATCATCCTGGGCGACATCTCTGCCTCCATGCTCCAGATGGAGCAGGGTTCTACGGTCTGCGGCAAGATCAGTATCACCTCCAACGAGAAGAAGCTCGACGAGAGTTTGTTTGTCCGCAAGAAGAAGCAGGACGAGTGAATTTTGCCTCTCTGAATAGAGGAAGGATTTGACAGGACTGAGGTGAGAGCGGATGAACCGTTTTTTAAAAATAGGGGCCTGCCTGCTCGCGTTTCTCCTTTTTGCCTATTTGATGCTGGTTGATTATCCCCAATTTGCAGCGTCGCTGGTGCCGGACGACAGTAGCACTGTGGTCGAAGAGCTGGACACAGCGGACAGCAGCGCCGACAGCTCCGTTGAGGAGTTCGAGGCGGAATCGGAGGAGGATTCCTCTGTTGAGGATTCTTCTGCGGAGGAGGCCGCCGCCGAGGCAGAGGAGCTTGCGGCGCTGGAGGCCCAGGCAGAAACGCTGGAACAGGAACTGGCCGAGCTGCGGGAGCAGTGCGGCCCGATCCCGGTGGCTCTTTTCATCAACCAGAGTTCCGATGTGGTTTATGACGAGCTGTACGCGGCCATGACTGCGGCGGAGTACACCGGCACCATCGTGTTCCGGGACGGTGCGCTGACGGGCAATTACCAGGTCATCGAGACTTCGGAGTTCAAGACCATGAACGGGGAAGGCTGGGAATACGCCATCGGCGGTGACAGCACGGACATCGACCTGACTGGTGACATCACGGCCCAGGCGTGGCAGACCTCTCTGGAAACCTACATGAAAAACCTTCGGACGCGCACCGGCATCACCCCCACCCTATATGTGTTCCAAGAGGGGGAGTATCAGGCGGACTACGATGCCGTTCTGGAGGAGCTGGGGTATACCGCTCTGGTGTACAGCCCGGAGGATGCGGCGGCGGATACCGCAGACAGCGCGCTGACCAAGCTGGTCGGAATCAACGTCTCTGCGGAGACAGACGCGGCGGCGCTGCTGGAGGAGCTGCAAAGCTATCCCTGCGCTGTGCTGGTGGCAGAGGTGGACGAGGCGTCCTCCACAGCAGAGAACCCCTTCCCCTCGGCGGACTATGTCGCGCTGCTCCAGGAGCTTCAGACAGACAGCAGCCTCACCATCACCACGGGAACAGAGATCCTGGAAAGCGCTGGTGACAGCGACCGACTGGCTCTGCTGGAGCAGATCCAGGAGAAGGAAGCGGAGCTGGAGCAGGTGGAGTCGCAGATTCAGGCACTGATGCAGTAAAGCCGGGCAGCAAAGCTGATTTCCCGCATTTGTAAAACCAAAATGTTGTAATAAAACTCACAAAGGTACAATGGCAAACGTCATTGTACCTTTGCGCGGTTTTGCCGCCGAAACGGAGGGCGGAGATGGAATTGAAGAAAAACGATACCCACACCCTGACCATCACGGGATACGCCAGCAATGGGGACGGCGTGGGGCATCTGGACGGCATGGCGGTCTTTGTGAAGGGCGCGCTGGAAGGGGAGACGGTCACGGCTGCCCTGACCAAAGTGGGCCGCTCCGCGTGCTGGGCCAGACTGGTTCGGGTGGAGACCTCATCGCCCGCCCGTATCGAACCGGACTGCCCCTATTACAAGCGCTGCGGGGGCTGCCAGACCCGGCATATGACCTACGAGGAGGAGCTGCGCTTCAAGCGGCAGCGGGTGGACGACGCCTTCCGGCGCATCGGCGGACTGGAGGTGTCGGCGTCCGCCATCCACGGCGCCAAAAACCCGGAACGGTATCGAAACAAGGCGGTTTTCCCGGTCAGTCAGGATAAAAAGAACGGCGTTCAGGTGGGATTCTACCGCGAGCGGAGCCACGATGTGGTGGACGTGGGCAGCTGCTTGCTGCAATCCGCCCAGGCGGACAAGGCAGGGCGCATCGTTCGCAAATGGATGAACCAGCACAAAATCCCAGCTTATGACGAAAGAAGCGGCGACGGTTTGATTCGTCATGTTTTTGTGCGTACCAACCGGCGGGGAGAGTCGCTGATCTGCGTGGTGGCTAACGGGAAAAGCCTGCCCTTTGAAAAGGAGCTGGTGCAGGCCCTGCGGGTGGGCTGCCCTAAAGCGGTGGGCATTGTGTTGAACACCAACACCCGCCAGACCAACGTGATTTTGGGGCCGCAGTATCGCACCCTCTGGGGACAGGATTTCCTGGAGGATCGGCTCTGTGGCCTGACCTTCCGGCTGAGCATCCCTTCCTTTTTTCAGGTGAACCGGGATCAGGCGGAGGTACTGTACAACCTGGCGCTGGACTGCGCCGCATTGACAGGATCGGAAACGGTGGTGGACTTGTATTGTGGGACAGGCACTATCTCACTGGTGATGGCCCGGAAAGCGGGACAGGTGATTGGCGCGGAAATCGTACCCGCCGCCATTCAGAACGCCAAGGAAAACGCCGCCCGCAACGGATTTGGCAACGCCGAGTTTCTCTGCGCGGACGCAGGCGAGGCCGCACAGGAGTTGGCCCGGCGGGGCGTCCGGCCCGATGTGGTATGTGTAGACCCTCCACGGAAAGGGTTAGATTTGGCAGTCATCGACGCGATTGCTGAAATGTCGCCCCAACGGGTGGTTTACGTCTCCTGCGACCCCGCTACGCTGGCGCGGGATTTGAAGGCGCTGGGAGAGCGTGGGTACTGCGTGCAGCGGGTCGAGGCGGTGGATATGTTTCCCAGGACGAGCCATGTGGAAACTGTTGTTCAACTTTCCAAGGGAGAAATCAACTCCAGGAAAGTGCGGGTAGAGTTCTCTTTGGAGGATATGGATATGTCCGGATTCCAGAAGGGCGCTACCTACGGACAGATTAAGGATTATGTGAAAGAGCATACCGGATTGTTGGTATCCTCTCTATACATAGCTCAGATCAAGCAGAAGTACGGGATTATCGAGCGGGAGAATTACAATAAGCCGAAATCCGAGAATGCAAAGCAGCCGCAGTGCCCTCCTGAAAAGGAAAAGGCAATAACAGATGCGTTGAAGTTCTTTGGGATGATATAAAAGAGAAGTTTCATATTTGTAGTATTTTATCGGTTAAGCAACCGAATATTTGTTAATTAACGGCGAGAAAATCTTTAGGTTTAAGTATGATTATGTTAAAAGCACAATACTTATAAAGGAGAAAATTATGTACGGATACCCTATTTTCAAAGTTGGCGAAGTTATAAACAAGTTCGGAGGATCTGTATTAGATAAACAGTTGGAACTTGTACATCCAAAAGTAAAAATCACCTTTCCTACACGGCTCAATACTCTTGTGTTAGATCAAACCAAGGTTGTACCTAACCCTCAGATGTTGTATCCGGCTGGAGAAGTTTTGATATCAATCTGGAATCCTGTCATTGTTGAAGTATCTTTTTTAGGAAATTTTGATGGCGATATTAGTATTACAGGTACAATTAAGCGACGTGGATTAGTGGTTCATGCATATCATTTGATGTGTCAAGCACTCAACCGTAAGCCTTCCTTGGCTATTTACGTTGATGATAGTCGGGTGAAGAAGCATGTCGGACTTGGTTCCAGTGGTGCAATTTTA
>JAJQBR010000010.1 GCA_021203185.1 Clostridiales bacterium
ATGCAAATCAGCCCGCCGCTGCCCTCGTTGATGATGCGCTCCAGCGTCTCCCGCAGCTTTTTGCGGGCGTCCTCCGGCATACGGGTCAGCTTGCCCTGTAAGTCTTCGTTGACCAGCTCGTGGAAGGACTTTCCAAAGATGTTGGACTCCCAAATCTTCCGGGTGTCCCCCTCGAACTCCTGGAGCAGGTAGTTGATCATCTCCTCCGACTGCTTCTCGCTGCCCACGATGGGGGAGATCACCGTCTCGATGTCCGCCCGGAGCATATGGATGGAAGGGGCGCTGGCCCGAAGTTTGACCCCGTAGCGGCCCCCCTGCTTGACGATTTCCGGCTCCTCCAGGGTCAGCTCATCGATAGAGGGAATGACGATGCCATAGCCCTCCTCCCGCACGTCGGTCAGAGCCTGGGCCACCTTGTCGTATTCCCCCTTGACATGGGCCAGGGATGTCAGCAGCGCCAGCAGATCCCCGTCGTCCTTCACCTGGAAGCCCGACTGCTCGCTGAGGGTGGCGTAGAACAGGCTCCGTGGAATTTCCAGAGCGGCCTGGGCTACGCCGGTTCCCAGACTGATGGCGGTCAGTTCCGCCCGGCTGATGGAACCGCACTGCCCCATGGCGGCGGTCACGTCTTTTGCCTCCCGGATGCGGTGGAGCTGCCCGGCGGTCTCCCGAATGACGGCGTACAACTCCTCCTTGATGGGGTGGCTGTAGGGCAGCGCGTCCACCCAGCTGGGCAGGTACAGATCCATCTCCTTCAGCGGGAACTCGTACAGCACCGCCCGGATGATGCCGCTGACATCCTCCTCGTCCAGGGTCAGGCAGTTCACCGGCAGGCAGGTGACGCCGTACCGGGCGGCGATGTCCCGGCCCAGGGCCACCGTCTGGGGCGCGGCGGGGTCGTCGGCGTTCAGCAGCACCAGAAAAGGCTTGCCCAGAGCCTGCAATTCCCGAATGACCCGCTCCTCCGGCTCCTGGTAGTCCTCCCGTGGGATACCGGCCACGGTGCCGTCGGTGGTCACCACAATGCCGATGGTGGAGTGTTCCGCAATGACCTTCCGGGTACCCACCTCCGCCGCCTCGGTCATGGGGATTTCGTGGTCGAACCAGGGGGTGGTGACCATCCGGGGGGCGTCGTCCTCGGTCTGGCCCACCGCCCCGTTCACCAGATAGCCCACGCTGTCGATGAGCCGGACGGAAAAGCTGGCGCCTCCCTCCAACTCCACCTGCACCGCCTCCTCCGGCACGAACTTGGGTTCGGCGGTCATAATGGTTCTGCCGGAGCCGCTTTGGGGCAGTTCGTCCCTGGCCCGCTCCCGGCGGTAGACGTTGTCGATGTTGGGAATGACCAGCGTCTCCATAAACCGCTTGATGAAGGTGGATTTGCCGGTGCGGACTGGCCCCACCACCCCGATGTAGATGTCCCCGTTTGTCCGCTGGGCGATGTCCTCGTAAATCTGCCTCTCCACTGCTGTTCCTCCTCTCACCGCTTCCGGGGGATGAGCAGCATCTGCCCCGGCGCAGCCGGTTCCCCCTCCAGGCCGTTGGCCTGTTCGATCTCCGCCTGGGTGGTCAGGTACGTTTTGGCGATCTCCCACAAGGATTCCCCCTGGGCCATCTGCCGCAGGACGATGGAGGGCTGTCCCTCCTGGTTCAGGGCCTGGTCGGTGTTCAGGGCAAAGGCGGACAGGCCATACACCCGGCTCTGCCGCAGCAGGAGCAGTTGGAAGTCCACCCCCAGCCGCACCTCCACGCCCCCCGGCGCGGCGGAGGCATCCACCTCCGGCACGGTACAGGCGGCCACGCAGAGGGTGTCCGCCTCCCGCTCCACCGGACACTTCACCGCCACTTGCCGGAGGGCCTGAGCGAAGCCGCCCTCTTCCGTCTGGTAGAGTACCGCCAGCCGCAGCTCGGCGGTCAGCTCGCCGCCTGTGGCGGTCACCTGGCTGACGTAGGCCCGCACGTTACAGACTCCTTGGGGCAGCGCGGCGGTCTCGATGACCTCCCGCACCGTCTGCCGCCGGAGGCCCCGCTCCGCCAGCTGGGGGAGGGAATAGGTCTCGAACTCCGGCGCTCCCGCGTGGCGGATGCTGTAGGCGTCGGTGACGACGGACAGATTCCGACTTTCCCGCACGACAATCTGGGCCAGCAGCTCCAGTTCCACCGAAATGCCCCGGCCCTCCCCGTCCAGGGGGTAGATTTGGCTGCCGGTGACGACGCACTCCACCTGAAAGTCCGCGTCCTCCGCCACCGGCCCCACGTCCGCGATTTGAGAGAAGGGCAGCTCGAAATCCGCCGTACAAAGCTGTCCCTCCGGGCTGAGGTAGAGCAGCTGAATGGCTGTCCCCCCTTTGAACACCAGCTTGCCCCCCAGCAGACGGCTCTCCGTGCAGAAGGGGCGGCACCTGGTTCGCAGCAGCTCCTCCATGGGCGGCTTGCTGCCGGGAATCTGCACCTCGTCGGCGTAGGGAAACACCTTTTCCCCCACGTGGACGGCGAAAGCGCCGCGATAGGATTCTGCCCGTGTCTCGATGCCCAGGGCTTCCCGGTCCTCCACGCCGGTGCAGCAGCGCAGGAGGGTCGGCTCGTAGGCGGTCAGGTCAAAAGCCAGCCCCACCCGGATGAGGATTTTCCGGGGGTTGACGGCTCTGGTCTCCGCCAGGGTGACCCGGGGCAGGAGAACGCACTGGCTCTGACCGGTCAACCCCTCCAAGTCTGCGGTGAACTGGATGGGCAGCTCCGCCCGAAGCTGCCGCAGCCCCGGCTCTCCCTCCGGCTGGTAAAGCACACTGCACGGCGCTGCGCCGTGGAGAGTGATGCAGCCCTCGGCGCACTCCTTTCCCCGGAGCTGGACGGCGGCGTCGGTGTCCACAATTTCCAGAATGTCCGGGCAGGCGTCCGGCACGATCATCTCCAGCGTCTCCTCCCGCAGCAGGGCGGTGTGCAGCGCCAGCGCAAAACAGGGTATCTCGTCCTGAATGAGCGTTACGTTCAAAAGCGACCTCTCCTTCCTGCCCGGCGGAGCGATTGCCCGTCGGACATGGTTCTGTGACAGAGTATGAGGCGAGGCCCCGTTCTATGCGTCCTTTCCGGATTCAGCGGATGTGAAAGATGGCCTTCAGCAGCCCGGCCAGCGCTTTGGGCGCGCGGACAATGACGATTTTCACGGTTGTTACCCCCCTTATCCCTTCAAAAAGGTGCAGCCCAGCAAAATCAGCGTCAGCCCAGAGACGAACAGGATGACCCCCACCGGCAGCACCATGGCCAGCCAGATGCCAATGCCCACGGAAATCAGGCAGATGCCGCCGCTTCTACAGCGAAAATGGCCCAAAAAGACCGCCTCCCTTCGCGCTGAGCAGATTTAGAGTGGTTCCTCTATGGCTCAGTATACGTTGGGAGGCGGCGAAATGTGCCTGTGATTTTTGGTATCTCTTTTTGCTCAGGCTTATCGCTGGTTTCCGGGCTGCGATTACAAACAAGGCTGTTTCAAAGGGGCAGCCGCAAAAGTTAGCAGCAAACTGGCTAACGGCTAACAGCCAATAGCTAACGGCTCTATTATTTCGTTTTCACGGATTTTTTGCTGCTCCAGGAGCCGTAGACAGTCCCCGCGCTGGACTTGTAATAGGCCCGAACCCGGACATAATATTTCTTCTTGGACTTCAAACCGCTGATGACCTTAGACTTGCTGCTCTTGCCGGAGACGGTGACGGTTTTGTAGCTCTTGAAGCTGCTGGACGTGGAGTATTGGATCTGGTAACCGGAGCAGGTAGTGGTTTTCCACTTGACGGTGAATTTCTTCTTCCCTTTGGTCAGGGAGGAGAGGGTCACCTTTTTGGGTACCACCTTGATTTTGATTTTTTTCGTGGTCTTGGAGTAACGGCTGTTTTGGGCGGCGGTGACGGTAATATAGGCGATGCCCAGCCCCTTGATGGTGACCTTACCTGCGCTGGACACCTTGACCACAGAGGAATTGCTGGTGGAATAGGTCAGCTTGCCGCCGTACTGGGAAATGTTCGCCGCATTTAGATAAATGGCGCTGCTGCCCAGGGCCACGCTGTAGCTGGTCTTGCTGACAGAGATGGTCTGGCTGGAGCGGATGTAGAAGGTGGTGGACACCGCCCCGCAGTAATTGCCCGCCCCTGCTGCGGTGGCCGTGGCCTTGCCCCGGTTGATGTTGTTGTTGGCGTAGAGCGTATAGCCGCTGGAGGGGACGCTGACGCTGCCCACCTTGAGAGAGGAAACGGTGGGCGTCACCGCCGAACCGGTGTAGGTTAGGGAGGTACTTTTCAGCTTGAGGGTGGCGCTGTCCAGGCTCAGCCGCTGCACCACCACCCGAATGGTCTTTGTCTCGGTGGCGCTGAGGGCTGTGACGGCGTCCCCGCCCTCGTCGTCGCTGTCAGAGGACGTTTCTTCCTGGGCCTCGTTCTCTGCTTCCATCTCTTCAGCCTGGGCCGAAACCTCGGCCTCGCTTGCCGCCGCTGCATCCTCATCCGTGTCCTCGGCCTCTGCCGCAGTTTCTGCGGTTTCTTCCACCGCTTCCGCTTCCACCGGTTCGGCGGCAGAGCTGTCGCCCTCCCCTTCGTCGGCGGGGTCGGTGGCGGTCTCCGGTTCCGGTTCCTCCTCTGGTTCGGCGGAGGCTTCGGTTTCCTCCGTCTCCTCCTGGTCGGCGGCACTGGATGTCGTCTCCTCATCTTCCGATACGGCGCTGGCCGAGACGGTAGTCACCTCCGCCGTCACGTCGGTGACGCCTGCGCCGTTGATGGCCGTCGCGCCGTCCTGGGTGACGGTGAGGACGGCATCGTTCAGCGCCTGATAGCCGGTGGGACTGAGGGAGGTCTTGTTGTCCAGGTCGAAGGCGTCGTCTCCGTAGGTGACGATGATGACTTCATCCGGGTCAGTGCCCGACACTGTCACCTTGCAGGTCGCCGTCACCGCGCCGCTGGAAGAGGAAGCCGTGATGGTAGCCGTCCCGCTCTGGACGGCGGTGACGGCGCCGCTGTCGTCCACATAGGCTACGCTGCTGTCGCTGGAGGACCAGCAGACTGGGTCAGCGGTGCCGGAGGGCGTCACCGTGGCGGTCAGGGAGAGGGTGTCCCCCGGAGACAGGGTTGCCTTGGTCTTGTTCAGGGACAGGGCGGTGATGGCGGTGTCGTCGTCCACCTCCACGCAAAGCTCCAACTCGGAGTACCAGAAATCCAGGTCAACGCTGCCGGAAATGCCACTGACGGAACCGGTGGAGGAGTACTGCCAGTATGTATATCCGCTGACGCTGTAACTGGAATCGCTGGCCGTCTTGCTGTACCGGGCCACCCACAGCTGATAGCCCTTGTTAAGGATGGTGGTGGGGTTGTACTTGGCCCCACTGCCGCTGAACGTGGAGACGCTGTTGTACACGCAGGCATCATAGCCTCCGGCTTCGATGGCGGCGCAGAAGGCCACAGCGATGTTGGTGCATTGGGTTTTGGTGAAGCTGGAGAATTTGAAGCGCCCTCCCGCGTCCTCCTCGTCAAAGGCCACCGGGAGGTCCAAATCATAGCCGCTGAGCAGCTTCAGCACATAAGCGGCCTCCTTCTTGGCCTCGGAGGTGGACTTGGCCTGGGAGAAGTAGTACACGCCAACCTTTATGCCGTACTTTTGGGCGTTTTTGATGTTGGTCTCGAACTGAGGGTCCTCGTTCAGCGTAAAGCTGCTGGAGGAGGTGTAGCCGCAGCGGATAAACACGAAGTCGATGCCCGCCGCCGCGACTTTGGACCAGCTGATGGTCCCCTGCCACTTGGAGACGTCGACACCGTCGTAGATGGTGTAGCCACTGCTGTACTCGCTGGCGTGGGTGTAGGCTTCCGCCAGCGGCGAGGCCGTCCCAACCAGCAGGGCGGCGGTCAGAACCAGGGAAAGCAGTTTGCGGAGGATATGGGGTCGCTTCATGGGGATTCTCCTTTTTTGAGGGTTCTCATTATAGTTATCTCTTTGAATCAGTCACGTCAGTAGCACCAACGAAAAACCCCTCCACCACCGCCTAAAGGCGGCGGTCCCCCTCCCCTTTCAGGGGCGGCAAGAGGGGTGGTCGCTTGCGAAAACACAGTTTTTCGCGGAAAACCCGGATTTTTTCTTTTTCACGGTTGGCGCTGGGGGTCGCTGCGCACCAGCAGGGCGCAGCCCTCTTTGACGGTGATCTCCGCCGTCTGGCCCGGCAAAATCTCGTTGCTGACGGCCAGGGTGGCATCTCGGCGGAGGGTGGCGTCTGTAATTTGGTACTTGACGCCCCGCAGGGTCACGCCCCTCAGCGTCCGGTCCAGGGGGATGATCCCAATATAGCAAAAATGTGGAGTATTTGCAATGGTAATTCTTCCCGGGGCCAGATATCGGATTTCGTTGCGCTCGTCCAGCAGCAGGCCCTCCGCTCCGGCCTCGTGAATTTGCTCCAGCAGGAAGCAGTTGGCCAGGTAGTGGTCGGCCCGGCCCCCGGTGCAGCCGCACAGCAGCAGCCGCCGGTAACCCAGGCGCAGGGCCTGATGGACCGCCACCTCCAGGTCAGTGAAGTCCTTTTCCGTGGGGAGCGTGATGGAGGGCAAGCCCTCCGGTCTGCCGCCGGAGTCCCCGTCCCCCACGTACCAGTTTGGCTCCAGTCCCGCCAGAGCCGCGCTGTTGCGGCCTCCGTCGGCGCAGATGACGAAGTCGCCCTCCCCCCGGTAGGGGGTCAGGTAGTCCCAGCTGGCACAGGGGGCCGCGCCGATGATAATGGCCTGCTTTATTTTTTCTCCCACAGTTTGTACTCCTTGTGATAAGCTGTTAGCTGTTAGTCAGGTGTTGCATACCATAAGCGAATCGCAAAAAATCAGGCATACTGGCCACTAGCCACTAATCACTAACCACTCGTTCAGCACCGCCAAGCTAAAAGCTAAGAGCTAATAGCTAACAGCTCACTTCCACGGCTTATACTCCTTTGCCACCTGATACAGCCGAAGGTAGCTGTTGTAGCGGCTCCGGCAGATTGCGCCCTCTTTCAGGGCCTGTCGGACGGCGCAGCCCTTCTCCTTGGTATGGGAACAGCCCACATAGCGGCACTGGCCCAGGTAGGGGCGGAACTCCCGGAAGGCTTCCGCCAGCCGCTCCTTGTCCAGCAGCTCCGGCGTCTCGGTGTCGAAGGAGGAAAACCCCGGCGTATCCGCGACAATGGCCCCTTCACCCAGACGGAACAGCTCCACATGGCGGGTGGTGTGGCGGCCCCGGCCCAGCTTTTCGCTGACCTCCCCGGTGGGGATTTGGGCGGCAGGATCCAGGGCGTTGAGCAGGCTGGACTTGCCCACGCCGGAGTTTCCGGTGAACACGCTGACCTTTCCGGTCAGAATTTCCCGCAGTTCTTCCATGCCCTGACCGGTTTTGGCGCTGACCTGGAAGGTGGGGTAGCCCACGGCCCGGTAGATGTCCGCCAGCTCCTCGCCACCCGCCAGGTCGCACTTGTTCACCACCACCACCGGCTCGCAGCGGTTCACCTCCGCCAGCGCCGCCACCCGGTCCACCAGAAAGGGGTCAGTGACAGGGATGGCCTCCGACGCGATGAGAATGATTTGATCCATGTTGGCCACGGCGGGCCGCTGAAAGGCGTTCTTCCGGGGCAAAATCTCGTCCAGGCGGCCCGCCCCGGCCTCGGTGGGGGTGACGGAAACCCGGTCCCCCACCAGAGGGGATTCCTTCGTATAGCGGAATTTGCCCCGGGCGCGGCAGCGAATCACTTCGCCGCCGCAGTCCACATCGTAAAAGCCGCTGAGGGCGCGAATGATAATGCCCGTCATTGGACCGTATACTCCGAATAGCTGTTGCCGTCCACCAGCACCTCCAGGGATTCGATGGTACCCTTGTACTCCACAGAAACCTGGCTCTGGTCGGCGGGGACAGTGGCGGAGTAGTAATTTTGTCCGTTCACCCGAACGGAAACGGTAGAGGTCTCCGTCCGGCCGGAGGGCATGGCTATCACAATGGTATGAATTTCCTCATCGCTGTTGTTGGTATTTTGATTCGTGGTGTTATCGTTGCTGTTGCTGTCGCCGCTCTCCGTCTCCTGCTCGTCGGTTTCGGTTTCCTCTTCTTCCTCTTCCTCATCCTCCTCATCCTCCGGCTGGGGACCGGAGCTGATTTGCAGGTTCACCGCCGTACCCTGCTCCACCTCCGCACCGGATTTGACGCTCTGGAACACCACGGTCCCCGCCGTCTCGCTGCTGGTGACGGTGGTAACGGAGCCGGTGGTCAGGCCCAGCTCCTCGATGGTCTCTTTGGCCTTGTTTTCCGTCATGCCATAGAGGGAAACCATGGTGACAGTGGTGACCTTCGCTCCCCGGCTGTAAGTCAGGGTGACGGTCTGCCCTTCGGTCAGGGTGGCGCCCGCCGTCGGGTCGGTGGAGATAATCAGCCCCTCGTCGTAGTCAGAGGAATACTGGGGGTTGTACTTCACGGTGACGTGGTAATCCTCGCTGAGGGTGGAGGCCCATTCGGTGTAATCCTGACCCACGATGTTCGGCATGATCAGCTCGGTCTCCTCCTCCGGCTCGGCGCAGAGTACCACCGTGATTTCGGTCACGTCCCCCTTGGTGGAGGTGCCGCTCTCCGGGTCCTGGGAGACGATCTCCCCCACATCATAGGTGGCGTCGTAAACCGTTTCCTCGCTGATGGTGACGGTGAAGTGGCCGTTTAACTCCTCGGTGGTGAAGATATACTCCTCCGCCTCGGTGTAGGTCATGCCCCGCAGGTCGGGGACAGTGTAAACCTCTCCTGTGCCGAAAATGTCGGCGAACAGGGTGGCCCACAGCATCCGAAAAATCAGGAAAATGACCAGCAAAATGGCCAGAATCACCCCGCCGATGATGAACGCGGTGCGCCGTCCGGTGCCGGTTTCCTCCTCGTCCTCTTCCTCGTCGTCCTCCGCCGCAGGTTCCTGATTGACCTCCACCTCCTCCGGCTGGTAGGGGGTGACCGTCGGCACTTCGGTCAGCATCCAGAGATCCTGATAGTCAAAGACGATGGCCGGATCCTTGCGGAACGCCTCCAGGTCGTTCAGCATGGCCTCTGCGTCCGGGTAGCGCAGCTCCCGGTCCTGGGCCATGGCCTTCATGATGATCTGCTCCATGCCCTTGGGGATTTCCGGGTTTAACTCCCTGGGGGCCAGGGGGATGGAGTTGATGTGCTGGACGGCCACCGCCACGGGGGTGTCCCCCTCGTAGGGCAGGCGGCCTGTGAGCATTTCGTAAAGCACCACACCGGCGGAATAGATGTCGCTGCGCTCATCCACCTCGCTGCCCTTGGCCTGCTCCGGGGAGATATAGTGGACGCTGCCCAGGGTCTCGCGGGTCATGGTGCGCTGGGAGTCCGCGATGCGGGCGATGCCGAAGTCCGCCACCTTGACGCTGCCGTCCCGGAGGACCATGATGTTCTGGGGCTTGATGTCCCGGTGGACGATACCCCGGCTGTGGGCGTGGCCCAGAGCCTGCAGAATCTGGGTGCTGAAATGCAGCGCCTCCCGCCAGTTCAGCACACCTCCCCGCTTTTTGATATACTGCTTGAGGGTGATGCCCTCCACCAGCTCCATGACGAAATAGTCGGCGTCCCCGTCCTGGTTCACGTCAAAGACGTTGACGATGTTGGGGTGGTTCATCATACCCACGGCCTTGCTCTCGTCGTGGAAGCGGCTGCGAATTTCCGGGTCGGCAGCCAGCTCCGGCTTGAGGATCTTGACGGCCACCAGCCGGTTGAGCCGGTGGCACTTGGCCTTGTAGACCACCGCCATGCCGCCCACGCCCAGCACGTCCAATATTTCGTATCGGTCGTTCAGCATTTTTCCTATGTACTGATCCATCGTACAAGCTCCTCTTTGTTCAGCCGTCTGCGGCCAGAATCACGGCGGTGACGTTGTCCGGCGCGCCCCGCTTCAACGTCAGCTGCAACAGCCAGTCACAGCAGTCCCGCAGGTCGCCGCTGCCCGCCAGCCGGGCCAGTTCTTCCTTTGTTACCTCGTTGCTCAGTCCGTCAGAACACAGCAGCAGCCGGTCCCCCGGCTGGAGCGTCTCCCGGTAGAGGTCGCCCTGCACCTGGGCCTCAGTACCCAGGGCGCGGGTGATAATGTTGCGGTTGGGGTGGTTTTGGGCCTCCTCCTCGGTGATCTGGCCCGCAGCCACCCATTCGGCCACCAGGGAGTGGTCCCGGGTTACCTGCCAGATTTGCCCATTGGAGAGGTGGTAGCACCGGCTGTCCCCGATGTTGAGGATGCGGGCCTCATCCGCCTTTGCGAAAGCCGCCACCAGCGTAGTACCCATGCCCCGGCAATTGATGTCCTGCGTGGCCCGGTGGTACACCGCGTCGTTGGCCACCGCCGCCGCCAGGGTCAGTCGCTCCTCCGGCGTCCCCACACCGGCGCTGAGTACCTGTGCGAAGCGCTGGGCCGCCATTGCGCTGGCCACGTTGCCGGAGCGCGCGCCGCCCATGCCGTCGCAGACCACGCCAAACGCCAGCGTCCCGTTGGTCCATTTGTAAAAGGCGTCCTGGTTTTGTCGGCGCACCTTGCCCCGGTCAGTGATGCCCCATATGTCCATCTCTCTCACCCTCCCTGTATGCTTTCAATGTCTTAGAGTATATCCCTTTGAATCAGCCGCGTTGTGATAAGCTATTAGCCGTTAGCTGTTAGTCAGGTACTACCAGTCTAAAGTGAGCAGCGCAAAATATCAGTTCGTTGTCAGCGGTTTGTTTTGTGCGGTGACCCCAGAGCGTAGAGCAAATCGTTAAGCACCACAAAGCCAACAGCTAAAAGCTAAGAGCTAAGAGCTAAAATGTGCCGCGCCCATTGCCTTGCGCCGCAGCTGGCCGCAGGAGGCGTCGATGTCCCCGCCCAGCTTCCGCCGGACGGTGCAGGTGACGCCGTGGCCCTCCAGCCGCTTCTGGAAGGCGGCCACCCGCCGACTGGGCTTCAGCGGGCTTTCCTCCACGTTGTTCAGCGGGATCAGGTTCACGTGAGCGCTCTGTCCCTTCAGCAGCGCGGCCAGCCGGTCGGCCTGCCAGTCGCTGTCGTTGACGCCGTCCACCATGGCGTATTCGTAGGAAATGCGCCGCCCGGTCTTGCCGAAATACCGGCGGCAGCTCTCCATCAACCGTTCCACCCCCACAGCCCGGTTCACCGGCATCAGCCGGGAGCGGGTGGCGTCGTCCGGCGCGTGGAGGGAGACGGAGAGGGTCAGCTGCAACTGTTCCTCCGCCAGCCGGTCGATTTTCTCCACCAAACCGCAGGTGGAGAGGGAGATGTGCCGCATCCCGATGTTCAGCCCCTCCGGGTCGTTGACGAGAGTGAGGAACCGCATGACGTTGTCGTAGTTGTCCAGGGGTTCGCCAATGCCCATCATCACGATGTTGGAGATGGGCAGGCCGGAGTCCTTCTGTGTAAAAATCACCTGGTCGAGGATCTCCGCCGGAGTGAGCCGCCGCACCAGCCCGCCCAGGGTGGAGGCGCAGAAGGCGCAGCCCATCAGACACCCCACCTCGGAGGACACACAGATAGTATTGCCATGTTTGTAGCGCATCAATACCGATTCCACACAGTTTCCGTCGGAAAGCTCCCAGAGATATTTGATGGTGCCGTCGATTTTCGAGACCTGCTTTCGGGCAATCTGGGGGGCGGTCAGGGCGCAGGTTTCCTTTAGCTGCTCCCGGAGGGACTTGGGGAGATTGCTCATCTCGTTGAAACTCTCCACTCCCCGGTGGAGCCACTGGAACACCTGCTTTTCCCGGAACCGGGGCTGACCCAGCCTTTCCAAAAAGGCTGCCAGCTCCGCTCGGCTCATGGATTTGATGTCAGTCATGTTCTTTCCTCAGTTTTGCCATAAAAAACCCGTCTGTACCGTGGATGTGGGGCCAGAGAGTGACCATGCCCTCTTGTACCTCCCCCACCGGGCCGGGGAGATGAAACGGCTCCAGCCGGAACGCCGGATGGTTTTCCAAAAAAGCCTCCACCACGTCCCGGTTCTCCCGGTGCAGCACCGTGCAGGTGGCATAGAGCAGCGTCCCGCCGGGTTTCACGTACCGGGAGACGTTGTCCAGAATGTCCCGCTGGATGGCAGGCAGATTCCCCAGAGAGTCGGGGTTTTTGTACCGGATGTCGGGCTTTTTGCGGATGATGCCCAGCCCGGAGCAGGGTACGTCGGCCATCACCAGGTCGTACCCCGACCCGCAGTCCTCGTAGAACGCCTTGCCATTGCGCACCTCCGCCGTCAGGATGGAGATGCCCAGCCGTCTGGCCCCGTCCCGGATGAGCTGCACCTTTTTGGGCTGGATGTCGCAGGAGAACAGTTCCCCCCGGTTCTGCATTTGCACGGCGGCGGCGAAGCTCTTGCCCCCTGGCGCGGCGCAGGCGTCCAGCACCCGGTCCCCCGGTTTGGGATCCGCCGCCAGCACCGCCAGCTTTGCGGCGGCGTCCTGCACGGTGAAGTCCCCCGCCCGGAACTGGGGCAGCTCCTCCAGGTCGCCGGTGCCGGTCAGCTCCAGGCAGTCCGGCAGCCAGGGGTGCAGCCGCACCCCAACGCCCCGCTCCGCCAAATCGTTGGCAAGCTGTTCGGTGGTGGTGCGCAGGGTGTTCACCTGGACGGTGGTGGGCGGCTGGCTGTTGTCCGCCGCCAGCAGGGGTTCCACATCCCCGCCCTCTAATTCGGCGGCGAGGGCGTTCACCAGCCACTGGGGGTGGCTGTACTGGACGGAGAGGGAGGGGGCCTGTGGCCAGTCGCCCTCCCGTCGGCAAAAGGCCCGCAAAATCCCGTTGGTCAGGCGGCTGGAGTTGGGGTTGCGGCTGCTCCGCTTCACCAGCTCCACCGCCTCGTTGACCGCCGCCCGCTCCGGCACCCGGTCCATCAGGGCGATTTGGCACAGCCCCATCCGCAGCGCCGTCAGGACGGCGCTTTCCAGCTTCTCCACCGGCACACGGGAAAAACAGGCGATCCAGTAGTCCAGCAGCAGCTGGTTCTGCTGGACGCCGTAGCAAATGCGGCTGCAAAGGGCGCTGTCCCGTGGGGACAGGTCATTGGAGCGGATGGCGCTTTTCAGAGCGCTGTCCGACCAGGCGCCGCTCTTAGCCCGTTCCAACACGTAGAAGGCGGTCTCTCTGGCGTTTTTCGGCTGGCTGCTCATAGACGGAGGCCCTCTCCGCCGGGAAAATCAGAAAACTGGTTCAAATCTTGTGTCCTCTCAGAAAATCGGCGGCTTTCATCCGCTTTTTGCCGGGAGCCTGCAATTCCGTGATGCGCAGCACCGTTCCGCCGCCGCAGGCGAAGCGGATGCCGTCCCTGTCGCCGCCCAGCAGTGTACCGGGCGCGGCCTGAGCGGTCTCCGGCCCCACGGCGGAGGCATAGGCTTTGAAGGGCTTGCCCTCCAGGTCGAAGGTGGCGGCGGGCCAGGGGACAAGACCCCGGATCTGGTTGTGAATTTCCTCCGCCGTCCGGTTCCAGTCGATGGGACTTAGCTCCCGGCTGAGCATGGGGGCGTAGGTGTGCTGTGCCTCGTCCTGGGGGGTGCGCTCGGCGGTTCCGGCGGCGATGTCTTTCACCGTTTGGGATAGCAGCCCGGCCCCCAAGTCCGCCAGGCGGGCGGTGAGAGCGGCGGCGTCCTCCTCCGGCCCGATTGGGGTGGCAGCTTGGGCGATGATGTCCCCCGCGTCCAGGGCGTGAGCCATATACATGATGGTGACGCCGGTCTCCCGCTCCCCGTTGAGGATGGCCCAGTTGATGGGGGCCGCCCCCCGATACTTGGGCAGCAGGGAGGAGTGGACGTTGATGCAGCCATATTTGGGCAGCGCCAGCACCGGATCGGGCAGCAGCTTGCCGTAGGCGGCCACGACAATCAAATCCGGCTCCAAAGCGGCCAATTCCTCCAGCACCCCCTCGTCCCGGAGGGAGCGGGGTTGGACGACCGGCACGTTTGCCTCCAGCGCGGCGACTTTGACCGGGCTGGGTGTCAGCTTCATGCCCCGGTTCTTGGGCTTATCCGGGTTGG
Source organism: Clostridiales bacterium (assembly GCA_021203185.1). Taxonomy (GTDB): domain Bacteria; phylum Bacillota; class Clostridia; order Oscillospirales; family Oscillospiraceae; genus Onthomonas. Next base: position 14,014 of record JAJQBR010000010.1, read on the forward strand.
TGTAGACCGCGGCCAGCTGATGGCCGTCGGCCAGCAGCCGGTTCAGCGACGGCACGGCGAAGTCCGGGGTTCCCATAAAGACGATTTTCATTGCTTCTCCTGCTCCTCGGCCTGGGCCTCTTTTTCGGCCTCCATCGCGTCCAGCTCCTCGCTGGTGTAAAGCCGGTCGCACAGCTCGTCAAACATATGGCCGTCCAGGTGGTCGATTTCGTGGCAGAAGCACCGGGCGGTCAGCTCAGTGTCCTCCACCTCGAACCACTCCCCCTGGCGGTTCTGGGCCTTGACCCGTACCGTCATGGGACGGGTGATCTCCCCGTACATCCCGGGCAGGGAGAGACAGCCCTCGTAGCCGGTCTGTTCTCCGTCTGTGGAGATGATTTCCGGGTTCACCAGTTCGATAATTTCCTCTTTGGCGTTCATAACCACCACCATCCGGCGGCAGATGCCGATTTGCGGCGCGGCCAGTCCCACCCCGCCGGATTCCAGCAGGGTTTCCCGCAGATCGTCCAGCATCCGGCCCAGCTTTTTGTCGAACCGGGTGACGGGGTGGCATTTTTTGCTCAAAATGGGGTCGCCTTTTTCTACGATGTCACGAATCATACTATTATATCCTTTCCGTTGATGAGCTATTAGCTGAACTCAATCCATCGGATTGCGCTCCACGGAGACGCCGATGCCCTTGTTGAACTTGTCCTGTTGGAACGCTTTGAGCAAGAAGGCCAGCATCTCCCGTATTTTTTTATGGTCTTTACACACCACCGTCAGCCGATAGCGGTAGCGGCCCATCACCCGCAGCACTGGGGCCTCCGCCGGGCCATAGAGGGAAAAGGGGTGCTGCGCCATCTCCCTGCTGCTCTGCCAGGACTGGAGCGCCGTTCGCAGCCGATGAGCGCTCTGTAAAACGTGATGTTCCAGAGGGCCGCTGACCGTCAGTTGGTACAGGTCCCGCACCGGCGGGGTCTGGCGGCTCTCCCGCAGCAGAATCTCGCTCTCGTAAAAAGCGTCGTAGTCCTGCCGGGCGGCACAGGTGATGATGTCGTTCTTTGGGGTGAAGGTCTGAATGACGGCGCGCCCGGCCCGACTGCCCCGTCCGGCCCGGCCCACCACCTGGGTCAGCAGGGAGAAGGTGCGCTCCCCGGCCCGGTAGCTGCTGACGTACAGCCCCTGGTCGGCGTCCAGCACCCCCACCAGCGTGACGTTCTCGAAGTCCAGCCCCTTGGCCACCATCTGGGTACCCAGCAGGATGGGGATTTTTTTCTGTTGAAAACGGCTGAGGATGTCCTCGTGGTTGTGGGCGGCGGAGACGGCGTCCGCATCCATCCGCAGCACCTCCACACCGGGGAACGCCGCCTCCAGCTGCTCCTGCACCATCTGGACGCCTGCGTCCACGAAGTACAGCTCGCCGCCGCAATCCGGGCAGACGGGAACCATCTCCTGGGAGTAGCCGCAGTAGTGGCACATCAACCGGTGGTTATCCTTGTGGTAGGTCAGCTTCACCGAGCAGTGGGGACACTCCGGCGTGGCGCCGCACTCGCCGCAGACCACCATCCGGCTGGTACCCCGGCGGTTCAGGAACAGCACCGTCTGCTCTCCCCGGTTCAGATTCTCCCGCAGCTCCGAGCGGAGAGGTCCGCTGAGACAGGACAGGTTGCCGCCCCGCAGCTCCTGGCGCATATCCACGATGTTCACCTGGGGCATGGACTGGGCGTTAAAGCGATTTTTCAGCCGGAACAGGTGATACACGCCCTTTTGGGCCAGATACATACTTTCCACGCTGGGGGTGGCGGACCCCAGCACCAGCACCGCACCGGATTGGGCGCTGCGGTACTTGGCCACGTCTCTGGCGTGGTAACGGGGGCTTTGCCCCGACTGATAACTGTTCTCCTGCTCCTCATCCAGCACGATGAGGCCCAGCTTCTCCAGCGGGGCGAACACTGCCGAGCGGGTGCCTATCACCACTTTGGCATCGCCGTTTTTGGCCCGTTTCCACTCGTCATATCTGGCCCCGGCGGAGAGAGAGCTGTGCAAAATGGCCACCTGGCGGCCAAACTGGGCCTCGAAGTGGTGGAGCAGCTGGGGGGTCAGGGCAATCTCCGGCACCAGCACCAGGGCGGTGCGCCCCTCCCCGATGACTTTGTGGATGAGTTGGATATACACCTGGGTCTTGCCGCTGCCGGTGACGCCGTAGAGCAGGGCGCAGGCGGGTTTTCGTTGGTTCAGCAAGGCGGAAATGCCCTCGTAAGCGGTCTGCTGCTCATCGTTCAGCACCGGCGGCTCCGCCTGTGGCGCTTGGTTGGATTCCGGGCGGCGGTAGACCTCCCGCTTGTAGAGGGCCACAAGCCCCTTCTTTTCCAGAACGCGGACGGTCTGGGCGGCGGCGCCGGTGAAATAATGGATGTCTTTCAGGGAGGCGCTGCCCACCTGCCCCAGCAGCTGGAGGACAGAGCGCTGGGCCTTGGCCCCCTTGCCAATCTGGGACAGCGCTTCCTCCAGAGGAACGGTCAGGTAGGCCACCTGTTCCGTTTTGTCTCCCACGTTGCGGGAGACGCTGGAGGAGACGGTGAGGAGGCCCTTTTCCGTCAGCGCTTTCAGCGCCCCGGCGGGGCTTTTGTCTCCAAAGGCCCTGTAAATCTGCTCCCGGGTGGCCTGCCCGCCCTGGCGGCGGAGAACCTCCAGCACCAGGGACTGGAGCGGCGCGTGTTTCACCTGGGCCGACGCATCCTCCGGGGAAACCCCCTCCGCCAGGGAGAACGTATCGCGGGCGGCGTAGTACAGCCCGGCGGGGAGCATGGCCTTCGCCGCCGTGTAGACGGTGCAAAAGTATCGGTCCCGCATCCAGAGGGCCAGCTTGAGGGCCTCCGGGCTGAGGACGGGCTGCTCGTCCAGCAGGACCCGCACCGACTTGATGTTAGGGATGCGCTCCCCCTCCCACAGGGAGAGGACGACCCCCTCGGTGAGTTGGTTGCCCTGGGAAAAGGGAACCAGCACCCGCATCCCCGGCTCGGCGCGCTGGGCCATTTCGCAGGGAAACAGGTAGGTATAGGGCTTGTCGATGGCGTAGGTGGCGGCGGAGACCGCCACCTGTCCATAGTAAACCGACTCCAATTGGGTTCCTCCATGTGAGCTGTTAGCTGTTAGCCGTTAGTTAGCAACTGCTGGTTTTCGAGGTTGTCCTCTTGCACCAGCCGCGTCAGTAGGAAACCCCTCCACCATGCTTCGCATGGTCCCCCTCCGCCGTCAAGCGGCACTTCCGGGGCTTTGCCCCTCCCTGCCCTTTCAGGGGAGGCAAGGGGGTGGTCAGTTGCAGAACGGCAGTTCTTTGTGGAAAACTTGTACTATTCTGGGAAAAAACCACTGATGAAGCAGCAAACACTATCCTGGCTAATAGCTAAAAGCTAAGGAAGCTCTGATTAAATGGCCTTGGATGGCTGGGCGAGCAGATTTTGCGCAAATCGAGGCGTAAAATCGCAGGAATCCTTTGTGGATTTCAAGATTTTACAACGAAGAGTTGCACGAAATATGCCGTCCAGACGCCGGGAGTTATTTAATCAGAGGTTCCCTAAGGGCTAACAGCCACTCAAATACAAACAAAGGCAAACGGCGGCGCACGCCGCCGCTTGCCTACGGGGTAGAAGTGATTATTCTTCCTTTTCTTTGGGAACCAGGGTCCCGGCGCGAGCCTCGTTCAGGGCGATGGTGACCGGCTTTTCCTCCAGGGGTTCTTCGGCCTCCTCCGCTTCCTCGGAAAGCTCCCGCGCCCGGTGCGCCACCAGGTTCACCAACTCGTAACGGCTCTCCACATTGGTCAACAGCTCGTTCATGGGATAAAGAATCATATCGAACAGACCATCCTTCCAGAAAATAGATAAACTGGTTATCCCTTTTACTCAGTCTTTTGGACATTTTAGCTATTAGCTCTTAGCCCTTAGCTATTAGCTTTGTGGTTCTTGGCATTACACCCTACGCTTACAGTTTGCATTACTTTGCAAACGGATGATTTTGCTCCCAGCTTCCTTTTTAGCTGTTCGCTTTAGACTGGAAGCGCCTGACTAACAGCTAACAGCTAACGGCTAATAGCTTATCACAAAGCGGCTGATTCAAAGGGATAATCAAATCAGATAATAATACCTACAAAGTTATGTTTTCCCCGGCCAGCAGGCGCTCCACCAGGGGAGAGCGCTCCGAAGCCCGGAAGTCGTGGGCCTTGAGGCAGGCGTCGATGTCCGCCGCCGTCTGCGCCTCCCTGTCGGTATCGTTGACCACGATGTAGTCAAACTCCGGGGCGCAGGCGATCTCCTCCCTGGCCCGTGCCAGGCGGCCCTGTATCGTCCGCTCGTCCTCACCGCTGTTACGGCCCCGGAGACGGCGCTCCAGCACAGCCATAGAGGGCGGCAGCAGGAAAAACTCGATGGCGTCGGGATAGAGCCGACGGACGTTTTTCGCGCCCTCCACTTCGATGTCCAGCACCACGTCCTGTCCCTGGGCCAGCACTTTCTCCACGGCGGTGCGGGAGGTGCCGTAATAGTTTCCCTGATAGCAGGTGGTCTCCAGCATAAGACCTTCATCCACCAGCGCCCGGAACTGTTCCCGTGTGACGAAGTGGTAGCTGACACCGTCTTTTTCGCCGGGGCGAATGTTCCGGGTGGTGTGGGAGACGGAGATGCGAAAGTCCCGCAGCTTCTTCAGTTCTTTGATGACAGTACCCTTGCCCACCCCGGAGGGACCGGCGATGACAATAACCCGTCTCTGTTTGGCTTTATCCATCTCTCTCTTCCTTCCCGGCAGCAGGTTCCTCTCCGGTCAGCCGGGCGGCCAGCACCTCCGGCGTCAGGGCGGAGAGAACAATGTGGTCGGAGTCCATAATCAGCACCGCTTTGGTTTTGCGGCCATAGGTGGCGTCGATGGCGGTACCCCGCTCCTTGCCCTCCTGCACAATGCGCTTGATGGGGGCGGAGTCCGGGCTGACCACCGCCAGCAGCCGCTCGGCGGAGACCATGCTGCCGAATCCGATGTTTAAAAGCTGCAAGCGTATCCCCCCTTGTATAGCTCTTAGCTCTTGGCTTTTAGCTGTTAGCTTGGCCGTTCTTAACGGTTCGCTCTACGCTATTGTCCAGCGGTGCCTGACTAACAGCTAACAGCTAATGGCTAATAGCTAAAAGCTCACTCTACGTTCTGAATCTGTTCCCGAATCTTCTCCAGCTCGGCCTTCATATCCACCACCAGCGTGGACATCTCCAAGTCGTTGGCCTTGGAGCCGATGGTGTTGGTCTCCCGGTTCATCTCCTGCACCAGGAAGTCCAGCTTCCGCCCGATGGGGCTGCCCCCGGCCAGCATGGCCCGGAACTGGGCGATGTGGCTGTGGAGGCGGACGGTCTCCTCGTCCACGGCGACTTTATCGGCAAAGACGGCGGCCTCGGTCAAAATGCGGCTCTCATCCAGCTGCCGATCCTCCAGCACCTCCTGGATACGGGCGGTGAGTTTGGCCCGGTACTCGGCCACCCGTTCGGGGCCTCGCTCCTCCACCTGGAGGGTGTACTGCTCCAGGGTGTCCAGCCGCCCGGAGAGGTCGTCCAGCAGCTTTTGGCCCTCCCGGGACCGCATGGCGTCGAAATCCACCAGAGCCAGATCCGTCGCGCGGTGAACCTCTTTTGTCAGCTCGTCCAGGTCCTCCGGCACCTTTTCCACCCGGAACACATCGGGGAACCGGGACAGCAGCTCGGTGGAGACGGCGTCGTTCAGGCCAAACTTGGCCGACATGGTCTCCAGCGCCCGCAGGTAGCTGGCCGCTACGGATTCGTTCAGGGTGACGGAGACGGCCTCGGCGGTGGTGGTCTCGATGGTGACGAACACATCCACCTTGCCCCTTGTGATGGTGCGCTTCACCCGCTGGGTGATGCCGTCCTCGGCGCAGGTGTAGATGCGGGGGATGCGGACGGTGCAGTCCAGATAGCGGTTGTTGACGCTGCGCACCTCCACCAGGTAAGACCTGCCGTTCCCCAGCGTCTCACCACGGCCATAGCCGGTCATACTTTTCAGCAAAAAGGTCACTCCTTGTTGTTCAGACGTTCACAGAGAATTTATTAGCTAACTATTCCTTTAAATCAGCCGCGTTTTGATAAGCTATTAGCCGTTAGCTGTTAGCTGTTAGTCAGGCACTACCAGTTTAAAGCAAACAGCTAAAAAGGAAGCTGAGAGCGAAACCTCTCGTTTGTAAAGTCATACAAACGGTAAACGTAGCACGTAATGCCAAGAACCACAAAGCTAATGGCTAAAAGCTAATAGCTAATAGCTAAAATGCTCATAAGGCTGAGCAAAAGGGATAACCAATTTTTATTATACCAAACTTCTCGCGGACTGTAAAGAGATTCAAATGAATTTCGCCTGGCGCAGCACCGGCAGCAACCGCCGCTGTACATAGGTCATGATTTGGGAAAAGGCGATGTCGTAGCACACAAAGACCACGTTCCCCACCGCCAGCAGCGCCCAGGAGCCAACTCCCCGGAAGGTCAGGGTGATTTGCAGCAGCTTTTGCAGCACCCAGTAGACCGCCAGCATCAGCACGTTGCCCGCCGCCAGCTTGAGCATCCACTCCAACACCAGATTTTTCCTTTTCTCAATCCACGCCTTGACCACCGGGTAAATGCCGAAGCACAGGCAGTAATAGACCGCCACCTCCTTGCTGGGGAACAGCAGGAGGCCCAGTACGCCGCTGACCACGTAGCAGCTCAATCCGCCGCCGTAGCCCACGGCGCACACCGCCAACAGCCACGGCGAGGCCGCTGATGGCGGAGAGGCCCATCCGTCCGGAGGGCAGAAAGCAGGCGATGAGCAGCAGCACCAATGTCACAGCACTGAGCATGGCGCACAGCGCCATTTGCCGCAGTCGGCGGCGGCGTTCCGCCACCTCAGCGGCCCCCGCACAGGCAGTTCAGGCACATCAGGGCGGTGCAGCAGTCCATCATGTCCATGCCCATGCCCGCGCCTGTGTTGCGGTACATGGGGCCTGCGTTCTGCATCATGTTCAGCGCCTGCCGGTATTCGCCGTTGCTGGGGTCCATCGACACCGCCTGCTGGTAGTCGGCGCGGGCCTCGTCCAGCCACCCCCGCCGGTAGGCAATGCTGCCCTGGCAGAAGTACCACTCAGCGGTCTGTGGCTTCTGGTTCAGCATCTGGGCGGCCCGGTCCAGGTCGTTGGAGTTGATGGCGGTACGCACGTCGTTGTAAAGCCCGCCGCCGCTGTAGCCGTAATTCTGCTGATAGCTCTGCTGATACCCCTGCTGGTAGCTCTGCTGGTAGCTCTGCGACCCCTGACTGCCGCTGCCCGGCTGGTAGGTCCCGGCCCGCATTTTGGTGATCTGGTCGTAGGCTTCGTTGATTTCCTTCATCTTCTCCTCGGCCAGGTCCGCCAGGGGATTGTTCTGGTAGTTGTCCGGGTGGTACTTTCGGGCCAGCTGGCGGTACGCCTGCTTGACCTCGCTGTCGGTGGCGGTGGGTTCGATGCCTAATACGCTGTAAGGATCGTTCATCTCTTTTGTCTCTCCCGTAGTAGTCGTTTTTGTTGTTTCCACTTGCCGCTGAGGACAAGCCGCTGCACCAGGGGCAGTCCGCCCCATAAAATATTTTCCAAAATGGGGGTATTTTCCGTCTCCTCCAGCAGTGGAAGGGCGGACAGCGCCAGGTTGACGGAGTGGGTCAGCGTCAAGCGCAGCTGCTGGCCCTCCGGCCCCTCGGGGTCGGGGGCCTTGTCCAGCCCATAGCGGAGCAGGACGGGGTTATAGCTGCCCTGCGCCAAATCTTCTTCCAGATCGTCCCAGGCGTCAGTCAGATAGATCCACCGGCCCACGTGGTAGAGCAGCTGCTCTGTGGCCCGGTCCTGGCACAAATCGCCGGTGGGGGGAATCGCCCCGGCCAAAATTTTGGCGAAGGCGTCCGCCGGACGGTCCAGCGAAGGACGCCGTTCTTCCTCCAGCCGGTGCAGCGCGTCCAACTGGCTGGCCGTCAGCCGGTCAAAATCCGGTCTGCGGCAGGCCGCTCTGCGGTAAGCCCGTCGGAACAGCCGCGAGAGGAATCTTGCGCCCAACCCTTTCCAAAGGGACTCATCCTGAATCTGATCCTGAAATTTCCACCAGGTCAAAATCATGCACTCGTCCGCCGCCAGCTCCAGCGCCGGACTGTTGGCGCAGCAGCTGCGCCCCCGGCAGGGGGCCGCCACGCAGCGGCAGTTGTGCCGGTCGCCGCCCGCCCCCAGCAGCAGGCCCAAAAACGTAAAGTCATAGCTCAACAGCAGCCGGGAAAGCTGGCCGCACTGCCTGCCCATAGTGTGGCACAGGCCGCAGTAGACCGCTCGATAGCGTTCCCAGTCCTTCACCTTTAATTCTTCCCGGAGGGGCAGGACATAACCGAACATCAGCCCAGCTCCACCGTCACTTCGTAGTCGCCTACCGCGCCCACGTCGGACATTCCCGTCACCTTGACCGTAGCGGGCAGGGTGACGGTCCCCGTCACCTCGGCGGAGACGTCGCTCATGTCCACCTCCACCACCACGTCCTCTTCCACCAGCAGGGCCATGGTGTCCTTGTCGCCTCGGATGCGCACATCCAGGCTCTCCGTCACCAGCGCGGCGGTGACATCCTCCGCCTGGTTGACCAGCTGAATGTTGGCGGTGGTCACTTTGGTGGTGGTCAGGCTGCTGTCGATGGTCAGCGTCACCGTGGCCACCGTGGTGCCGCTGACGTTGGATATGCCCTCCGGCAGGTCGATGGAGAAGCTCTGCCGCTCCGACGTCACCACCTGAGACAGGTCGATGGTGCCGACGCTAAAGGTATCCAGCCCGTCCAGGTCCTCCTGGGTGCCGGAGACCTTCAACGTCTCCGGGGAGATGGTATAGGTTACGTCGTCCTCGGTGGCGCCGCCGCCCTCCACGATGGTCACGGCCAGAGAAATTTCCTTCACCAGCGACACCGGGAAGGTGGCCTGTACCTCGGTCTGACTCAAAGTCAGTCCCTCCTGGTCGATTTCGTTGCCGTCGGCGTCCACCAGGGTCAGGGCCAGGGCGCCGGTCCAGGTCTCGGAGAGGTTCTGCTCCGTCAGGGTAGCCACGGCGTGATCCACCTGCTCCACCTGAGATTTCTCTCCGGTGACGGTGATCTCCGTCACGTCAAAGGAAAAGGCATTGGTATCGTATAAATAGCCCTCCGCCACCGAGCCGGTGAAGCTGCCCGCCACGCTGACGGTTTTATTGCCCATCTGAACCACCGTCACCTCGATGGAGGAAACGCTGCGGGAACGGATCTTTACGCTGGACAGATTGATGGTATTGGGATAGGAGACGGTGTAGCTCAGGGACTGTGTTCCAGCCTCCGTGACCTGAGCGGTCAGATCCACGGTGATGGTGATGTTGCTTCGTTTCAGCTGGGAGACCACCGTGCGGGTACCTGCCAGCGTCAGAGAAACGGTGGCGTCGCCGCCGTCGGTAATCATCAGCCCCTCCTCCTCCAGAGCCTCCTCCCCCACGAAGGTGACGGGGATGTTGCGGATGGTGACCCGCGTGTCGGGTTCCACCGTCACGTCCACATAGAGCCAGCAGAGGATAGCGCAGATGATGGCCGCCAGGACATAAACGAGGTTGATGTGCCTGAGTTTATTCAGCATGGTCGGAATCCTCCTCCTTCCTGTGCCGCACCAGGTCGGTCAGGCGCAGGGAGTTCAGGCTGTGGAGCAGCCCCTTCCAGTTGAGGGAACCCTCCTCCTCGTCCAGCGCCTGGGGCAGCAGCTCATTGCGCAGCAGCCGACGCAGGGTCTCCGGGGCCAGGTGGCGCTTGAGGGAGCCGCCCACGGCCACGGAGATGGAGCCTGTCTCCTCGGACACGATGGCCACCACCGCGTCGGTGTGTTCGGTGACGCCGATGCCCGCCCGGTGGCGGGTACCCAGCTCCCGGCTGATGCTGGTGTTGCTGGACAGGGGCAGCACACAGCCTCCCCCGACGATGCGTCCGCCGCGGATGATGACCGCCCCGTCGTGGAGGGGGGCCTTGGGCCAGAAGATGTTTTTCAGCAGCTCGGAATTGACCTCCGCGTTCAGAGCGGTGCCGCTTTTAATGCAGTCGTCCAGGATGCTGTCCCGCTCAAAGACGGTCAGCGCGCCCACCTTGTTTTTGGACATGGTGGTATAGGCGTCCACCAGCTCGTTGATGGCCGCCTCCGTCTCATCGGCGTAGTCCAGCCGGGTATCCCCCCGGCTGAACATGGTGGAAAGGCCCCTGGTTCCCATCTGCTCCAGAAAGTGGCGGATTTCCGGCTGGAACACCACCACCAGCGCCAAAAAGCCCAGTTCCAGAGCATTGCTCAGCAGATAGCTGACCACATGGAGGTTCAGCAGGCTGGACACCCACATGAGGACGAACAAAAAAGCGATGCCCCGCAGAACCTGCCCGGCGTTGGAGTTCCGGGCCAGCTGGAGCAGGTGATAGATTACATAAGCCAGGATGCCGATGTCGATCAGGTCTGTGATTTGGATGGTTTTGATGTATCCCAGGCACTGCTGGGCTACGCTGAGGATCGCTGCCATAGGTTCACCATCCCTCTTTTCGTAAAAACTTCCGCTGCACGGCCTCGCCCTGCGCCCCGTCCCTGGCGGGGACG